>NZ_CP035544.1:982500-1310000 GCF_004139715.1 Muriicola soli | reverse complement strand
TATGGTCTCACTACGTATATAAGGTGCGGAGTTTTAACAATTTAGTAAAAGATTAACAATGTTCCTAAATTAGGCTTTGGGCGATTGCATAATTTTGCTTACTATATACAACAGAACCCGTTAAAAACAATAATTCAAAAAATCAAATTACGTATTATATGAAAAAATTACTTTTAGGTAGCTTGGGAATAATGGTTTTATTATCCTCATGTGTCTCACAAAAAAAATATGCCGAATTAGAGGCAAAACAAAAAGAAACTCAGGACCTGTTAAATTCAGCCACGGTTAAATTAAACACCTGTTTGGAAGAAAAGGCTACGGCAACTGCCCGACTTAACACCTTGGAAGATCAGAATGCTTTCTTAAAGGCGAACAATCAGGAGTTGATAAACAACATGGGGAATTTGACCACCCTTACCACAAAAGGTGCTGAAAACCTCGAAAAGTCATTGGAGAGCCTGCAGGAAAAAGATTTAACGATCCGCAAACTTCAGGATGCAATTACCCGAAGAGATTCTGTTAACCTTTCATTGGTGCAGAGCCTTAAAGGTGTTCTTGGTAACCTCGATGATGAAGACATTGAGATCAGCGTAGAAAAAGGAGTTGTTTTCGTTTCCATCTCGGATAAATTACTCTTTAGCTCAGGAAGCTATAACGTAACTTCAGCAGCTAAGGAAGTTCTTGGTAAGGTTGCCAAAGTGGTAAACAACAAACCCGATTTTGAGTTTATGGTTGAAGGACACACAGACAATGTACCTTATCGCAGTGGAGTATTGCTTGATAACTGGGACCTCAGTGCTAAAAGAGCTACCTCTATCGTAAGGATTCTGCAAAATGACTTTAGTGTTGATCCTGCCCGTATGACTGCAGCAGCCAGAAGCTATTACGTGCCGTTGATGAGCAACGATACTGCTGAAAATCGCGCAAAGAACAGAAGAACCAGAATTGTTGTACTTCCTAAATTGGATCAGTTCTACAGCATGATTGAAGAAGGAATGAAAGATCCTGAAATCAACTAAAAAGAGTATAAATCAAATAGAGAAAACCGTGATACCATAAGTATTGCGGTTTTTTTATTGAAGAATGTCGAGGCTCCCCTTCCCATCCCGAATAACAAGTGGATCTCCTTCAGAAAGGTCGATCACCGTAGATGGGACATTGTCTCCATAGCCGCCATCAATTACCAGATCTACGAGATTCTGCCATTTTTCATAGATTAATTCGGGATCTGTGGTATACTCAATTACATCGTCCTCATCGCGAATCGAAGTTGAGACGATAGGGTTGCCAAGAGCATCTACAATAGCTCTGGCAATGTTGTTATCAGGAACTCTGATCCCTACAGTCTTTTTGTTTTTAAAGGCTTTGGGCAAACGATTATTTCCAGGTAAAATAAAGGTATAAGGGCCCGGAAGAGCTCGTTTCAGAATCTTAAAAGTTGGGGTGTCAATCTGCCTTACATAGTCGGATAAATTACTGAGGTCTGCACAGACAAAAGACCAATTAGCCTTTGACAGCTTAATACCCTTTATTCGTGAAATCCTTTCCAGCGCTTTCGTTTTTGTGATATCACATCCTAGTCCATATACCGTATCAGTGGGATAGATAATCAATCCGCCCTTTTGTAATACCTGCACTACCCTTTTTATTTCACTGGGATTGGGATTATCATTGTATAATTTTATAAACTCGGCCTGCATAAGTACTAAGATAATACTTCGAGTTTGGCAAAGCGAAGCAATAGTTTTTTTACATCCCCTTTTTCAAAAAGGATTTCTGCCTTTTTATCATTACCGGCTCCTTCGAGTTTTATAACCTTACCTTTTCCAAAACGCGTATGATTGACCTGGGTACCTACAGAGAGGTCGGGCATTTCCATGGGTCCTCCGCTTGTGGGTTCTCCTATATTGGGCCTGATCTTTCTTAACTTTCGAAGCTGGTCCTGAGTTGGTCTGCCTGCAGCAGGAGGTGTACCGTTCGATGGTTTTTTCTGCCGGAGTCTGCTTTTGTCTACTTCTCCAAAAATATCACTGTTGATAAGCGGCTTAAAGCGGTAATTATCTACCGGGGTGAGGTTGTCAATGTACTTTTCATCGATTTCCTCCAGGAATCGACTTGGTTCTGCGTCGATGAGCTTTCCCCAGCGATAGCGATTCTGGGTATAGGTAAGGTATGCCTGATTTTCAGCTCTTGTTAAGGCCACGTAAAAGAGTCTTCGTTCTTCCTCTAACTCGCTTCGGGTATTCATGCTCATCGCCGAAGGAAATAAGTCTTCTTCCATCCCTACGATATAAACATAAGGAAATTCAAGTCCTTTGGCCGAGTGTATGGTCATCAGAACAACCCTGTCCATATCAGTGGTGTCCTTATCCATGTCTGTGGCCAGGGCCACATCCTCCAGGAATTCGGTCAGATCTCCTGTTGCATCGGCTAGTTCCTTCTGTCCTTCTACAAAATCCTTGATCCCGTTGAGTAGTTCTTCAATGTTTTCCATCCGGGCAATGCCTTCAGGAGTTCCGTCCTTTTTAAATTCGAGCAATATTCCTGATTTTTTGGCTACATGTTCTGCCAGTGTAAAGGCGTCTGCTCCTTTATTCATGATCTGGAAACTCTTGATCATATTGACAAAGTCTTCCAATTTTCGCTTAGTCCCCGAATTGATCTTTAACTCTAATTTATCCAGGTTCTCAATGATTTCAAAAATCGACCTGTTGTAGTGATTTGCTGCAACAGTCAGTCGGTCTATAGTGGTCTGCCCAATGCCCCGAGCAGGAAAATTGATCACTCTTTTTAAAGCTTCCTCATCCTTTGGGTTGATCACCAGCCTGAGATAGGAAAGAACATCCTTGATCTCTTTTCGCTGATAGAAGGATAGTCCGCCATAGATCCTATAGGGAATATCTCTTTTGCGCAGGGCATCTTCAATGGCTCTCGACTGTGAATTGGTTCTGTACAGTACGGCAAAATGACTGTTGGGCAGCTGTTGCTGCATCTTGTTTTCAAAAATAGAACTCGCCACAAAACGGCCCTCTTCAGCGTCTGTCGTTGAGCGGTGCAACTTTATTTTTGACCCCTCATCATTAGCGGTCCAAACCACTTTTTCTAACTGATTCTTATTCTTGGCGATGATCGCGTTAGCTGCGTTGACAATGTTCTTTGTTGATCGGTAATTTTGTTCAAGTCGATACACGGCAACATCGTCATAGTCTCTTTGAAAATTAAGGATATTGGTAATATTTGCTCCCCTGAAGGAATATATACTCTGGGCATCATCTCCCACCACGCAGATATTCTGATATCTATCGGAAAGTGCTTTAACGATAAGATACTGGGAATGATTGGTATCCTGGTACTCATCAACAAGAATGTATCGGAACCTATCCTGGTATTTCAGCAGTACTTCGGGAAAACGGGTAAGTAATTCGTTTGTCCTCAACAGCAAATCGTCAAAGTCCATTGCCCCTGCCTTAAAGCACCGGTCCACATATTGCTGATAGATATCTCCCAGCCTGGGTCTTTTAGCCATGGCATCGGCTTCGAGTAATTCCGGATTTTGAAAATAAGCCTTTACCGTAATCAGACTGTTTTTATATGACGATATCCGATTCTGGATCTGCTTGTATTTATAAATATCCTTATCGAGCCCCATCTCTTTGATGATCGAGGCAATTAAGCGCTGTGAATCCTGGGTATCATAGATGGTAAAATTACTGGGGTAGCCCAGTTTATCTCCGTCGTACCTAAGCAGCCTTGCAAAAACAGAATGGAAAGTACCCATCCATAGATTCTTGGTTTCAGAGCT
The DNA here is from genome assembly GCF_004139715.1 of Muriicola soli. Lineage (GTDB taxonomy): Bacteria > Bacteroidota > Bacteroidia > Flavobacteriales > Flavobacteriaceae > Muriicola > Muriicola soli. The sequence goes on along the minus strand of NZ_CP035544.1, from coordinate 1,306,198 downwards.
GCCCACTAAATCGGCGATCCTCTTTTTCATCTCCCTGGCGGCCTTGTTGGTAAAAGTGAGAGCAAGGATGTTGAAGGAGTCTACACCCTGTTCCATCAGGTGAGCTATTCGGTATGTGAGCACGCGGGTTTTACCCGATCCTGCACCGGCAATGACCATTAGTGGTCCGTCTTTGTGCAGAACAGGCGCTTTTTGGGCCTCATTTAAATCCTCTAAAAAATGTTTCAAAAATATCCCGATTTAGAACCGTGAAGTTAGCCATAATTGACCGGTTGCTAAAACCCCGGATTTAATTATTATAAACAATACATCACAATTTTATTCAATTTGAATATCTTTAGCTTTTATTGCAATTAATGGTATCTAGATCCTTATTTCTAACACTTTTTTATCTGTTGATTCTCCCTGGTCTGCTTAGTGCTCAGTCCCGGCAGGAAGGTCCGGTGATTCAGGATTACGGCGCGGTATGGCCCGTTGATAACCCGGATTTCAAAACCCCATTGGATGAACCCTTAAAGGTCGTGTTCGATATCATGAACAGTCCCGATTCCAAAAGTTCCCTCAATGCCAGTATAGAAACGGCCGCAAGATTTCTGAACATGCATGCCCAGGCCGGCGTACCATTAAATAACCTTAAGGTTGCCCTTGTGGTGCACAATAAGGCATCTAAGGATATTATAACTAGTGCATCTTATCAAAATAAATACGGCGTGGGTAATCCCAATGAAGAAATGGTAAAAGCCCTCCTCAATGCCGGTGTACAAATCGTTTTTTGCGGACAGTCTTCTTTTTCCAGAGATTTTCCAAGGGAAGAAACCATAGAAGGGGTGCAGTTTGGATTATCAGCTATGACAGCTTTGATCCAGCTTCAAAATGAGGGATATCGACTAATTAAATTTTAATTACTTAATATGAAAAATACATTTTTTGCAGTTTTCTGTGGTCTGATGGCTATAAACATGAATGCTCAGGACCACAATTTGGATAAGGCTTATCAAGCTGTGGAGTCTAAAGTAGTAGAATGGCGAAGGGATATTCACCAAAATCCCGAGCTCTCTAACCGGGAGTTTAAAACAGCTGCTAAAATTGCCGCTCATTTGACATCGCTCGGAATCGAAGTACAGACCGGAGTGGCCCATACAGGTGTTGTTGGAATTTTAAAAGGGTCCGGTCCCGGAAAAACGGTGGCCTTAAGAGCTGATATTGATGCCCTTCCGGTTTATGAACGAAATGACTTACCCTTTAAATCAACAGTAACTTCAGAATTTCTGGGAGAAAAGGTAGGTGTGATGCACGCCTGCGGCCATGATACACATACCGCCATCCTGATGGGTGTAGCCGAGGTAATGGCCAACAACAAGGATAAGATTAATGGCACTATTAAGTTTATTTTCCAGCCAGCAGAGGAAGGTCCTCCACCCGGAGAAGAGGGTGGTGCCAAACTAATGGTAAAGGAAGGTGTTCTTAAAAACCCCGATGTCGATGCCATCTTTGGTTTACATATCAATTCTCAAACCCCCGTGGGCATGATTAGATATAAGTCGGGTGGCGCCATGGCAGCAGCTCAGAGCTTTACGATTAATGTGAAGGGAAAACAAAGTCACGGTTCACAGCCCTGGGCCGGTGTTGATCCTATTTTAATCAGTGCGAAGATCATAGACGGACTTCAAACGATTATCAGCAGGGAAACGGAATTGACCAACGAGGCAGCCGTCATCACGGTTGGGAAGATCAAAAGTGGGGTAAGATTCAATATCATCCCTGAAAGCGCAGAAATGATTGGTACTATCCGAACGCTGGATTATGCTATGAAAGACAAGCTCAACAAAAGGATGATGGAAATGGTGCCGACCATTGCCAAAGCATATGGAGGAGATGCCACCATTGAAATAAAAGACGCTACAGACATCACCTACAATGATCCCAATCTCGTGGCTGCCATGCTTCCTACCTTAAAACGGGTAGCAGGGGAAAGTAATGTGGTAGAACAAAAAGCGATCACGGGAGCTGAGGACTTTTCTTATTTTCAACGAGAAGTTCCCGGTTTTTTCTTCTTTCTCGGTGGGATGACCCCGGGCAATACAGAATCCTTTCCACACCATACTCCGGATTTTATTATTGACGATAGCGGATTAATTGTTGGGGTTAAGGCCCTTACGGAATTAAGCCTTGACTATTTGAACAGGTCTTAATATGAATCTTTTAACAGGAACTATCAGAAAATGAAAAAAAGCGGAATCACTTTTTTAATAACCCTATTGACCATTGCCACCGGACTCAGCCAGAGCAAAAAAGAGCTGCAATTTCAGCTGGAGGAAAAAGAAGCTGAAATTCAACAATTGCAGTCCGAATTATCTTCGATAAAGCAGGTATCAGCTACATATAAAGCAGAGATGGAGGCTGTCAATTTCCAGATGGAAGAGTTGAGGGCAACCAACGCATCCCTCTTGCAGAACCTTACTAATTTTACTGAACTCTCCAGTAAAAAGACTGAAAATATCAGTAAGTCGCTCGAAACACTTCGGTCTAAAGAAAATCAACTGAAAAAGATCAATGACGCTCTTACCCAGACCGATTCTGTTACCCTTGCCATGCTCACACAGTTTAAGAATTCTTTGGGAACAGAAGTCAAAACGGGCTTAAGCAATGGAGCGGTTACCCTGGTATTGGACAATCTTTTCCTTTTCAAAGAGGTAGACCGAAATTATGATGTTGTAGCTGAAGCCTTGCCGGCATTGGAAAAGATTGCAGGGGTTTTAAAAAAGTACCCCAATCTCAAAATTATGGTAGAAACCAATAGTAATGCACTTGGTTTTGAAGGATTAAAAATTAAAGACAACTGGGATCTATCTTCACTGCAGGCCGCTGGGGTTGTTCGGGTCTTGACAGAAACTTACGGGCTTGCTCCATCACGGCTGCAGGCCATAGGAAAAAGTGAATACGGTTTTGACGGAATTGAAACCAGTACAAGAATCAGGATTCAACCGCCTTACGATACGTTCTACAGGACGGTGAAAGATATGATGAAATAAGAAGCTAAAGATCCAGGTGTGTGTTGGAACAACCCTTATAATTGTTATACTTTTTAGTTGATCCCTGCGTTGTAGTTTCGTAAATCAAACCAAACACCAAAAAATTATGACCGGAGACGGAATTTTACAATTATTCGGCTTTTTATTACCAGCAGTAGTCACAGGGGCTGTTGCTTTTTATTTTTTCAGGCTTCATACTAAAAACGAAGAAGGACGAAGGCGTTATCTCCTGCACAAGGAATCTCAGAAAAGTGCGCTCCCTATTCGCTTGCAGGCCTATGAACGCCTGGCTCTTTTTCTGGAACGGATTTCGATCCCCAATTTAGTGGTTCGGGTTGCTCCTCTTTCTGCAGATAAGGCAGCCTATGAAAATCTTTTGATCAAGAATATCGAAAATGAATTTGATCACAACCTGTCACAGCAAATCTATATGAGTGACGAATGCTGGAATGTGATCAAAGCTGCCAAAAGTGCCACTATCCAGGCTATAAGACGAGCAGGTATGAGCGAATCTGATTCTGCGGATAAATTGAGGGAAGATATCCTCAATGATACCATGGATAAACAATCCCCTTCTGCAACGGCTTTAGCCTTCGTTAAAAAAGAAATAAGCGATCTCTGGTAAGCCTAATCCAATTCTATTTGTAATTGACTTTGCTGATGGCTCTTGGCTTCGGCATATTGAAAACCACTCTCCCACCATGCAGTCATCTTGTCCTTATCAAAAATGAGAGAATTCGTAGTCAGGACCGTAGGAGTGTAGTAGAAGTTAATAATGGCGTCATTGTTGTTTGCAACAAACTTTCCAATGCGAATGTTTTGTCTCTCGATTCGATCCAGCATAAAAGCGAACATATTAGTTAGGAGCGAAAAGGCGTTTCTAGAAGGCATCCGGTTAAAATGCGTAGTTTCTGTGTGTAGGATAATGGCGTCCACAATCTTCGCTCCTCTTTTTACGGCTTCTTCAATCGGCACCATGCTACCCAGACCACCATCGGCGTATTCGCAACCTTCTTTCCTTACCAGACTCATAAAAGGCGTGTAGTTGCAGGAAATCCATATCCATTCACAAAAATCTTCGTATTCGAAATCGTTGATCGATTTATATTCGATTTGATTCAGAGAAAGATTAGAAACCGTGACAACGATATCCTTAGGGCCGTGTTTCAGGATTTCAAACTCTTCAGGAGTAATGGTATTTTTGATGAGTTTCAGCAGGTTGTGACTTTCCCCAAAGGTCTTGCTGCCGTTGTAAAAATTTTTCAAAACGTTCCAGTGGGCGATCCCGATATTGGATACACCGTGTTTCTTTTGGATGGTGAACGGACAATTACTAAAAATACTATTCTGATTAACGGAGGTGTATATTTCTTTGATTTTTTGAATTTTCTGAAGAGCCAGATGCGAAATAAGCAAGCTGCCGGTTGAAGTACCCAGGAAAAGATCGTACTGATGCTTTTGTTTTTCCATGAGGAACTGGGCCACACCCCCTGCAAATGCACCTTTACTTCCACCCCCTGAAATTACCAGTGCTCTCATTCGCGATTTAATTTATCGGACAGGTATTCGTATTCATTTCCTTCGAGTTCCTGCAACAGAGTGTTCAATCTTTTCTTCTGAACATCATCGCTGATCAGATCCCTGAGGATGGTCCTGGCAAGTTGCCGGAATTGCCAGGCGGGATGAAGGGCCGCATTGACTAAGTCTCTCAGGTTGTGGTCTTCGTAAGGAAAAACCTCCCGGATCAGTTGAAAAGCTAATTGTCTCACTTCCATCGGATAATGTTCTGCCGTATACGAAAACAATTCATTTTTGTACTCCTCTCGTTCGGCGGCGGAGAGGTAATCGCTTGTCAAGATAGCCAAAAGCAACCATAATTGCCTGATGTTTCTATTTGAAAAACCGGAAATTCCTGCGCTCTTATCGAGGTAGACTTTTCTGCTTGCAGGACGATGAATCCAGAGTTTGTACAAGGCATTTTCAAGTGTAACATAGCTTCGGTCAGTTAATAAAGATTCGTATTCTCTAATTAAATCGTCTGATACCGGTCCGGGAAGTGATGAAAGGGCTTTTCTCACCTCCCTATCATTACTTCTGAAGGCCTTCTTTAAAAAATCTGTGGAAAGTGATCTGTGGTAGAGGAGGATCATACGTGCCCTGAACCCGGATGATGTTATTTTTTCCCAATATTTACTGATGATAGCTTCATTATTCTCTGCACTTGAAATGAGTTCCATTCTCAGCTTAAAAAAACTGTCTACAGGTAGATAAGAATTACGTAAATAATTAAGAAGTTCATCCTCAGGAAATGCAGTGCTTTCCAGCCAGTTCTGCCTGAACTCTACAAGAGAAGTTCCGGTTGAGGCTTCCATAGCGCTTAAGAAATCGTCCACGCTTGCATTTTGATAGGAGAACTGGGTAAGAAAACTCTTTATCCCTCTTTTAAAATTCTGCTCACCTACTTCATTTTGGAGCATCAACAATGCCATCGCCCCCTTGTCGTAAAAGGTAAGGCTGTTCGCATTGGGATCGAGTAATGAAGCCCCCTGCCCTGCCCTCTCGGCAGCTTCGAGAACGTCCGCCTTATCGAGAAGCATCCAGTAAAAATAGTCTTCCCCAAGGAGCTCCTTTTCAGCCAGCCATGAATAATAGGTAGCAAATCCCTCGTGCAACCAATGACTGGAAGCATCCTTTTCGGTGACCAGATTACCAAACCATTGATGAGTGAATTCATGGGCATTTACGTTTACATAGTTCCGATCAGAAAATGCTATTGAATCAATTACATACGCATCCGAAAATATTGTTGTTCCTGTATTTTCCATCCCTGCGTAAAGAAAATCCCTCACCGGCACCTGTTTGTAGTTCTGCCAGGGATAAGGAACTCCTATTTCCCGCTCCAGCATGTTGAAAATCTCCGTGGTAAATCTATAGGTAGGCTCTACTTTTAGTGAGTCCTGAGGGTAGAAATAGAGATCGATAGGGGTCCCCGAGTTTGAAATTCGACGAGTGGATTCATACTTGCCTGCAACAAAGGCCAGCAGATAACTACTCATCGGTTTAATCATTTTATAATGCCATAAGACACTTCCTTCCTTCTCTTCTGTTCCTATCAATTTACCGTTGGCAATGACTTTGTAATTTTTTGGAAACTCTACTTTGAGATCAAATCGGACTTTCTCTGACATCAGATCAAAACTAGGTACCCAGTGACTGTTGTATTTTCCCTGCCCCTGGGTCCAGACCTGCTCATTTCCAGGTATACTATCCTGCCACCCCAGGAAGTACACAGCCTGCTTGGGAGTACATGAATAGTCCACCTCAAGGGAATACTCCTTGTCCTTCCGGTATTTCTTATAGAGCGTGAGAAATCTTCCGTCGTATTTGTATTTTACTTTCCGGCCATTAAGTTGTACTTTTTTGATGTTCATTTCCCTGGCATCGAGAAAAACCGAATCTGTGGCCTTATCGATCTTTAATCGATAACTAACTTTACCATCAATACGCTCCTGATAAGGATCCACATTTATCACTAGATCACCCTCCAGGAAGTCGTATCCTCTATCGTTTTGCCCCGGGAGCGGAAAAAAACTGATGATCAGAAAATACAAGGCAACGGGTAACTTCATAAAACTATTTCTCTATTCTCAAAATTAGTATTTTGATCTGTTGGAGTTCAAGGAAGTAACTATTAATTTAGACAAATGAAACCCAATCTTCTGCAAACCCCGATTACTTATCTCAAAGGGGTGGGGCCAAACAGAGCTGAGGTTTTGCATTCAGAGCTGGGTATAGACACCTACAATGACCTTTTACATCACTTCCCCAACCGTTACATCGATAAGACCAGATATTACAAAATCAATCAATTAGAGAGAAATTCTGCGGAAATTCAACTGGTTGGGAAGATCCTTCATATCAAAACTGTTGAGCAAAAAAAAGGGAAACGACTCGTCGCCAAATTTGTGGATGAAACCGGGGAAATGGAATTGGTGTGGTTCAGAGGACATCGTTGGCTTAAAGAACAGCTTCAAATTAATGTTCCCTATGTCATTTTCGGAAGGACCCAATGGTTCAATGGTGTATTTTCTATGCCACACCCGGATATGGAATTGTTGTCGGAACACGAAAAAGGCTTGCGCATCCATATGCAACCCATTTATCCCTCTACAGAAAAACTGGGAAACAAGGGGATTTCAAACAGGGTCATTAGTCAGCTCATCCAGCAACTTTTCCGTGAAACCAATGGTGCCTTTGCTGAAACTTTGAACTCTTCACTTATTGATGAGCTCAAATTAATTTCACGTAAAGAGGCGCTACTAAACATCCATTTTCCTCGTGATCAGAATAAATTAGCCCGAGCACAGTTCAGATTAAAATTTGAGGAGCTATTTTTTATCCAGCTGCAGCTTATATCAAAAAACCTATTGCGGAAAAAGAAGATCAGGGGATTTCCTTTTGAGCATGTGGGGAAGTATTTTAATACATTTTATAATGAGTTTTTGCCCTTTCAATTAACCGGGGCGCAGCAAAAGGTTATAAAAGAAATAAGGGCCGACTTGGGAAGCAAAGCCCAGATGAACCGCCTACTACAGGGTGATGTGGGATCGGGAAAGACCATTGTTGCCCTTATGAGTATGCTATTGGCCCTCGATAACGGATACCAGTCGTGCCTTGTGGCTCCTACTGAAATCCTGGCCAACCAGCACTATAACAGCCTAAAAGAAATACTGGGTGAAATGGATGTAACCATTTCCCTCCTCACCGGATCGGTTAAAAAGTCTAAGCGGACGGTGATCCACGAATCCCTAGAAGATGGGAGCCTCCATATTCTCGTGGGTACGCATGCAGTACTTGAGCACAAAGTGAAATTCCACAATCTTGGACTTGCGATAGTTGATGAACAACATCGCTTCGGGGTGGCACAACGATCTAAATTATGGCATAAAAATGAAATTCCACCACATATCCTGGTTATGACTGCGACGCCAATACCTCGTACGCTGGCGATGAGTTTGTATGGGGATCTGGATATATCCGTAATCGATGAGTTACCCCGGGGAGAAAACCGGTGAAGACCGTGCACCGTTTTGACAGCAACCGGTTGAAAGTTTTCCGGTTTCTGAAGGATGAAATCCGCAAAGGCAGACAGGTCTACGTGGTTTATCCGCTGATTAAAGAATCACAGGCCCTTGATTACAAAGACCTGATGGATGGGTATGAGAGTATGGTACGCGATTTTCCGCTCCCGGAATACCAGATTTCCATCGTGCATGGACAAATGAAATCAGAAGACAAGGACTATGAAATGGATCGTTTTGTAAAAGGGGAAACACAAATCATGGTAGCGACAACTGTGATTGAAGTAGGCGTTAACGTCCCAAATGCAACGATTATGATCATTGAAAGTGCAGAGCGATTTGGCCTGTCACAATTACATCAGCTTCGTGGGCGTGTAGGAAGAGGAGGAGAACAGAGTTATTGCATCTTAATGACCGGCCAGAAGTTGTCATCAGAAGCGAAAACGCGCCTGCAAACGATGACAAGGACCAATGATGGATTTGAAATAGCAGAAGTAGACCTAAAACTCAGAGGTCCGGGAGATCTGATGGGAACCCAGCAGAGTGGTCTGCTTAACCTTAAGATTGCCGACATTGTAAAAGATAATGACATCCTAAAGACAGCTCGATATTACGCAATGAATCTCTTGCAGGAAGACCCGGATATGGCCCTGAAAAAAAACGAAACTGTAAGAAAGAAGTACATTGAATTAACGAAGCACAAGAACATCTGGAATTATATCAGTTGAGTACGGTAATCCTCATGCAGGGCCAATTCCGTGTTTTGAACATCGTAATTTATAAAGGGTGAAATTTCTATTCAATTCCCTATAGATTATTTTTGTCAGTTCAGAAATTACCTAAAATGAGTGAACAGAGAACACTATTTGACAAAGTATGGGATGCCCATGTTGTAAGGTCGATAAGCAAAGGACCAGACGTACTTTTTATAGATCGCCATCTGGTACATGAGGTGACGAGTCCGGTAGCCTTCCTGGGGTTGAAAAACCGGGGTGCAAAAGTCTTGTATCCTGAACGTACATTTGCAACAGCAGATCACAATACCCCCACCATAAACCAACATCTACCGGTAAAAGATCCATTATCGGCAAATCAACTGAAGGCTTTAGAAGAAAATGCCCGAGAACACGGAATACCCTATTGGGGTCTTGGCCATCAGAAAAATGGTATCGTCCATGTAATTGGTCCGGAAAACGGGATTACACTTCCGGGTGTGACGGTAGTGTGCGGAGACTCGCATACCTCCACGCACGGGGCCTTTGGTGCAATTGCCTTTGGGATAGGCACTTCAGAAGTGGAGATGGTCTTGTCCACTCAATGCATCATGCAACCCAAGCCCAGGAAAATGAGGATTACCATAGACGGCAGCCTTAGCAGAGCTGTGACTCCTAAAGACGTCGCACTCTATATCATTTCACAACTTTCAACCTCCGGGGCCACAGGGTATTTTGTGGAATACGCCGGCGAAGTCTTTCGCAATATGTCTATGGAAGGCAGGATGACCGTTTGCAATCTCAGCATTGAAATGGGAGCCAGGGGTGGGATGATCGCCCCGGATGAAAAAACATTCTCTTACATCAAAGGAAGAGAATATACTCCTAAAGGTGAAGAATGGGAAAAGGCGATGGAATATTGGAAAACACTGTACTCAGATTCAGATGCGCAATTTGACAAGGAGATCGTTTTTGATGGCTCGGCCATTGAACCGATGATTACCTATGGAACCAATCCCGGAATGGGCATTGGAATATCTTTGGGAATCCCAACAGCGGAATCCTTAGATGGTGGTGTTGCTACTTACCGGAAGTCGCTTGAGTATATGGATTTTAAAGAAGGAGATGCGATGCTGGGTAAAAAAATAGATTTCGTCTTTCTGGGAAGTTGTACCAACGGACGTATAGAGGATTTCAGGGCGTTCGCCGAAGTGGTTAAAGGTCGCAAAAAGGCCGATCACGTTACCGCATGGCTCGTTCCTGGTTCACATCGTGTTGAAGAAGCTATTGAGAAAGAAGGTATTCTCGATATCCTGCATGAAGCGGGTTTTGAATTGAGAGAACCTGGTTGTTCGGCCTGCCTGGCTATGAATGACGATAAAATACCTGCAGGTAAGTATGCCGTAAGTACATCAAACCGGAATTTTGAAGGGAGACAGGGACCTGGAGCTCGAACCTTATTGGCCAGCCCTCTAGTAGCTGCTGCAGCGGCCGTAACCGGAAAGGTAACGGATCCCAGAGTATTAATGGAATTAGAAACCGCCTAAACCGCATTATATAATGGCTTACGATAAATTTAAAGTCCTTAAGAGCAGTGCCGTACCACTACCTATCGAAAACGTGGATACTGACCAGATCATTCCTGCTCGGTTTTTAAAGGCAACAGAGCGCAAAGGATTTGGGGATAACTTATTCAGAGATTGGCGATACTACCCCGACAACCGGCCGAAGGAGCATTTTGTTTTGAATAACCCTATCTACAGTGGTAAAATTCTGGTTGGAGGGAAAAATTTCGGTTCTGGATCTTCCAGGGAACACGCTGCATGGGCCATTTATGACTATGGTTTCAGATGTGTTGTTTCCAGTTTTTTTGCGGATATATTCAGAAATAACTGCCTCAATATTGGTGTTTTACCGGTTCAGGTGAGTCCGCCATTTTTACAGCGAATCTTTGAGGAGATTGAAAAAAATCCCAAAGCTGAGTTGACCATCGACCTGCCTTCTCAGACCATTACGATAGAGGCTACTTCAGAAAAGGAAGAATTTGATATCAATCCCTATAAAAAGGAAAATATGCTCAACGGCTATGACGATATTGATTACCTCCTCAATATGAAGGAAGAAATAGAAGATTTCGCAGGAGGCCTGCCTTTATAAAATTTAGAGAAATCATGCCTGAAGCTACTTTATCCCCTTCTCAAAAATCGCGTAATAATTCTCCCAAAGGAAAGGAAGAGCAACGCAGAACTATTGAGATCATGGACACGACCCTGAGGGATGGGGAGCAAACCTCGGGGGTTTCCTTTTCAGCTTCGGAAAAATTGACAATGGCGAAGCTCTTGTTAGAAGAGTTGAGAGTTGATCGCATCGAAATTGCCTCCGCACGTGTTTCTGAAGGGGAATTTCAGTCTGTCAAAAACATCTTGGAATGGGCATCAGAGCGTGGTTTTGAAGAACGAGTTGAAGTACTCACTTTTGTTGACGGGGGCCTGTCATTAGAATGGATGCAAAAGTCGGGGGCAAAAGTTCAGAATTTACTCACTAAAGGATCGCTCAACCACCTCACTCATCAATTAAAAAAGAAGCCTGAAGAACATTTTAAAGAAATAGCAGAGGTCATTGAGCAAGCCGGTGCCATGGGAATCACAACCAATGTGTATCTGGAGGACTGGAGTAATGGGATGCGTAATTCCCCTGATTACGTATTCAACTTTCTGGATTTTCTGGCTACCCAGCCACTGAAAAGAGTTCTATTGCCTGATACACTGGGGGTGCTGACACCAAATGAAACCGGTAATTTTATAAGCCAGATCGTTAAGCGCTACCCCGAAATTCATTTTGACTTTCACGGACATAACGACTACGACCTTAGTGTTGCCAATGTCATGGAAGCGGTCAAGGCCGGATGTCATGGACTGCATCTTACGGTCAATGGCATGGGAGAACGAGCTGGCAATGCTCCCCTTGCCAGTGTAGTGGCAGTTTTAAATGACTTTTTACCCGAGTTTAGAATTAATGTGCAGGAGTCTTCTCTCTTTAAGGTGAGCAAATTGGTATCTGCCTTTACCGGCTTTGTCATCCCGGCGAACAAACCTATAGTTGGAGATAATGTTTTTACCCAAACTGCTGGTATACATGCCGATGGAGATAATAAAAAGAACTTATACTTTAATGACCTTTTACCAGAAAGGTTTGGAAGAAAGCGCAAATACGCCCTGGGGAAAACCTCAGGGAAAGCTAATATCCAGAAGAATCTTCAGGAGTTGGGGCTTACGCTTAATGACGAGGAAATCAAAAAGGTAACGGCGAGGATTATCGAATTGGGCGATAAAAAGGAGCGAGTGACAAAAGACGATCTTCCTTATATCATTTCTGATGTACTGGACAGCGAAGGTTATCAGCAAAAGGTCTTTGTGAAGTCGTATGTGCTCACCCATGCGAAAGGCTTAAAACCCTCTACCACGGTTTGTGTAGAATTTGAGGGAGAGAGCATCGAAGAAAACGCCCAGGGTGATGGTCAGTTTGACGCCTTTATGAATGCATTGAGAAAGGTTTATCGTTCAAAGAAAAAAAGTTTACCCAATCTCGTGGACTACGCCGTGCGAATTCCTCCCGGAAGTAATTCGGACGCCCTTTGTGAAACCGTAATTACTTGGCAGGATGGCGACAAGGAGTTTGCTACCAGGGGTCTCGATTCTGACCAAACTGTTTCTGCGATAAAGGCGACAGAAAAAATGCTCAACATTATTTAAATCCCAGATACAAGTCTATTTTATGGAATTAACTATTGCCCTATTAGCCGGAGATGGTATCGGCCCGGAAGTAATTCAACAAGCAGTAAAGGTATGCGATGCTGTAGCCACAAAATTTAACCACCAAATACATTGGAAGCCCGCCCTAACCGGAGCGGCTGCCATTGATGCTGTAGGCGACCCCTACCCCGACTCCACACATGATATCTGTGTGAATTCTGACGCCGTGTTATTTGGTGCCATTGGTCATCCGAGGTTCGACAATGACCCGTCGGCCAAAGTACGTCCCGAACAAGGCCTGTTAAAAATGAGGCAAAAACTCGGATTATTTGCTAACGTAAGACCCACTTTTACCTTTGAATCCCTTATTGATCGATCTCCGCTGAAAAGAGAGCGGATTGAAGGCACCGACCTGGTTTTCCTGAGGGAGCTTACCGGAGGTATTTATTTTGGAAAAAGAGGCAGAGAAGACAACGGGGATACCGCCTATGACACTTGTACCTATACTCGAATGGAAGTTAAGCGCCTGGCAAAAAAAGGCTTCGAACTGGCGATGAAACGATCTAAAAAACTCTGCTGTGTGGACAAGGCCAACGTTTTGGAGTCTTCTCGTTTGTGGAGGGAGACCGTACAGGCCATGGAAAAAGATTATCCTGAAGTTGAAGTGTCCTATGAATTCGTGGATGCCGTAGCCATGCGACTTGTGCAATGGCCTAATTCTTATGACGTGCTGATCACCGAAAACCTTTTTGGGGATATCCTAACAGACGAAGCCTCAGTCATCTCGGGATCGATGGGACTCATGCCTTCTGCCTCCATAGGAGAGTCGATAGGGCTTTACGAGCCCATTCACGGCTCTTACCCTCAAGCCGCCGGAAAGGATATCGCCAACCCCCTTGCAACGGTTTTATCTGCCGCAATGATGTTCGACGATTTAGGTTTGCCAGACGAGGCCAATGCGATCAGAATGGTCGTAAACAAATCCCTGGCTGAGGGAATGGTTACTGAAGACCTTGCCGATAAAAACAAGGGTCGGAAGACCAGCGAAGTTGGCAACTGGCTTGCTAAAAACCTCTAGTTCTTTTCAATACGGGTTACAGGATATACTCCGTACTAGTGAAATTGGATAATTTGGTCTCCAATAGTTGTTTTACTGTATCCTTATTGATCTCATTGTCTTTAAAGGCCAGGAGGGTTCGAATAGAGAAAGACCTCAGAGCATCGTGAACACTAAGTGTTGATTGTGCCGAATCTTTACGCCCGGTAAAGGGGTATACATCGGGTCCACGCTGGCAGGAACTATTCAGATTTACCCTGCAAACCAGATTGGCCAGAGTGTCGATTAATGGTGCCAGGGCATAAACATCTTTTCCAAAAAGGCTCACTTGTTGTCCGTAATTGCTCTCCGCCATGTCATCAAGCGGCTCTTCGATATCCTTAAACGAAAGTACCGGAATAACAGGGCCAAATTGTTCTTCCTGGTAGACTCGCATATCCTTGGTGACGGGATAAAGGACTGCCGGCCAGATGTAATTGTCGAAATGTTTACCGCCTTTTTTGTTCATGATTTTCGCACCTTTCGCCAGGGCATCGTCAATGAGTTCCTGAACGTATTCAGGTTTACCGGGCTCTGGCAGGGGAGTAAGTTTTACCCCTTCATCCCATGGATTACCAAACTTTAGCTTATCCACTCTCGCAGCAAACTCATTTAGAAAATCCTCTTTCACTTCATCGTGCACATAAACAATCTTGAGGGCAGTACAGCGCTGTCCGTTAAAAGACAGGGTTCCGGTGAGGCATTCCTCTATAGTAAGCTCCATGTTAGCGTCTGGGAGTATGATCGCAGGATTTTTTGCTTCAAGACCCAAAACCAAACGCAAGCGATTGCTCTTTGGATGCTGATCCTGCAAGGCATTTGCCGACTTGCTGTTTCCGATTAAGGCCAATACGTCTACCTTCCCCGTTTTCATTATTGGAGCTGCCACAGTTCTCCCCCTGCCGAAGAGGATATTGACCACTCCTTTGGGAAAGCTGTTCTTAAACGCCTCCAGCAGCGGAGTAATGAGCAATACACCGTGTTTGGCAGGTTTAAATATGGTGGTATTCCCCATAATCAGGGCGGGGATCAGTAGGGCAAATGTTTCGTTCAGAGGATAATTGTAAGGTCCAAGACAAAGAACGACACCCAACGGCCCTCGCCGGATGTGGGCGTAAACCCCTTCGTGCTTTTGAAATTTAGCCGAGTTTCGGTCTAGTTGCTTGTAATCTTCAATAGTGTCGTAGATATAATCTACGGTTCGATCAAATTCTTTTATGGAATCTGGCAGGGATTTTCCTATCTCCCACATCAAGAGTTTTACCACGATATCACGCTTGGTTTTCATCTGCTCGACGAATTTTTCCATGCATTCAATTCGGTCACTCACCTTCATGGTTGGCCAAACTCCTTTCCCCTGATCATAAGCACCAAGTGCACCATCTAAAGCTTCCATAGCCTCTTTTTCGCCCAGATCGGGAATACTCCCAAGCAGGGTATGTTCGTATTTTTCAGTGGAGGATATGGTCGAAAATACGTCGGTCACTGCTCCTTCCCATGGCTTTAGCTCCCCATTTACCAGATAGGTTTTTTGATGTATCAGGGAATCGATACGGTAGGATTCAGGTATTGATGTTTTTTCTTTAATCATCTGCAATTATTTTACTTTGCAATATTATTTTTAAACTATAGGCTTCATAGCCGTCATCGAAGCTCGCAGTCTTGCACCTACACGTTCAACTGGATGTTCTCTCAGGGCTTGGTTTACCTGAATTAGTTTGGCATTAGAAACACCGTTATCTCGGGATGCTCCGTATGCTTTACCGATAACATCCACATCCACCTTTTTCATAAAGTCCTTTAACAGCGGTTTACAGGCATGGTCAAATAAATAACAGCCGTATTCCGCCGTATCAGAAATTACCCTGTTCATTTCAAATAGCTTTTTCCTGGCAATGGTATTCGCGATCAGAGGGGTTTCATGTAAAGACTCGTAGTAGGCCGACTCGCCAATGATTCCTGAATCGGTCATAGCTTCATATGCCAACTCTACCCCTGCCCTGACCATGGCAACCATCAACACTCCGTTATCGTAGTATTCCTGCTCAGAGATTTTAACGTCAGCTGCCGGAGTTTTCTCAAAGGCAGTTTCTCCCGTAGCTGCTCTCCAACCTAACAAGTTCTTATCATCATTTGCCCAGTCTTCCATCATAGTTTTGGAAAAATGACCGCTCATGATATCATCCATGTGTTTTTGAAAAAGAGGACGCATAATATCTTTCAGTTCTTCGGAAAGGTCAAAAGCTTTGATTTTGGCGGGATTGGATAGTCGGTCCATCATATTTGTGATTCCGCCATACTTAAGCCCTTCTGTGATGGTTTCCCATCCATATTGTATCAGTTTTGAGGCATATCCGGCATCTATTCCTTTTTCTACCATCTTATCGAAGCATAGGATAGAACCGGTTTGTAGCAGGCCACAAAGTATGGTCTGTTCCCCCATTAAATCGGATTTCACTTCTGCAACAAAGGAAGATTCTAAAACCCCTGCTTTATGACCACCGGTAGCAGCCGCATAAGCTTTTGCCTGCGCAAGGCCTTTGCCTTCAGGGTCGTTCTCGGGATGAACTGCGATCAGGGTAGGAACCCCGAAGCCTCTTTTGTATTCCTCCCTCACCTCTGATCCCGGACTTTTAGGAGCAACCATAATTACCGTTAGGTCTTTTCTGATCTGCATCCCTTCTTCTACAATATTAAAACCATGAGAATAGGATAGGGTCGCCCCTTTTTTCATCAGAGGCATTACGCTATTAATTACATTGGTATGTTGTTTATCCGGGGTTAGATTGATCAACAGATCAGCGGAAGGTACAAGCTCCTCATAGGTGCCAACTGTAAAGCCGTTTTCTGTAGCATTTACATAGGATGCCCTTTTTTCCGCTATCGCAGCCTCACGCAAGGTATACGCGATATCGAGGCCGGAGTCTCTCATATTTAGGCCCTGGTTAAGCCCCTGGGCACCACAACCAATAATTACAATCTTTTTCCCTTTTAGGACGGCAACACCATCAGCAAATTCTGTGGTGTCCATAAATCGGCATTGCCCTAGTTGTTTCAGTTGATCTCTGAGGGAAAGTGTATTAAAATAATTTGTCATGCGTAGTCTTGTTTGTGTCTCGTTAATTATTGTTTTCGTATTCGTTCAATAAGGCCGTAATTGGCATTGCGGCCTTGGTTACAGCAATTCGTCCTGATCGCACAAATTGCATAATGCCATAAGGTTCCAATTCGTCGTGCATTTCGTCAATTTCATGCCTTCTTCCGGTCTTAGCAAGGATAAAGAAGTCCCTGGAAACGGTTACTATCTGCGAATTGCTTTCCTTGATAATATTCTGAATCTGTCGTTCGTCAAAAAGTAAATGAGAAGCAATTTTAAAGAGAGCAGACTCCTGATAGATGATTTCTTCATCTGTGTGATAAAATGCCTTGATCACTTCAATTTGCTTTTCTATCTGAGCCACAATTTTTCTTGTCCAGTCTTCTGTGGTAAATACGACAATAGTAAATTTTGAAATATTTTTAATTTCTGATTTAGAGACATTTAATCCCTCTATATTGATGTGTCGCTTTAAAAATATTCCTGAGATTCTATTCAGTAACCCAACATTGTTTTCCGAATACACTGAAATGGTAAAAAATTTTTTCTCCATCATTGCTTACTTTAATCTTATATCTGACACAGAAGCACCTGAAGGTATCATAGGGAAGACATTGTCCTCTTTTTCTACTTTAACTTCTAGAAAATAAGGTTCCTTTGCTGCGATCATTTCCTCAACAGCTGCCTTTAAATTCTTTCGTTCCGATACCCTTTGTGCCTTGATGTGATACCCCTCGGCGATCTTGACAAAATCAGGATTGGTCATAACCGTAGAAGCATAACGACTTTCAAAAAACAATTCCTGCCATTGTCTTACCATCCCCAAATGATCATTGTTGAGTACAACAATCTTTACAGCAGTTTTATTCTGATATATAGTAGCCAGTTCCTGAATGGTCATCTGGTAGCCCCCATCTCCAATTATTGCGACAACTTCTCGCTCCTCCGCCCCCATCTTAGCCCCAATCGCAGCCGGTAGTGCGAATCCCATGGTGCCTAAGCCACCTGAGGTAATATTACTCTTGGACTGGTCAAATTTGGCATAGCGGCAGGCCACCATCTGATGCTGACCCACATCTGTGACAATGACAGCCTTATTTTTTGAAGCTTTATTGATCTCCTCCACTACTTCTCCCATCGTCAATCCCTCCTTCTTGGGGTGCAGGTCATTTTCAATTACCGTTTTAAATTCCTCTTCATACTTCAACTTGAACTCATTGTGCCATGTTTCGTGGCTGTTCTTCTTGATCTTAGGCAGTAACTTTTTTAATGTTTCTTTAGCGTTGCCCAGAAGAGCGACGTCTACCTGTACATTTTTGTTGATCTCGGCAGGATCTATCTCCATATGGATGATTTTTGCCTGCTTGGCATAACTCTCAAGATTGCCGGTAACACGATCGTCAAATCGCATTCCGATAGCGATCAGTACATCGCATTCGTTAGTCAGTACATTAGGCCCGTAATTGCCGTGCATCCCCACCATGCCTACATTGAGAGGATGGTCTGTGTTCATGGCAGAAAGTCCAAGAATGGTCCAGGCAGCTGGGATACCGGATTTTTCCACAAAAGCCTTTAATTCCTTTTCAGCCTCACCAAGGATAACCCCTTGTCCAAATACAATGTAAGGCTTCTTTGCGTTATTGATCAAGTCCGCAGCCATCTCAAGGGCCTCCGCTTTTACCACAGGTGTTGGCTGATAACTTCTTACCCCGGTACAGGCTTCATAATGAAAATCCAGCTCATCAAATTGGGCATTTTTGGTGATATCAATCAGTACGGGGCCAGGCCGGCCCGACTTAGCAATAAAAAATGCCTTCGCCATTATCCCGGGGATTTCTTCAGCCGTAGTGATCTGATAGTTCCACTTGGTTACCGGGGTAGAAATTCCGATAATATCCGTTTCCTGAAATGCATCTGATCCCAACAGGTGTCTAGGTACCTGCCCGGTAATACATACCATGGGAGTAGAATCGATCTGGGCATCGGCTAGTCCTGTTACCAAATTTGTTGCCCCCGGACCTGAAGTGGCCATTGCAACACCAACTTTCCCACTCACCCTGGCGTAGCCCTGGGCAGCGTGAGTGGCTCCCTGTTCATGCCGGGTAAGAATATGCGTTAGCTTATCCTGAAACTTATATAGTTCATCATAAACCGGCATTATGGCTCCTCCGGGATAGCCGTAAATAAGATCTACACCTTCTGCAAGCAGACAGTGTATAATCGCCTCAGCCCCACTAACCCTTAATTTTTTAGGGTTTTTATGAGTAGTTTTCTTTTTTGTCATCGTATCCATAAATACATTCTTTCAATGCGATCTTTACAATTTTTATCTAGTCGAATTGGTCGGTTACACAGCCGGTAGAAGCAGAAGAAACAATTTTGGCATATTTATACAAACTTCCCTTCCTCACCTTCAATGGCGGTTGTTTCCAATTTTTCTTTCTGACTTGTAATTCCTCTTCCGATAGAGCTACGCTGATACTGTTTTTCACCGCATCAATCGTTATCATGTCTCCGTCTTCCAACAAACCTATCACTCCCCCTTCCTGCGCTTCGGGAGAAACGTGTCCTACAACAAAACCATGGGTCCCGCCTGAAAATCGCCCATCGGTTATCAAAGCTACATCCTTGCCCAGTCCTGCACCCATAATTGCGGCTGTAGGCTTAAGCATCTCCGGCATTCCGGGTCCGCCTTTTGGACCTTCATACCTGATCACTACAACGTCTCCTTTTTTTACCAGGCCCTTTCCAATTCCTTCATTGGCTTTAAATTCATCGTCGAAAACCTTAGCCGGACCAGTAAAATGATACCCTTCTTTCCCGGTAATCTTGGCCACTGCCCCTTCTGCGGCTAAATTGCCGTAAAGAATCCGTAAATGCCCGGTTTCTTTGATAGGGTCCTCTATACCATGTACTACCTTTTGACCTTTTTCCAGCGAAGGAACTTCATTTAAATTTTCGGCAATGGTTTTACCTGTTACTGTGAGGCAATCTCCGTGTAACATCCCCTGTTCTAACATGAATTTCATGACTGCCGGTATGCCGCCTACCCTGTGCACGTCCTCCATCAGGTATTTACCACTGGGTTTGAGATCGGCGAGAAAGGGTGTTGAATCACTGATCCTTTGAAAATCATCAAGGCTAAAGTCGATTTCTGCCGCTCTTGCGATCGCCAGGAAATGGAGAACAGCGTTCGTAGATCCACCAAGTACAGTAATCAATCTAACAGCATTTTCAAGTGATTTTTTAGTGATAATATCACTTGGTTTTATATCATTTTCTATAAGATGTCTCAAAGCCCTGCCGGAGTTAAGGCAGTCTTCTTCTTTTTCTGAGCCAACAGCAGGGTTGGAAGAACTATAAGGTATTGACATTCCTAAGGCCTCTATAGCCGATGCCATGGTATTGGCAGTGTACATCCCGCCGCAAGCACCTGCACCTGGGCAGGCATTTTGAATCACTTGCTTAAACTCCTCTTCCTTCATGGTTCCGGCCACTTTCTCGCCCCAGGCCTCAAAAGCACTTACAATATCCAGTTTCCTGTTGTTAAGGCAACCCGAAGCGATTGTGCCTCCATAAACCAGGATAGAAGGCCTGTTAAGCCTGATCATTGCCATAAGTGCCCCCGGCATATTTTTATCACAACCCACAACGGTTACGAGTCCGTCGTAATTCATGGCTTGTACAACGGTCTCCATCGAATCAGCAATAATATCCCTGGACGGAAGAGAATATCGCATCCCGTAGGTACCCATGGATATTCCATCACTCACCCCTATCGAATTAAATACCAGTCCAACAAGCCCCTTCTCATCTAATCCCTTTTTCACTTGTTGAGCAAGGTCATTGAGGTGCATATTGCAAGGGTTTCCTTCGTATCCGGTACTACCGATTCCTATCAATGGTTTCTTCAAATCCTCTTCTGACAGTCCGATAGCATGAAGCATCGCTTGTGCCCCGGGCTGCGTAGGGTCCTGAGTAACGTTTTTACTGTATTTGTTTAATTCTGCGGTAGTCTTTCCCAATGTGCCGGTTTTCTTAGTAAATTCAATAGGTTCCAAAGATACTTGTTTAAAAACCACCTCTGAATTTTCATTGAATAGTACGATAAATTCAATGTTAGGAGAAAAGAGCTAAAACACTGTTTATCAATATTTTAAAGCTCTTTCAATTATCATATTCACTATGCGTCAGACAAGGAGAAAAGAGCTTCCTTTCATATGAACCCCGCTGAAAATTTACCTATTTTTGGGCATGAAAAATTCAATTCCACAAAAAGTTGAAGCTCAGCAAAGGTATTTCAGCACGGGACAGACGAAGGACCTGCTATTTCGAAAAGACATCCTGAAAAAGTTGCGAAACGAGATCGAAAAGCAGGAAGATGCCATATGCGATGCCCTCTATTCCGATTTTAAAAAACCGAGCTTTGAAACATTGGTGGCAGAGACACAATTTGTCCTGGCAGAACTCAAAATGATGATTAAACATCTCGATCTATGGGCCAAACCGGAAAGAGTCCCTTCCGCCATACTCAACTTTCCTTCTTCTGATTGGATCTATAAGGAGCCTTACGGGAACATACTCATCATCTCCCCTTGGAATTATCCTTTTCAGTTGACTTTATTACCCTTGATTTCGGCAATAGCCGCCGGGAATACAGCAGTTCTAAAGCCATCTGAGCTCACTCCGCAAACCACTGCCATCATCTCTAAGCTGGTCAGTTCTGTATGCAGCCCTGAACATGTACTTGTCTGCGAAGGTGATGCTGAAGTCGCGAAAACGCTCTTACAGCAAAAATGGGATTATATCTTCTTTACCGGAAGTACCCGTGTAGGCAAGATCGTATATGAAAGTGCTGCGAGACAGCTCACTCCGGTCACGCTTGAACTTGGCGGTAAAAGCCCCTGTGTGGTAGACGAGACGGCAGTGCCGGCCCAGGCAGCCAGGCGAATCGTGTGGGGAAAATTCCTCAATGCGGGTCAGACTTGTATTGCCCCCGATTATATTCTTGTGCATCACAAACTAAAAGATCGATTGGTTGAAGAGCTGATTAAAAGTATCAAGGCCTTTTTTGGAGAACAACCGCAAGACTCAAAGGATTTGGCCCGAATTATCTCTAATGATCATTTTAACCGTCTATTAGGTTTGCTGGAAAACCAAAAAATCCTCCACGGCGGATCACACAATAAGACAGATCGATTTATACCTCCAACCCTTGTTGACGAGCCATCAATGGACAGCGAGATTATGCAAGAGGAAATCTTTGGTCCTTTACTCCCGATAATTTCCTATCGGGATGAAAGTGAATTGCAAACGTGGATCAATGCCCGGGGAAAACCGCTGGCTGCTTACATTTTTACTAAGCGAAAGTCGTTTCAAAAGAAGTTTATCAGGGAATTTAGTTTCGGAGGTGGTACAATCAATGATACCTTGTTGCAAATTTCCAATAAAAAACTACCTTTTGGCGGGGTTGGCCAAAGCGGTTTGGGATCCTATCACGGGAAACGTTCTTTCGACACTTTTTCGCATCAAAAGGCTATAGTAAAAAGAGCAACGTGGCTCGATTTACGTTTTAAGTACCCCCCGTACAACGTGCCACTGAACCTGATTAAAAAAATGAAGCATATATTTTAGTGAATATGGAAAAAACGGTAACCGAAGCCATTCAATATAGGAGGTCTGTGAGGGTTTATGATCAGGAGAAGGAAATAGACCCGGAAAAAGTTAAACAGTGTATTAAAAATGCGGTCCTCGCCCCTACCAGCAGTAATCTGCAGCTCTGGGAATTTTATCACATCACAAACACTGAGACCCTTAAAATACTTACCAAAGCATGCCTGGGTCAGAATGCAGCGAAAACTTCCAAACAATTGGTAGTCGTTGTTGCCAGACGGGATTTGTGGAGAAGAAGAGCTAAATCTAATAAAGAGTTCTTATTGAAGACCATGGGGAATAAACCCAAGGAAGAATACAGCAAAAGAGAAAAATTTGCGCTGGGGTACTACACCAAACTGATCCCCTCGATTTATGTTGAATTTTTAGGGATTGTAGGATGGATGAGATATCTCTTTTTCTGCCTGATCGGTCTTTTCAGACCCGTGTACCGGCAGGTACGGCGATCCGACTTAAGGATCGTGGCGCACAAGAGTGCAGGCCTGGCCGCTCAGAATTTTATGATCTCTATGGCCGCCATTGGCTACGATACCTGCCCCATGGAAGGATCTGATACTCTGAGGATCAAAAATATACTGAATTTACCTATGGGAGCTGAAATTTGCATGACGATAGGTTGCGGTATCAGGGATGAAAAGGGAATATACGGCCCCAGGTTTCGGGTGCCGTTTGAGGAGGTCTACAAGGCAGTTTAGGCCTCAAGTTTGAATTGAACTTTATCTCCATAAGCTCTTTGAGCAAGATAATTAATGGACTCTTCGGAGAGTTGTAAAATTCGTGGATACCCCCCTGTAGTTTGCCCGTCCCGCATCAGGATGATCAATTTACCACCAGGCGTCAATTGTACGGTGCCGGGTAAAGTGGCAGAAGTGAGCATGGCATTCTGATGTTCGCCAACCAATTCCTGCAATTGATACGCCATTCTGTTATTCTCCTTGGCTATGGTAAAAGGCTGATTGAATAAGAGTTCTTTTTGTTCATCATTCAACAGATCAAATTCAGGTGCCGGACTAGACCTTAGTGTCAGAATTCTTTCTATTTCTTCGGGAATTACATTTATTATTTTAGGTTCAAAACTCAAGGTTTCATCATAGGGAACTTCCATCCCGGCCAATAGGTGATCTTTTTCAGTAAGCGGCAGATAAAATGATCTACTGTTCAATACTTTTGCCGTTTTAAAACCTCCTTTTACTGCGATGTAAGCACGCAAACCGTCTACATGGCCCCCAAAAGTTAGTTGATCCCCGGCCACAACCCTGAAGGTGCTGTGGTTGTCTATATCCACCCCATTTAACTGGGGAGAGAAATGAGCGCCTGTAATGGCGACCCAGGTATCTTTTGTGAATTCTAAAATGGGCCCGGACATTGTAATCTCAAGTACTGCAGTATCTTCTTCATTCTCAAGCATGGCATTAGCCAGTTTTGCTGAAGCCTTGTCCATAGCACCAGATACGGGAACACCAAGATGTCGGAAACCATATCGGCCGTTATCCTGAATGGACGTGAAAAATCCGCTCTTTTTTACCTTAAGCACTATTTGATTCTTTAATTAATAGATCGAGTCCAACCTCGGCCTGAATGGTATGTAAATCGAACTGTGCACGGGTTATGGAATAAAAACTTACCGTATCTCCTACACTGATAAAACATGGATTTTCTTTTTCGGCATCAAAAATTGGGATAGGACAATTGCCTATGATATTCCAACCCCCGGGACAATCCTGAGGATAAATTCCGGTTTGTTTCCGGGCTAACCCAACTGATCCCTTTTTTACATGAAGCCGTGGGGTGGCCCTCCTGGGTGTTTCCAGATCTTTTGGGACACCGCCTAAATAGAGAAAGCCCGGTAAAAAGCCAATGCCATAAACCGTGTACGTAGCAGAAGTGTGTAAAGTGATGATCTGTTCTACAGTCTTGCCCGTTTGCTGACTCACTTCCTCCAGGTCTATTCCAAATTCGGCATCATAACATACCGGCAATTTCCACAATCGGAATTTTTGGTCTACTCTTTCCTTTCTCAAGGGATACAAATTGTAAAGGTGGGCCGATATCTTTTTAAAATCGATCTTACTTTTATTGTTGATCAGGGCAAGAGAATTGTAGGCAGCAACCAATTCCCAATGAGCCTCGTCATATCCATTGCTTCTGACAAAATCTTTAAAAGACAGGATGTCATCCAGAATATTCCGTTTAATCTCCTTTGGCCATTCTACCAAAACGGCGGAATCACCAAAAGGTTTAATATGGATGGCGTAAGAATTCATTTCTTTAAATGAATATTATGCTTAGGAAATTGTACGGAAAGATACGTTAATATTTCATATGCACTACTAGTATCCCCATGAATACAATAGGTATCTGCTTTGATAGGAACCAGATTACCGGAAACAGTTTTAACTGTGGATTTGGTAATCATTAAAAGTAAGTGTTCCAGGACGTTTTCAGGTGCAATAATCAATGCCTTTCCTGAAGTACGAGAGACCAGCGATAGGTCATCATTATAATTGCGATCACCAAATGCTTCGTATTTACAACGCCATCCCGACTTATCAGCTTCTTCTGCCAGCACGGAACCAAAAGGAAGAAAAAGTGCAAGACGCGTCTTATAAGGTTGGAGGATCTTTAGGTATTGTATTGCCAACTGACGATCTTTGGCAAGGTCATTATACAGTGCTCCATGTGCTTTGATGTGTGAAAGGGACCCCTTCTGTTCTAAAAGATTTTCTTCAACTAATTTAATCTGAGAAATAATACTGTTCTCAAAATCAACAGGACTCATCTCCATGCTTTTACGGCCAAAATTTGCTTTGTCCGGATACGAGGGGTGTGCCCCTACCCTTACCTGGTGCATATGTGCAAGTGCAATCACTTCGGCAATGATTTTTTTATCCCCGGCGTGACCTCCGCAGGCGAGGTTACAAGAAGAGATATAAGGAAAGAGTTTTGCTTCATTCCCAAGCCCTTCTCCTACATCGCAATTGATGTCTATTTCCCGGTTTTTCATCCTCAATTTATTACAGACCAGATACTTTTAACTCCCAGGGAAATAATCAGCAATAAGAAGATCAGTCCGAGGATATTCTGCCATCTTTTGTTTTTAAAGTTGCCCATCAGTGAAGACTTGTTTACGATCCACAACAGAAAAATACAAATTACAGGAAGCAACAGGCCATTTGCCACTTGCGCGAATTTAATGATTTCAATAGGCTTGAGATTAAACGACTGAAACAAAACCCCTGCCAATAAAACGGATGCCCAAACGGCCCGGAAGCGCCAGGAGTTCAGATTACTTTTCCATTTAAAGCAGTTCGCTGTTACATAGGCAGCAGCCAGTGGGGCAGTTATTGCGGAAGTAATACCAGCAGCGAATAATCCTACTCCCAAAAAGTACTTTGAGGAAGTCCCATAAAGGGGTTCCAGGCCCTTGGCCAGATCAAGGCCTGAGCTTACCTCCTTAAGTCCGCTTGCCGCTGCAGCAATTACAATCGCCATAGAAATTAATCCGCCCAGACCAATAGAAAGGATGGTATCCCATCTGATCGCCTTTAGGTCTTCCGTTGAATTCCACTTCTCACTTACCAGGGATGCGTGCAGGAACAAATTGTAAGGAACAACTGTTGTACCAATTAGTGCTACAACCGTGAGCAAGCTGCCGTCAGGAAGTGAGGGAACAAACAAGCCTTTTAGGACGGTCCATATTTCCGGTTTGGTCAGGATGGCCGCGAGAATAAATGAAATGCTCATTAGCATCACAAGGGCGATAAATATTTTTTCGAGGGACTTATAGGATCCTGCGAATAACAGAACAAAGGCACAACCACCAATCAACCAGGAATACCAATTCGAAGGTTCACCACCAAGAAGGGCTTCCAAGCCCAACACTGCTCCTCCGATATTTCCAGCTTCATAGGCCGCATTGCCGATAACAATCGCACTTAAAATGATCCCGAGGACCAATGCCCGTATCCATGGAATGCTCAACTCTTCTCTGATGCTTGCCGCCAAACCATGCTGGGTTATGACACCTACCCTGGCGGCCATTTCCTGGAATACAACGGTGGTGGTAATAGAAAGGAGCATCGCCCATAAGAGGGCAAAACCAAAGTCGACACCCGCCAGAGTACAGGCAGTAATGGTACCCGGGCCTACAAAAGCAGCTGCAATCAGGAAACCCGGACCAATTTTTTTAAACACAAAAGTTGATTTGGCAGGAAATGTACATTAAAGTTAAAACTTAACCCAATTTGAGAGCCTATCGATCTAAAAAAGATCAAATCAAATGTTAAAAAAAGTGTAGTTCGTCTAAAAAATGCAGTTCATCTAAAATCCAGCTGCCGTTCATCGATACTGCAAAATAAACCTTAATTCTTCAGGTTATAATAAACCCAAATCATTTTTGAACCACCTGCATGACCTGTTTAGAATGTAACAAAGAACTCAGTTATCTCGATCATAAAAGCTCCATGGAAATCTACGGTGTAGAACTATGTGGCAAACACAAAACCCGGATTGACAGACTGATAAAATCAAACGATACTCCCTGGCGGCTATCCAACTTTATTACGCCTTAAAAGGTGTCGGGGTTTACCCCATGCTGGAATGGTGGGATGGTAAAAAATCAGTAGATATCGCAATTTCAAGGGTGAAACTCAACATCCAGATTGATACTGAATATCAAATGCTCACGCATGAGCAGGCCATGAACAATCTCGAAGAAACCATGCACTCATTTAAAAATGGTTTTACCACAATTCGTATCCCTCATGTAGTGATCAAACACTATTTACAGGAAACCGTCGAGAGCATCCTGGGAATAATTGAGGGCCTTAAAGTCAATGTAAAAGTCATTTAAATATTCAGGGGCAAACTGAAACAAAAGACTATGCAGCAAGAAAGCAAGTATACCTTAAAATCGTACAATCTCAGCAAACTTATATTAGTTTTGTTGACCGTAGCCGCCCTGGCAGTTATGATCAATACCAACCCTGTGATTTCCCGTTTTCTCTTTGGTCTGCCTGTGGTATTATCCGGTTTACTCGGAATTGTAGGTGTCATCATTCTCTACAAAGGACGCAATGAGCCAATTGATGAAAAGAAAATTATCGCCTTTGTGGTGAACTCAGCAATGGTCTTGTTAATTATTGCCATTTTTATCTCCAATACGCTTTATTAAATACACCCGACATCCTCCCGGGTTGAATTTTCCCTTTTTAGTTTAGTCACTCAGTTAGAATCTGTTCCTGAGACAAGGTTACTTTTTTACATAGGTGTATCTCTGTGGTTAGAAAATTTGTATCTTCTTCTGCAAATTCGCGACAATGAAAAATCTAGATCGAAGACAGTGGTTAAAAACAATGGGGTTAACTTCTGGCTTTACGCTGATGGGCGGACTTAGTGTATCTGCTTTGGAGTCTTCCTTCCAGCCCAGACCATTGGCCCTTCCTATTCGTTTGAGTTCTAATGAGAATCCATTTGGCCCTTCAGAACAGGTTAGGTCTGTAATAAAAAACAGTTTTGATATCGCGTGCAGATATCCCTTCCAGTATTTAACTAAACTGGTTCAGGAAATTGCCGATAAGGAAGGTGTTTCAAAAGATTGTGTAGTGGTCACAGGAGGTTCAACAGAAGGACTTAAGGCAACCGGACTTTTATACGGATTACGAGGGGGTGAAGTGATCGCGGCAGATCCCACTTTTCAATCACTTCTGAGATACGCTGAGTATTTCGGAGCTTATGTTCACCGCGTTCCGCTGAATGAGAAAATGGAACACGACCTGGAAGCCATGGCCAAACGAATCACCAGCAAGACCAGGTTAATATTTCTTTGCAACCCCAATAATCCCACGGGAACATTGCTCGATAAAGATAACTTACGTGATTTCTGTCTCTCCAACGATGATAAGGCCGTAATTTTTAGCGATGAGGCCTATTACGACTTTATAATGGAGCCCGATTATCCCTCAATGGTTGAACTTGTAAAACAAGATCGGAATGTGATCGTATCCAAGACCTTTTCCAAGGTCTACGGGCTGGCGGGTATGCGAATCGGCTATCTAATTGCCAGACCTGATATCGCTGACCGATTGAAAAAGGCGGTGATGGCCAATACCAATGTACTGGCAATTGAAGCTGCACGAGAAGCGCTGCGGGATGATGATTTCTATAAATTCAGTTTACAGATGAACACAGAAGCTAAAGGCCATATTTATAAAACGCTTGACAGTCTCGGTCTGAGCTATATTCCCTCCCATACTAATTTTGTGTTCTTTAAAACTGGAGTCCCAATTGGAGAATTAATCCGGGATATGCAAAAGCACGATATTCTTATTGGCCGCCCTTTCCCTCCTTTAACAGAATGGGCTCGGATCAGTACCGGCACCATGGAAGAAGTAAAAGCTTTCGGAAGTGCCTTGCGAAAGGTAATGGCTTAATTTATTCAATCCTATCGACTTGCAGACCTAAGTACTTCAAGAGGGGGAGTGTTTAAAACGCTTCGACTATTGAGCAACCCAATGGCAATGACCAATAAAGTAAGGAGAGGCAAGAGGAGATAAAACGGTTCTCCGGAAGGAATAAACGGCTCTTCAAAAACAAACCGGGCGAGGAAAAAACTACCGATCAGAGACAACAGTATTCCTGTTAAACTTCCCAGAATTCCAAGAAATGCATATTCGTAAAAAGCGATCTTTAGCAGCTGAAAATTCTGTGCCCCCAAAGTTCTCAGTAGCACACTTTCTCTAATTCTTTGGTATTTACTAGTCCGAACAGCCCCTATCAAAACAATTATCCCTGTCAGGATACTCAGGAATGCCATAAAATTTATAACCAAGCCTATCTTTTCAAGGATACCTTCGAGCAAACTCAGTATCTGCCGAAGATCAATAATGGAAATATTGGGGTAAAGACTAACCAGGTTTTGCTGAAGCGAAGCGGATAGCAAGTTATCCGAAGTACGAGTAGTAACCACGTGGAATTTAGGAGCATCTTCCAGCACACCAGTCGGGAACAGGACAGAAAAATTGAGTTGAATCCGTCCCCAGTCAACCTCCCTTATACTTGCTATCTCTGTCTCAAGTAATACACCTTGCACGTTAAAAGTGACCCTATCCCCTACTTTAACCTTGGCGTCGTTCGCAAAGTTTTCTGCCACTGAAATGGGGATCACCTTATTAGTTCCGGCTTCACCTACCCAGCTTCCCTCCCTGATGGTTTCGGAAGCGATCAAAGTATCCCTGTAGGTCACCCTGAATTCATGATTCAATACCCATCTGCCTATGTTGGAAGTGGTATCATTTCTGATTTCATTAACCGGCCTGCCATTGATGTCTTCAACTCGCATGGTTACGATTGGAATATTGTTCAGAACCGGAACGCCTTCGCTGGTAATAGTGCTATTGACATCTTTCACCTGATCGCTTTGCACATCGAGCAAGATGATATTAGGGCTGTTCTCATTGTCACCGAGTGCCACTTTACTCAGTAGGATGTCTTTGGAAAAAAACAAGGTACTGATCAAAAAGGCACCCACCCCGGTAGACAAAAGGAGAATAGAAGTCTGATTTTGCGGCCTGAAGAGGTTGAGAAGGCTTTGACGCAAACAAAAACCAAGATGATCAGGAAAATATCGCTTAATTGTCCATGTCAGTGCTTTGGCCACACCGTAAAGCAGGGCGAAAGAGATTAAAAGGCTGAGAATAAAAAACAAGGCGTATCTCCAATTGTTGAGGATATTCAGGGCAAAAGCAATGAGACACATAAAAATGATTCCAAGAACCAGGAGTTGAGCTTTCCCGGTCTTGGCGTTCTCTCCTTCATGAATACGAAGGACGGATAAGGGTGAGACATACCAGGTTTTTAGTAAAGGGAGTAACGCAAAAGCGACAGACATTAATACCCCAAGAGTGAGCCCTAGGAAAATTGCGGGGAATGAAAGCGTTATGTCTACATCCACCGGCAAGTAGCCTTTTAAAAGCGTAGGTGCCGACATTTGCAACGCAACTCCAATTGCAGTTCCTAACAAACCTCCCAGTGCACCTAATCCTGCAACCTGGATTAGAAAGATTTTGAATGTTTGCCCCCTTGAAGCCCCCATGCATTTCAATACTGCAATGGAACGCAGCTTACCTCTGATATAAACGTGAATTGCACTGGCGATTCCAACACAGCCCAAAAGCAGAGCTATAAATGCAACAATATTCAGGAATTTTCCAAAATTATTATAACGCCTGCCCAGTCTTCTGCTTTCGTCCAGATGAGTATCCAGATCTGCACCCTCATCGTCAAGTCGGGGATCAATGGCTTCGTAAAGGGCTTCCAAATCCTGATTGGTATCAGCGAGAAAATAAAATTTATATTCCACCCTACTGCCTCGCTGGAGAAGTCCGGTTTCTTCAATTCTTTTATAGGGGATATAAACAGCCGGGGCCACACTGCTGCTCAACGCTGATCTTCCGGGTACTGAATTCAAAGCTCCTTCTATGGGCAGACTAATATTTCCGACTTTTATACTGTCTCCCGCTTTTAGACCATACTGCAGCATAACAGTAGCATCAACCAAAGCGGCACCGTTTTCCTGAAATGATTTTGCTGCCGACGGGGGGTTGGTTTCAAGTTTTCCATAGAAGGGAAATCCTCCTTCCACTCCCAGTACCTGAACCAATTTATTGGTGTTTCTCGATGGGAAAACTGCCATGGAGGCAAAATTGATCTCTCTGCTGTCTGCCCCGCCCAGGGAATCCATGATTTGTTCTACTATCTCGTTTGGTGGCTGATTACTATCGATGACATAATCTGCCCCCATAAGAGCTTTAGACTGATTGGAGATGCTATCTGTAAGGTTGTTGCCAAATGACTGAATGGCTACCAGGGCTGCTATTCCTATCACTATGGAAGACATAAAAAGAAACAACTTTCCCGCATTGGATCGCAGATCGCGCCATGCCATAATAAAAAGCCAGGATATTCCCGGACTCCTGAAAGGTTCTTTTTCGCCGTCCACTATACAACTATCTTTTCGTCTGTACTTATTTTACCGCCTCTGAGCCTAAGTATCCTCTGCGTCTTTCGCGCCAGGTCCATGTCGTGGGTGATGATTACTAAAGTAGTCCCGGCTTCCTTGTTGAGTTCAAAAAGCAGGTTCACGATTTTTCGTCCTGTATCTTCATCCAGCTCCCCTGTAGGCTCATCGGCAAAAAGGATGTCGGGCGTATTTGAAAAGGCTCTGGCAAGGGCTACCCGCTGTTGCTCACCTCCGGATAATTGAGAAGGAAAGTGATGCATACGCTCTGCAAGACCTACTTTTTTAAGTAATATTTTAGCTCTGCTCCGCGCATTCTTCACTCTCTGCAATTCCAGCGGAACAGCTACGTTTTCTAAAGCTGTAAGGGTTGGGAGTAATTGAAAATCCTGAAAAATAAAACCTACTTTCTGATTCCTCAACCGAGCTCTTTCATCTTCGTTGAGACTGTTTATCTCCACACCGCAAAGTTCAATACTTCCGGTATCGGGTTGGTCTAAACCGGCACATAAGCCCAACAGGGTTGTTTTCCCGCTCCCCGATGGTCCTACTATGGCAAAAGTCTCTCCTGAATTCAGGCTAAAAGAGATATCGTCAAGAACAGTGAGCGTTCCCGAACCACTTGAATAGGACTTTTTGAGTTGACTAACGTTTAATATCTTTGTCATTCTCCGGATTTTTCAGGTTTTTGGAATTGGCCGGGAAATTATAAAATTGTTTTCTATTATGATCCCCCCGAATATGCGAAGCCTGTTAAAGTTATGTTATCTCTTAGTTTTCACCTTCCTCCTTGCATGTGGAGAATCTGCAGAAAAGTCTACATCGAAGGAAAGGGGAACGGAAAAAATTTCTGCAGAATCAACAGATAAAGATTCCGTCAGCTCCAAAAAGACGATCGTATTTTTTGGAAATAGCCTTACGGCCGGGATGGGCCTTGAACCGGAACAGTCGTTTCCCTCAGTGATCTCCGGTAAGATAGACTCCCTTGATTTAGACTATTTTGTAATTAATGCAGGAATTAGTGGAGAGACCACTGCCAGCGGAGAAAGCAGGATAGGATGGCTGATGAGAGATCGAATAGATGTCTTTGTTTTAGAACTGGGAGCAAATGATGGTCTTAGGGGGATACCGCTATCTGAGACACGCGAAAACCTTCAGGCCATTATCGACACTGTGAAAGAAAATAATCCAGGAGTAAAAATCATTCTTGCGGGTATGCAGATCCCACCCAATATGGGTCCGGAATACACTGAGGAATTCAGACAAATATTCCCTGATCTGGCGGAGAAAAACCAGGCTTATCTCATTCCATTTTTACTGGAAGGCGTGGCCGGAATACCCCAACTTAACCAAGCTGATGGTATCCACCCCACTATAGAAGGACAGAAAATTGTTGCGGAAAACGTCTGGGATATACTAGAGCCTATATTAGATTAAAATATAAAATTTAAATGACTCTATTTAATTATGTTATATAAGTTTATATAAACTATTAAATTATCATTTTATACGTGCTTTTCGAATAATTTGCATGTCAAATTGATTGTCATTTTCCAGTACTTTAAAGAAGTCTTCGATAAAGTTGCGTGCAATCATAAACTCCTTTTCGTTATCAAACTGAGGTTTGATACCTTCGATTACTTCAAATATTTCAGACTTCTTATCGAGGTATTGCTTTCTCACTTGCTGAAAAACAGCTTCATCCCTTTTAAAACCGCGATAAAGTCGGTCTTTTACGCTTTCAATGCTGAGGACTTCCCCCTGCACCTGCGAAACAACCGCGTAACTGGCGTCAACTAGACCGGACATATCAAAGTCATAAGGCAAAGGAATAGTTCGGAAATCTGAAGTGAATACGAGTTTTTGATTATGCTGGTAAGCCGTAGAATAATCCGTATTACCGATCAAAAACTGAAAGAAGTCATTCTGGGCAGAAGCGATATCATCTTGTTCCATGGGATGGACTATACGCTTCATTTTTTTGGCGTTTTCCCGTTTGGCGACCTTGTCAATATCTTCAATCAGGAATCCCTTCACTGTGTGAACCTTATCCTTTTTCCCTTTGAGTTCGGTATATTCAATGGAGACCATTCTCGTTTTAAAGTGAAAAGGAGATATCACTTCATAAATTTTATACGCCATGTACTCCTTTACAATATTGTCGAGCGATTTGGTCGATTGCACACAGGGCATCACTAACTTTAGCTCTTTATTTCCTTTAAAAATAGTTTCCTTGGCCAGCGATTTTTTGATCTTAACCTTCAGGGGAGGGAAATAACAATGGGCCCTCCGGTAATTTCCTCTCGCACGGATCCTGACATCTATAGAATCCCATTGACCCTTATCCTTAAAAAGAAGTTTAGAGAACAAATAAGTACTGTCATTTGTCTCTTTCTTCATCTCCTTATTGGAAAATCTGAGTTTGATTGGCAGGATCTCTTGCTCGCGGAATAGCTTAGTAGTCTTTTTTTTCTCTTCTGTGGAATCTGCAGACTGTGAATAAAGGAATGGATTCCCCAGCAGACCTAATGCAAGGAATAGAAGTATTGTTTGGTTTTTCACAACTTTGTGGTTAGCTTTAGCATTATAAATTACTAAATTTCCAACAATTAAACTATACCTTTCATCAATAAATGTAAGAACACTTATAGCCCTGTTAATTTCGGTGCTTACGGTCTTTCTGTGTTTTACATTTAACATCAGATTCCACCTCGATCTCACTTTGCTGAGTATAGCTATTGTTTTCCCCCTGGTTTTTACCATAAGGGGATCGTTCAGGAGAAGGGAAAAAGCCCTGGAACATTTAAGTCAGTTCCGGGCAGCCCTCAAAACCATGTATTATTTCGCCAACTCTTCAAACAACTTATCGGAAGAAGAAAAGACTGAAATTTCTAATATCCTCATTGAGATTAGTGACCAGTCTATGGAACACCTTAAAAACAATAAAGAGTCTACGGAGGCATTGGATAACATTACAGACAAGGTTCAGGCTTTTGTCTTGAGTAAATCGGATGTGATGTCCGGGCGTTTAAAGGACAGGATTTTCAGGTTCATGAATGACCTGCACGAATCGCTGGAAAACTTACATGCCATCAATACACATAGAACGCCCATAAGCCTGAAGGCCTACTGCCTTGTGTTTATCTATATTTTCCCGTTAGTCTATGCCCCTACCATCATTAGAGATCTCGCAACCGAAAATACGCCCTCAGTAACTTATTTTGTTGTGATTTTAACCGAATTTATCCTGATTTCCCTCTACAACATTCAGGATCAACTGGAGTATCCCTTTGATGATTACGGTCTGGATGATATTAAGTTGGACGGATTCAAAATGAATCGTTGACCCGCTCATCACATATAAAACACAAATTGTAGGAATACGCTAGCTCAACACTGCAGTTCATCGATATAATTGTCTTACAACGAGATTATTGTCCCGTTTAAAGGATAGAATTTACCGTTTAAAGGAAAAAGCCTTTCTTGGGGCCAATTCCAAATCTGATGAACAAACGCACTACTATTTCTTATTTTGTTTATGGTTTTTTTGCTTTCTGCTTTGTCTGGGCTTTTTATATCCTGATGATCAAGCTCTAAGGTTCAATTTTCCTTGATTACTAGTCTGCATTACTGAAACCTCCTTCCTGTTTACATTGTAATTCGGCTTTCAAACGGCCTTTTTTGATATTCGATAAGCTTTTGTAAGAATATTCTTTCGTTTATAACTTCCTGATAACAAAATCATTAGTCTTATAACAATTTTTCTGCTTTGTTATAGTTTTACTAGTGGATTAATCTCACATTGAAAGTAGGTTGTACCCGATATGAGTATCAGATACGTTTTAATTGCTTTATTTTTTTTGAGCACGGGTTTTACAAAGACCGCAAGGGCTTCTGATGCCTACGTGGTCAAAGAAGATCCTATTGAAGTGAGCAAGAAAATTATTACCGATGATCCTCTGCCCTGGACAGCAGAGGAACACCAGAAAATTTTAGAAAAGCTAGGTCCTGTCGGGATGCTTGGCCAGATGGACAAGAACTACTTATTATTACAGTCGCCCTGGCTTGGTACTGAATACCTGCAAGGGGCATTCGACGAGGGAGTTAACAGCATTCCTGTTGAACAACTCCTGGATCTTCTTAACCTCGCTGCAAATTCTCCTCAGCAAACCAGCAGAAAGTTAGCGGAAATTAGTATTAAGCAAGCACTTCGCGAATACGATAAGGCATTCCAGATAGCCGCGTCCTTAAAAGGAAGTAGTACAGTAGCTTATGATGACGCTATTGATTTCCTTCAAAGCAGATTTGGCTATCTCAAGGTAAAAACCGCAAAGAATTTGCTGGATGAAAGTGCTCTGGCAGACAATGCCGTTCTCGACAAAAAAACAGGTAAGAAAATATCCGATCGATTCAAGAATATCCGAAAGAAATACACGGATGAAATCCCTCTTACCAATGCCCTTAATGAAGTAAAGGCTTTTTATACCCTTTTGGAGGATGTCGTAGGCGGATTGGCAAAGGTTGAACCCTATACGAAATTTACGCAGACCATTACCGAACTCAACGAAGTACAGCTCAGAGAAAGGAAACACTGGCGATCAGCTCTGGAGATTACCTATCCGGATAAAGGCACGGTCTGGACCATTCCCGATGAAGTATCTATCCAATGGACTACCGAAAACCTTCCCCCGGAAAAAACCATCAAATTCTACTTGCTCCGTGACAATACAGTAATTGAGGAATTGGGCATTTTTAAAAACACTGCTGTGGCATCGGGCATTAAACTCAACAAGACCCTGCCCAGGGGCACTAATTACCGTATTATGGGCATTGAGCTTTTCCCTGCCGATAAATTCCACACAGCCAAATTCGCTACGCCTTACTTTACTATTGATAAAAGAGACCCCAATACACCACCGCCTCCTGTTGAGGAAATCCTTGTGGTTGAAGAAAAACCTGGTCCTGAGATCGAGGAAGAAGTGATGGTAACCGAAGAGGTTGTAGTCGCTGCAGCCCCTCCGGTTAAACAACAACCTGAAGTTGAAGTTGAGCCCGTAGAAGCAATAACAGAGACTTCTATACCCGATCCTGTGGTGAGGGAAGAGATAGCCGTGGAAGAGAAAGTGGAAAAAAGGACAGACTTTGGCGGCCGATCCATTACCTATGTCAAGGAATTGGAAGTCAATAACAAAATAGTAAAGATCAACCTTTGGGATCACGGCCGGAAAGATGGGGACATTGTCTCTATTTACCTTAACGGTTATCCCATAGTTTCTGAATACCTTCTCACCTACCAAAAGAAAGGGTTTGAGCTTAAACTCGACCCTTCAAAGCCCAACGACCTTTTTCTCTACGCACATAATTTAGGGCAGTTTCCACCCAATACAGTCTCTATTGAAATCATAGATGGAGATGCTTCCGAAAACATTATTCTCAATTCTGATTTATCCAGATGTGAAGCTGTGTTAATCAATGTAAAGCAATGAGTTAAGTTATTTAACTTAATTTATTAGTTTAATTTCATATCCTCGCTTATAATTCCGTTTACACCCCCTTTATTTTTATCATTTTCTCTTTCTTAGACAGGTCGCAGATTATGCGTATCTTTTCACCACACCTAACCAAAACCTCAAAAATTATGTCGAATATTCAGGTTACCGCAAAATTTAAAATTCACCCCGGAAAAGAAGACGCTTTTAAAGAGTTGGCACGGGCCTGTATTGCTTGTGTCAAAGAGAAAGACACCGGAACACTTCAATACGATTGGTTTTTTAGCAAAGATGGCAGGGAATGCAGGGTGAGGGAGACGTATACAGATTCTGATGCCGTACTTACCCACGTAGCCAATTTAGGGCCTCTATTCGGTCAATTTCTGGAATTATCAGAGTTCTCCCCGGAAATATACGGAGATGCCTCTGATGCGCTCGTAGGGGCTGTGGAAGCTTTTAAGCCGGAAGTATACGATTTCTATAACGGGCTATAATTCCTCAATTGATGAATAAATTCTTACGAAGGTTACGTCAGAATTCACTTCTAAAAGGCAAATCTGTAAAGTATTTAAAATATGCCATAAGTGAAATCGTACTTGTCGTAATAGGTATTTTGATCGCACTGCAGATCAATACCTGGAATGAGGAAAGAAAGAACCACGAGAGGGAGATAAAACTGCTGACCGAGTTAAGAACTAATCTTCAAATCAATATAAATAATCTGGAAAATGATATTGAACGTCAGATCAAAAGTGCGGGTATTATAAATGATTTATTAGAGCACTTGGATAACAAGAGGCCTTACCATGATTCCCTGCCCTATTTTTTTAATGAGGCCGATTATGCTCCGGACGTGGTCTTGAGTGCATCAGCTTTCGAAACCCTTAAATCAACAGGTCTTGAACTCATTCAAACGGATAGTTTACGCAGTTCGATTATTAATTTATTTGAAGTGGACTATCCAAGCCTGATACAGGAAACAAAGCGATTAGAAGATCAGGTCTGGCCGGCCGTAGTTGTGCCCATGTATCAGAAACACTTCAGAAGGGATAAATTAGATAAAGTCTACGTAAATGATTACAACGCTTTACTGGATGATCAGGAATTTACGAATATGATGAGTTTCAGGGGAAACCTCCGAAGGAGCTCTACTTTGCGCAAACAAAAAGCCGTCTTAAAGACTAAAAATGTGCTAAATTTAATAGATAAGGAATTGAAGCATGATTCAATCTGATTGCAAATTTCCGAAATACCTGGGATGAACGGATTCGATATTGTGATGGTCATTGCCATCATCCTCTTTGCGAGGTTGGGCGTCCGCCTGGTCTCCCGTTATATCAGCATGAGAAAAAACAAAGACGAAACAAACAAAAGAAAGTAAATACTATGGGAATATTTTGGGATTTAATGCAACAGGACGAACTGGATGCACAAAAGCAAAAAGCAGAGAGTATTGAAGATCGGGTAACCAATCTGGAACTGGAACTGGAAAAGACCCGTACGATTCTAAAAAAGACCTTGCAAGCCCTGGAAAGCCATCTTCAGAAAGATATTGACGGGGACGGCAAAACCGGCGTCTAGGATATAATTATAAGAGAGCTTCCTATTAGTTTGATTTCTTCTAAAACTTAACAATTTGTATGTGAAGTACTTGGCTATTATTCCTTACATTGTATAATCCTTAAAATGATATGTCATGAAAAATATTTTACTCCTGATTTTTTGTTTATCCACAATTACAATTTCAGCACAAGATAAAACCCTGGAAAGTCTGGTGGCCGACTTTGAACGAAGTAAGGCGATGTCATTGGAATACATCGAGGCCATGCCCGAAGACAAATTCGATTTTAAACCCACAGAAAGCGTGCGTTCTTTTGCCGCGCAGATGCTCCATGGGGCACAGGGAACTATTGGTCTCGCTGCCAATGGGACAGGAGAAGCTCCCATCTACGGGGATATCAACATAGAACAACAAGAAGCTTTCCATACCAAATCAGAAGTGATGAGGATTGTAGGAGAAAGTTTTGACTTTGCCATAAGCGGCATCCAAAACATGGATCCGACTAAGTTGGATGAAGTTGTAGTTAGGGGCCCGTATAATGTAACCCGCCTCGGATGGATCCAAAAGGCAAATGAGCACGTAGGTCACCACAGAGGACAATGCGCTATATATCTGCGATTACAAGGGATTACACCTCCTGCTTATAAACTCTTCTGAGGATTTCACCACTTAATAGGAGTTAACTTTCAGACTGGTATATTTTGATATCTTTAGGGCATGAGTCTGCTCTACAATCCCGTTTACGTTTTGGGTGTTTTGTGTTTGCTGGTCATCGCTGCCACCTACGCAGCTAAAACCAGGTTCGGGAAGAAGTTAGGTACAGCACTTATCGTCATAGTTTTTACTGCAGTTTTGGCTAACTTGGGGCTTATCCCAAGTGCCTCCAATTCTATTCCCCTTTACGATGCGATCTTTACATACCTTGCCCCTATTTCCATCTTCTATCTACTGTTAGGAGTAAATCTTACATCAATTAAAAAAGCCGGGGCACCCATGATCGTCCTTTTTCTGCTTGGATCCCTGACAACCACTGTTGGTATTCTGGCCGCATGGTTCCTGCTTCAACCACAGGGTATTCTGGGAGCGGACGGTATTACTATAGCCGGGATGCTCACTGGCACATATACCGGGGGAAGTATAAATTTTAATGCCATCGCCCTGGAGTACAATTTCCAGGAAAAAGGAATACTCTATGCCGGAACCATTGCCGTAGACAATGTGATCACCACCCTTTGGATCATAGTAACCCTTTCCATACCTGTGGCCTTAAGGGGTATATGGAAAGATAAAAAGTTGCTGTGTCAAAATCGACGCTGGAGACTGTTGAAAAGAACAAAATTTCAATGCATTCTCTGACGTGGCTCGTTTTCCTCGGAATTGCCGCCTATTTTTTCTCCGAAGGGCTTTCCAATGTATTCCCAAAGATCCCTTCTATTCTCACTATCACCACGATAGGAATTCTTTTGGCACAACTTCCCTTTGTCAATAAATTACACGGTGCTCATACCCTGGGACTATATCTCGTCTTTTTATTTCTTGCAGTTATTGGGGCGTATTGCGAGATCAGCTCAGTTATGGAATTACAGCAAATCGGGATCACTCTCCTTCTATTTGCCTCTGTGGCGGTGCTTATACACGGTGCACTATTAATCATTTTAGGGGGGCTTCTTTACCGGGATTGGGATATGATCGCTATCGTGAGTCAGGCAAATATCGGAGGGGGAACCACTGCCATTGCCCTGGCTGAAACCTTTGAAAGAAATGAACTCATACTTCCGGCCATACTAGTTGGCACCTTGGGTAACGCTCTGGGCACCTACCTGGGCTTCCTGGTAGTGTATGTTCTGTAATCATCAAAGAATTATAATCTATTTGTACGCCTCCTTATTTTTTACCCTGATGCCATGTAAAATAACTACGTCAGGAATAAATAACGCTAAAACTGCGTTATAAGAAGGAAATCAATCAATACCCAAGACAACTTTGTATTTAATTCTGGTGACAAATAAATTTATTCTCGGACTCCGACTAGGGTTAATTCTCTTTGCCTGCTGTCTGTTTTTGAATGAATCACAAGCCCAGGAAGTCAACATAAAAATCTTTACGGGCAATGGGTCAATACCGGAAGCTTTCACAAAGGTGAACAAGTATTAGAAGCATTAAAGGAACAAAAGAATCCAAAAATTTTCTACTTTACAATAATTGCCGACGGTACTTTTACCTATGACCCGGTATCACTAGATTCGGGGACCAATACAGCAAAGCGAACGGGTAAATGGTTCTTGAGTCCGAATAAAAAACGAATCACTCTTATTGACGATGCAATAAATGCCGAAGAAAGAAAAATCCCCGGAGACTTTCTCAATTTTAAAACCGACGGCTCACTAGCCTCCAAACCTTTCATCTTTCCTATTCTGGAACTCAGTCCTAAGAAGCTGGTGCTTTATGACGAATACCACAAAACCCGGGATGTGTACCGAAAAGAATAAATCCAAATCCAGTTTTTCTTTTCTTGCATTTCTCGGATTAATAGTATCTTCCGCACCTGATGCGATCTTCTAACCCCCCTTGGTACTTTCTGGCTCTTCTTATCCTGGCAGGGGAATCAGTTTTTATTCTTCCTTTTGTCCTTTCCAGGGTATTCAGGCCCACGGTGCTCGAAACTTTTGAACTTACGAATGTCGAATTAGGGCTTTGCTTTTCTGTTTACGGATTTGCAGCACTATTGTCCTATCTTTTTGGCGGACCGTTAGCAGATAAATATCCGCCGCGAAAACTTATTGCCGTTGCCCTTTGGATGACCTCCCTTGGCGGTATCGTATATTCCACATTTCCGGGATTTAATACGCTAAACGTGCTCTATGGCTATTGGGGCTTTACGACAATCTTCTTGTTCTGGGCCCCGATGATCAAAGCAACACGGGTCTGGGGAGGAGACACTTCTCAAGGAAAGGCATTTGGCCTGCTCGATGGTGGCAGGGGCCTGGTCGGCGCCCTTTTTGGTACCCTGGGTGTTTATATTTTCTCCCAAACGCTAGCCTCTGGGCTGGCGGTGGCCTCCATTGAGGAAAGCAGGGTTGCCTTTAAAATGGTTATTCTGGCTTCTTCAGCAATTGTGATGATCGTTGGATTCCTGGTTTGGTTCTTTATGAAACTCGATTCTAAGATTGAAAAATCAATTATTCTGGAACGTATCACTTTATCACAGGTAAAGGAAGTACTAAAACTGCCATCGGTGTGGCTGCTGATGGTAATTATTCTCTGCGCCTATGTAGGCTACAAAATAACCGACGTTTTATCCCTATACGCCAGTGATGTTATGCTTTATAACCAGGTTGAGGCCGCCCAGGTAGGAACTTTTCTGTTATATATCAGGCCTGTTATAGGGGTGACCATAGGGATTTTGGCCGATCGGTCTCAAACCACCTATTGGTTGCTTATCAGTTTTATAATCTCATTTACAGGGGCCCTGATGTTTGCAACCGGGATCATCGATGCCTCGGCAACTGCACTCTTCTTTATTTCCATTCTAGTTGTTGCCGTGGGGGTTTATGCTTCTCGTTCGCTGTATTTTGCAGTGATGCAGCGGGGCAAAATCCCATTGGTTTTAACCGGTACGGCGGTCGGACTCATTTCCCTTGTCGGTTACACTCCCGATATTTTTGCAGGGCCCGCCATGGGATATCTGCTCGATGAGTCACCTGGAGCTGCAGGACATCAGCATGTATTCTGGATGCTCGCTGCCTTCTCCTTTATTGGCTCTGCCGCAGCCTGGTATTACCATATGCTTTATAAGAAAAAAGCAGATTCTTAGAAGCAGAGTTAACTTCTCACTTAGGTATTCAAGTGGTCCTCAATGTCTTTTAAATGAAGGCCAAGGGCATGAGTAGAAATCTGGATCTCCCTGATTAATAATCCTAGGGAGATAATCAGAAGAATTAGAGCTATGCCAAAGATCCAAATGGCCAGAAGATGCTGCTCAATGTAGATCAAAAACATGGTAAGGACGCAAAGCAATAGACTTGTAATTCCAAAGATCTGCATCCAACGGGTGAGATTGAGTCGCAGTTTTAAATTCCGGATTTGATCGATTAATGAATCGTCCTTTTTCTGAAGATAAATATCGTGCAGATTCCTGATGACGGCTGCATATGCTAAAAAACGATTCGTATATGCCAGCATAATAAGCGATATGGCTGAGAATAACAGAGCAGGGGTAGTCAGGGTGAGTTGTTCCATGAGTATTTTAAATAAAAGGCAAAAATACTCTTTTCAGTTTTGCGAGTATCAACTTTTGTGCACAGATGGGCAGATAGTCCTTTTTAAGGATTGATTTAGTAGCAAGGACCAGGATCCTTTGAGAGGATAATTGAAAGAATTCTGTACCTTGGGATAAGAACTATAATCCATTGATATGGAAATCGACATCGCTTTTATCCGAAAACAATTCCCTGCATTTTCAGAGCCTGAATTAGATGGCTGGGCTTTTTTTGAGAATGCCGGAGGTTCGTATCCCTGCAAGCAGTTTTTAGATAAACTCATGAGCTTTTATTCGAAAAACAAGGTTCAACCCTATTATCCGTATCCCGCTTCACAAAAGGCAGGAGAAATGATGGATGAGTCTTACGATAGAATGGCAGAATACCTGAATGTTAGTTCGGCCGAAATCCATTTCGGACCGTCGACAACCCAAAATGTATATGTTTTGGCAAATGCTATGCGGCACATGTGGAATGACGGAGATGAAATAGTTGTTTCCTGTCAGGATCACGAAGCCAATTCAGGTGCGTGGCGAAGGCTCAGTGAGCGTGGGATAAATGTTAAAGAATGGCATGTAAACAGGGAAACGGGAATGCTTAGCCTTCATGATTTGGAGGCTTTATTATCATCCCGGACAAGGATGGTGGCCTTTCCTCACTGCTCTAATGTAATAGGCTATTTTAATCCTGTTAAGGAAATCTGCAATACAATTAAATCGGCAGGTGCCGTCAGTGTAGTAGATGGTGTGGCAGCCGCTCCACATGGTTTCCCTGATTTGCAAACACTCGGAGCCGATATTTATATGTTTTCACTTTATAAAACTTTCGGTCCTCATTTAGGGCTGATGTACGTGCGGCAGAAATTGATCGAAAAGATGGAGAATCAATCCCATTTTTTTAAAGAGGGAATCAGCAGGAATATGATCACTCCGGCCGGACCTGATCACGCACAGATTGCTTCTGTGAGTGGGATACTGGATTATTTCGATGAGGTCTACAAGCATCATTTTAATGATGAAATCACTCCAACAGAACGAAACAAAGCTTTAACTACCCTCTTTAAAAAACATGAAGAGCAGCTACTTTCTCCTCTTTTAGACTTTTTAAGGTCGAGAAAAGACATTAGGGTCATAGGTCCTGATTTGTTGAAAGACAGGGCTCCTACTGTTTCGCTACTTCCCTTGAAAAAGGACCTCCACCAGGTCTATAATTCCCTTACGGAGCAAAAGTTGATGCTGGGGAAAGGGGATTTCTATGCTGTTCGTCCTTTAATGGATATGAAGGTCCAAAGACCTCCCGGTGTGATTAGGATCTCATTTCTGCATTATACACTACTAAGTGAAATTGAGCAATTGATAAATGGTCTGGAAGTGGCACTGAAATAGACTTAGGAGATAAATTGTACAGGAAGTGTAAGTAGATCTTATTCAGAGAAGTAGTTAGAGGCCATTTCTGAAGGCGTACTTTGTCGCACCTGCGCTATGATTCGATGCAAATCCGGAATGACTGTACTTGCAATCCTCGAATGACTGTTCAACAACACACATATTCCCAGATCATCATCGGGATAAACAGCTATTTCATTCCTGAAACCATT
The DNA here is from genome assembly GCF_004139715.1 of Muriicola soli. Classification (GTDB taxonomy): domain Bacteria; phylum Bacteroidota; class Bacteroidia; order Flavobacteriales; family Flavobacteriaceae; genus Muriicola; species Muriicola soli. The sequence continues at coordinate 1,261,832 of NZ_CP035544.1, read as the reverse complement.
AACACTGCCCCCGTGGTGCCAGATCGTTTTTTCACTTTCGCCCTGGTTCTCCTGATACTTGTGAATTCTCCAGCCAAATCCATAATGAGAAGATTTATGGCCCGGCCAGCGCTGATAGTATTTACTTCTGCCTTTTATTTCCACTACGGGTTTAAATGCCTTTTCGATCGCATTCTTTTTCATGATCTCCGGATGGCGTCCCAGGAGTAATTTCATCCACTTTGCCATATCCAGGCTACTGGCGTTTATTCCACCTGCCGCAACCGCATTATAATAATGGTCGTTTAGCTTTTTGGCCCTCCATGTCCTACGCCATTTGGAGTGGGGTATAGCAACATTTATGTTATCCTGTAGTGATTCATAGTCCATATTGACCGTGCACATTTGGAGGGGGTTAAAAAACCGGGCTTGCAGGGCTTCTCTGATCTCCTCTCCTGTTGCCTTGTAAATAATCTCACCCGACAATGCGAAGAGGGCGTTCTGGTAGCTATAAATTTCACCCGGAGCACTAATAGGCTGTACTACCCTAAATTGTTCGGCAATTTTTAACAAGGGTAATCCGGCTTCGACCAAATTGGTATAACTGTGATATGGTGCCCCTGTAGAATGAGACAGAAGGTTGGCAAATGTAATCCTAGAGGTATTCTGCTTATCCCCTAACTTAAAGTTAGGTAGATAATCTGCGACCTTAGCTTCCCGTTCTATTTTTCCCTCATCAATCACATGGGCTGCCAGCAGGCCGGTAAAACCTTTTGATAGAGAACCAAGCCTAAAAACTGTATGTGCGTCAACCTTTTTGTCGGTTTTAATACTTCTTTTACCAAAACCTTCAGAAATTACTGTAGAGTCGCCCATGACTATGCTTACTCCGGCTCCTATGATTCTTCCTGATGCAAGTGCTTTTTCAAAGTATTCGGTGACTGCCTTTCGCAATTCCTCCTTCTGCCACTTATACTCCATAACAAGCATGGGATCTATGCTTGTGCTTTTGTGTTCAATCGACGCCACTGGTTTAAAGGAAGTCGTATTCGTAGCGGGCTTGTCAAAGCCCGAAGTTAGGCTCATAAGCACAAAAATCACTACAGCAATGCCAATTGTGATTTTGATTCGATACATGGAGGGTTTAATCTTCAACACAAGGGATAAGTCTTAAAAATAGGGATTGTCATTTAATAACCCAATTTTAGCTGAAATATTATCTGTTACAATTAAAATATTGAAGACCTTATAAGCAGATTTCTGAATATCCGTAGGCTTTAGTAACATATTTATTGATTGGTTCTTTGGGCTTGAAAAAACTATGATTTGAATAGCACTGGCAATATGTTCGCATGAGCTTTAAGATTGCTGACGTTTTATTTCTCAGAGCACTAAATTAAAAGGAGTCTATTGGTCTTTGCAAAGATGGGATTTAAGCAATTTAAAGCAGTTTTGACTAATGTAATGAAAAAAGACTATTTGGGAAGTGTCCATTTCACCATGATAATATATGCCATCTACCTTTACTATTGGTTTCCATCCCAGAGGCCACATTAACGGGATCACCCCAAACATTATAAGCAACTTTTTGTTCTTAAATTAAGATCATACAGTCTATTCTAAACCCTTTTAATTCGACTTTCGTGCCTTGTACTTCGTCAATGCATTTCCACTACCCCAACCAGCCTTCCCGATCCAGACTGCGATATTGTATCGCTTCGAGAATATGTTCAGAACTTATATTTTCTTCCTGAGCCAGGTCCGCAATGGTGCGACTTACTTTCAGGATTCGATCATAGGCTCGGGCAGATAGCTTTAATCGTTCCATAGCCTGTTGCAGCATTTTGAGGGCATGCGATTCCAGATCGCAATACTTCCTGATCTGCTTGGTGTTCATTTGGGCATTGTAGTGAATAGTGGATTCTTCACAAAATCTCCCGGTCTGGATCTCCCTTGCCGCTACAACTCTTTTGCGAATAGCAGCACTTCCTTCTCCTTTTCTTTCTTCTGAAAGTTTTTCAAAGGGTACCGGCGTAACTTCAATATGTATGTCTATCCTATCTAACAAAGGGCCGGAAATTCTACTCAGATATCTCTGAATCTCCGAAGCGGAGGAGTTCATCAGATTGTCAGGGTCATGGAAATATCCTGACGGACTCGGATTCATACTGGCTACCAACATAAAACTACTCGGATAAGTAATAGTAAATCTGGCTCTGGAAATCGTAACCTCTCTGTCTTCCAAAGGCTGTCTGAGCACTTCAAGGACACTTCGCTTAAATTCAGGTAATTCGTCCAGGAAAAGTACTCCATTATGCGAGAGGGAGATCTCCCCAGGCTGTGGATAGCTTCCACCTCCGACTAAAGCGACGTCGCTAATGGTATGGTGAGGGCTACGGAAAGGCCTTTGATGAATCAAACCTGTGCTCGCCAACTTGCCTACCACGGAATGGATTTTCGTGGTTTCAAGGGCTTCATTCAAGGTCATTGGGGGCAAAATGGACGGCAAACGTTTGGCCAGCATCGTTTTTCCTGCACCGGGTGGACCTATCATAATAATGTTATGTCCTCCTGCGGCTGCAATCTCCATACACCGCTTAATACTCTCCTGTCCTTTAACATCGGCGAAGTCGTTATCCGAATGGAATTGATTTTCATCAAACAACGAATCGGGATCAACATGAAATCGCTCAAGCGGTACATCTTTGTCAAAAAAATGGATCACTTTAATCAGCTCGTCTACCCCGTATACTTCCAGTTCTTTCACAATGGCGGCTTCCTTGGCGTTCTCTTTGGGCATGATCAAGCCCTTGAACCCTTGATCCCTCGCATTTAAAGCAATGGGAAGTGCCCCTTTAACAGCTTGAAGGCCTCCATCAAGGGATAATTCCCCCATAATGAGATAGTGTTCCAGGAGATCTGACTTGATCTGTCCTGAAGCGGCCAGGATGCCCAGGGCAATGGGAAGATCGTAAGCCGAACCCTCTTTCCTGAGATCAGCCGGTGCCATATTTATCGTAATTTTCTTTCCGGGTACCTTATAGCCATTATTGAGTAGTGCTGCGGCGATCCTGAAATTACTTTCTTTGATCGCATTATCCGGCAAACCCACCAAATGATAGCCGATTCCTTTGTCTATATTGACTTCAACCACTACGGTAGTGGCCTCTATCCCGAATACAGCACTCCCATAGACCTTTGTAAGCATAGAATCTCCTTGAGAGGGATAAGTTACCCTGCCAAGTTGAAATTAATATGCAATTAGTAATGGTTTACTGAGAAGTAGGGCGAAAGACGAGGATAGAAGAAGCAGTTTTCTCAATCTCTTCAGGATTCATCAACATTTTACGGAATTCTCCCTGGACAAACATTTTTGCCTGGTTCTTATAGTATTTACTGAAGGGATTACCTGATTGACCGGTAGGCAGAATACTCATACTATTCTCAACATCCGAGAAATCTATTACCCTACGGGTGGAAGGACCCGCTGTAACACTAAAAGCGGAAGATCCATCATAGGAAAATGCCATGTTATTGATGACTTCCCTTGACCCGGCAACTGGGAAGGGGCCAACATTAAAAAGAAATCTGAGGGCAGCTATCTGCCCAATAGGATGTCCGTGTTCAAGGGTGTGCAATCTTCCCCAGGTCCATTCTGCTATATCTTTGCCAAGATCATTTTCAAGGGATTGGAAAGCATGGATATATGAGGTCTGTACAATATCTTTCTTTGTTTCAACAGTGTCTTTTGTTTTAACATTATCCCACCACACAGAATTTTCCTTTGCCGCCATGGGCGCGATAAGCCGCTTGTGGAAGTGAGTACTTGTAAACTGTGCAAATCGCTCCTCCCCTAACTCATCTTCAAAAGTATTCTTTAAAAAAAAGTAGATCCACCGATGATAAACGGCAGCTTCTGCATTCTCGGTATCGTAATTTCCCTTCCACTTATTCAAATGATCCAGAACAAGGGTTTGTTCGTCGTTAAGGTCCCCTACCGTGATCAACTTAGCCATCTCAGTAATGACCGAAGGATTGACAGAAGAAACATCATCCGTGATCATCTCTCGAACAGATTCAGCGTCCCAATCCGATTTTTCATCAAGGAGATTGACGATTCGTTTTGCCCGATTTTCAGGCAGGTAATAGCCCGGATACAGCATCCCGGAAATAGAATCGGGTTGGTTATTGGCGGAATAGACGTAGTTCCACGGTGGATTAACCGATTGAGGATTTTCAGAAAAATCTAAATATCGCACTTTTTTATCCTGGTCTTTGCTGCCATCCATCACCAGTTTCGTTTGGGTGCTATCACCCAGCTGATAGAGCTTGGCCGATGCCCACCATGCAACATTCCCTTCAGCATCCCCATACATAGTGTTGAGTCCGGGGGCATGGATTTTGGGTAAAGCCTCCTTAAAATCGTCTATATCTTCAGCGTGACTAATCCCATAGAGTGATTCCAGGACTTCATTTTCACCTTTGGTATAGATCCAATCCATACTGATGGGACGCTTCACGTAAATCTGATTCGCTATACCATTGAGAATAGGACCTCTTTCCGATTTCCTATAACTGAATTCTACATCAGCTTCATCCTTAACTTTTATGGTTTTTGATACTATATCGAGGTTTTTCCAACCGGTTGGTGTTTTGTATTGAGTGCTGTCCTCAGGATTGAGTTGTTCGTAGAAGAAATCTATATCATCATTTTCGAACATTGTAAAGCCATACGCCATTTTGCGATCGTGTCCGAGTAAGGGAAATGGCACTCCAGCCAAATGGTATCCGTATTTTTCGTATGTCGGTGTTTTTAAATGTGCCTCAAACCAAACCGAAGGTTGAGCGAAGCCAATATGCGGGTCATTAGCAAATATGACCTTCCCTGATTTTGTTTTCTCCGGTCCAATAACCCAACTATTACTCCCGATAAACTGTGGGACAGGCAATTTGGACAAGGCCTCTGATGCTGCCGAAATCACTGCTGCTTCACTACTTACTTCCTCTCCCGAATAGTTTCTTATCCAGGCGGTTGTCGGACTGCTGTTGATTTCCAAGTCGGTAAGATACTCCGGACCCAGAGAATCCCTGATGATGGTAAGGAGAGGATCGGTCTTGTGTGCCATGGCAAAGCTAAAGGCCATATATCCTACGGTATTGTAAATATCTTCCATGGAATATGGCTTTTTTTTCAAGCCGGTCAACAAAAATTCCACTGGGGTAGGGCCCTCTTCAATAAATTGATTTATCCCATCGAGATAAGCTTCTGAAATTATGGCAACATCGCTGTCCGGATCGAGTTGTGCAACCGATTTGGCAGAGGCGTCATCGATGCCCAGTGAAAGAAAAAATTTATCTGTGGAGACCAGGTCCTTGCCAAAAACCTCAGACAATCCGCCTGTGGCCACTCGCCGCAGCAACTCCATTTGCCATAGCCGGTCTTGTGCATGAACATAGCCCAAAGCTCTGAAAGCATCTGTTTCACTTGTCGCTTCTATATGTGGAATTCCATAGGGGTCGTAAGTAACCGTAACTTCTGCATTCAAATTTTTAATAGGCTTCTCCCCCGAATAATCAGGTTTAAGCGTCTGAATTACAATCAGGCCAACAATGAGTATAATTCCCAGAATCCCCAATAGAATCCAGCCTATTTTCTTTAGTGTTCTCACGTAAAAATTTAATTGAATATAAAGATAGTGTTTTTAAAAACCCGACTTGATCCTATCGACTACTTATCACAATATTTCGTTGATAGGCTTGAAAGTTCTTCAATCCTTCTTTCAGCCATTTTTCATAAGTGGCCGTGTCTGTATTCTGAATTGAAGAATTCAGCAGGTAAAGATCCGGGGAAAGCATTACGTAATAAGGCTGAGAAGCTGCATTGAAATTGATGGTTTGAAAAGTGCCCCACTTCTCCCCTATTTCATCTATTGATTTTACTCTGCCCGATTCGTATCGGAATTTAAATTGTTCATTTTCCGGAAGTGTTTTACGATCATCCACGTAGAGTGAAATAAGAACAAATTCCTCATTGAGCAATTGAAATACCTCAGGATCACTCCAAACGTGTTCCTCCATTTTACGGCAATTTACACAGGCCCAGCCTGTAAAATCGAGAAGGATGGGTTTATTTTCTTTTTCCGCGTATGCCCTGCCTGCCTCAAAATCTTTAAAACAGTCAATCCCAAGGGGACAATCACTTTCCTGTTCCGCAAGCGTATAAAAGTCAGGTGGAGGAAAACCGCTGAGCAATTTTAAATTGGTAAGCTGAAACGTCCCTGAGATCAGGTATAAACAGAATAAAGAAGTCACCACAGCTGTGATTTTTCTAAGTCCGGAAAGTTTTGTTCGGGGACCATCATGAGGAAATTTGAACAAGCCAAATAAATACATGCTGAGGAGAAGGAATATCAGAATCCAAATCCCCAGAAATATTTCACGTTTAAATATTCCCCAGTTCCCAACCAGGTCTGCGTTCGATAAAAACTTAAAGGCCAGGGCCAGTTCGAGGAACCCGAGAACCACTTTTACCGTGTTCATCCATCCTCCTGATTTAGGTAAACTCTGTAACCATGCCGGGAACATGGCGAAAAGGGCAAAGGGCAGGGCGAGCGCAACCCCAAATCCAAGCATCCCCGCCGATAAATTTGTAGCGACATCCCCTTCTGCAAGAGCCGTACTTCCCAGGAGTCCGCCCAGAATAGGCCCAGTACAGGAAAAAGAGACAATGGCCAGCGTAACAGCCATAAAAAATATCCCCAAACCTCCTCCTGCCCTATTGGAAGCGCTATCCATTTTATTGGCCCAGCTGCTGGGCAAGGTGAGTTCGTAATACCCAAAAAAAGAAAAAGCAAAAAAGACGAAAATCAGAAAAAAGAAGAGATTCAGCCAAATGTTGGTGGCAATTGTGTTCAATATCTGGGAGTCTACAGAATCAAAAAGATGAAAGGGCAAACTCAAAAGGAAATAGATAAGGACAATAAAGAAGCCGTATAAGCCGGCATCGAAAATTCCTTTAGACCGGGTTTGAGATTTTTTGGTGAAAAAAGATACGGTAAGAGGAATCATAGGAAAAACGCAAGGCGTTAGCAGTGCAATTAGCCCTCCCAGAAAGCCCAGCCCAAAAATGACCAGAAGACCTGAGTCCTTGCCTGAAGAACTGCCCCCGATACCCTTTAAAATCTCCTTATTTTTCAGATCGAGTTTCAAGGCATCCGCCTTAGCCATGCTTGCGGCATCGACATTTTCTTCTTCAGGTTTTATATCTGTGCCATCCAGGGAAAAATAAAAATCCTTATCCTGGGGTATACAAACCTCCTTGCAGACCTGGTAGAAGAGTTCTACTTTAACCTGACTTAAATCCGGATTGAGCAGCCGGATCCTTTGTTTAAAAATGGCTTCATTCTTAAACAGGGTTTCTTCAACTTCAAAAATATCGCTGTACTCTTTTAAAGTCTCGCTTTCAACTGTGCCGTCAATCAATTCGTATCCAGTACCTGAATCAACATAGGTAAATTCGCTGGGAAGCGAACCTCCATCAGCAGTAAATTGAGAATACATATGCCAGCCTTCCTCAATATTGGCTTTCATGACCAGCTCGTATTGCAAATCTCCCAGAGATACTAATTCCTGGCTCCATTTCACAGGATCTTCACCGTCCTGTGCAAAAGACACAAGGACGATAAGAAAAAATGTAATATTTGAGATCAATCTTTTCATTCTTCTAAAGTAACCTTAAGGATGTGCCTTGTTTTTGCGGTGATCTTAAACCGATCGTCGGCCCTTCTGCCTATGACCCAGACAATATCGTCTCCGCAACAAAGCAGCCACTGGTTTTCTTTGGCAACCGCATCCATTTTTTCATCTTTAAAAAATTTGGACACTTTCTTTCTGCCATCCATTCCCAAAGGGTAAAAGTAGTCGCCTTTTTTCCATTTCCTAACAGTGAGTCTATGGTTTAACGTTTCTTTATCCAGGTATAGTATGGTATTATTCTTTTCTTCTATCTCTTCCACTTCCTCGATCTTGATCTCTAGTGGGAGGTCTCCGGAAATATCAGGGATTTCATTATCTTCACTTATCGCCGATTCTTCAATCAATTCCTGTAAGATTAGATGTTGCCTATCCTTGATCAATCGGTGTGTTTTTGATCGCACCTCTTTTCCACTCATGGCCGTCAACAAACCTGTAATGTCTCTCCAAGAGGTAAAGCCATAGGTTTTAAAAATTTCATACAAGTAGCTTTCTGTTGGCCGTAATTTCTTCAGAGCCTCCAATGGTATTTTATACCCCTGGTGATAAGGAATAAAAATCTGTTCCTTAACGCTGTTCACATGGGCAGATAGGATCAGGGCTGATCCCGAAAGATATTGCAGGGTGTTTCCGAAGTTCTTCATAAAGGTGGGATGCAGTTCTTTTAAAGAAGGAACCACTTCATGCCTCACCTTATTTCGCAAATATTTAGTGTCTTCATTCGTCTGGTCTTCCCTCCAGGAAATATTATTTTGCAAAGCGTACGCTGTGATCTGCTCTCGGGTGAAAGGAAGTAAAGGCCTGATTACTCTGTTGTTTTCCTCGGGAATTCCACTCAAACCCTCTATACCTGTGCCTCTGGATAGATTGATAATAAAAGTTTCAAGGGCGTCATCCAGATGATGAGCCGTAAGCACCCAGGTATAATTATTTTGGTTCGTCAATTCATTGAACCAATGATATCGCAAGTCCCGCGCTGCCATTTGTATGGATATCCCTTGCTGATTGGCATAAGCTGCCGCATCAAATTGAGTAGAATGAAAGCTTACCTCCATTTTCATAGCTAAATCCTTGACAAACTGCTCATCTTCGATGCTCTGCTCCCCTCTTAGTAAAAAATTACAATGCGCTAATGCAAAATGAATCCCTGAGGCGGCACATAAATGCGCGAGAACCACACTATCAATACCCGCACTACAGGCCACTAGACCGGGACGGTCTAACAGTTGTGGGTGGGATTTTGCAATATGATTCCTGAATTCTTTTATCACCCTGCAAAGGTATGAAAGAATGGGTTGGTTCCTTTTATAGGTGCTTTCAGATATTTGTGCTCTAATGCGGAGCTCAAAGACTGTTTAGCCACGTATCGAGGGCTTCCCTATGTTCTCTTGCTTTTTCGGATTCAAATATTCCCTTTTCTGAATTAAAAGTGTGATTAAAAGAAGGTAGGGAAAAAGTGGTTACAACTTCACCTCCAAATCTCGGTAGCATATCTGCAGTCTTAGCCAGTGAACTACTTGCCCCTCCACGTCCGGGAGAGGTGCTCATCAGAAAGACTTTGGTATTTTCAAGAAAATTTCTCTCCAGTCTGGAAAGCCAGTCGATTAGATTTTTAAAGTAAGCTGACGGATTGCCGTTATGTTCATTTACAGACAGCAGGAGACCATCGCATTTATGGATATCATCCCTGAGTTCAGCAAGAGAATTGGCATATCCAAACTCCTTTTCATGGTCTACACTGAACATAGGTAAGTCAAACACAGCCATATTCATGGTTTGTATTTCATGCCCTTCTATAAGTGAAATGGTGTGTTTTACAAGTTGATAATTGATGGAGGTAGAGGAATTACTCCCGGCAAAAGCCAATATTTTACTCATGTTGATTAATTGAATACCGTACGAAAATACCTGAAAATGGATTTAAAAGTAAAGTATTATCTTAATTTTGCACTTTGAAACATCCAAACACCCTGTAAACTAAGTATATAGGTTGTTGTATAGTATGGAACAAAAGACGAACCGACTTTATTTTATAGATGCCATGAGGGCCTGGGCTATCCTGATGATGCTTCAAGGTCATTTTGTGGATGGCTTGCTGGATCCGGTTTACAGAGATCCGGGGAATGGTCTTTATTCGTTATGGCTTTATTTCAGGGGAATTACAGCCCCCGTGTTCTTTACTGTTTCAGGATTTATTTTTACCTATTTACTGATTAGAGTACCACAAACCGGTTTCGACAATCCAAGGATCAAAAAAGGTCTGAAGCGTGGGTTGCAACTCCTGTTCATTGGATATCTTCTGAGATTAAACCTTTTCGGGCTGTTTGAAGGTAAACTTTACAGTACTTTTTTCTTAGTAGACGTTCTCCATTGCATTGGTATTTCGATTATGACCATCATTGCAGTATATCTGCTCACTGCGAGACTTAAAAAGTGGTTATTCCCCTTTTCTTTATTGGGCATTACGTTTGTACTTTTCCTTTTTGAGCCGCTGTATGCAACGTGGACTTATTCAGCCTGGCCTGAAGCAATTGCCAATTACCTTACAAGAAATAACGGTTCGGTTTTCACCATAATCCCATGGGTTGGATATACGGCATTAGGAGGATTTTTAGCCGTATTGTTTAAAAGGCACCTCTCGAATAAGAATTTGTATACCAGAGCGATTTGGTTATCCCTGATATTAGGGTTAAGCCTTGTGTACTTTTCTTCCCCTTTCTTTTATTTCTTTTACGAACTTAGCGGGATTTCTCTCTTTAAAGATATTGTCACTAACAACTATCTCTTTATAAGATTAGGAGATGTTCTTATCGTTTTTGCGGTATTTATGCTGCTTCGGAAATCGATAATCAGGCCTACATTACTGAGAATTGGACAGAACACGCTTTCCATCTACATCATTCACTTTGTGATTCTCTATGGCAGTTTTACCGGCCTTGGGTTGTATCGATTTTTTCATCAAAGCCTTAGTCCCGTAATGGCAATTAGTGGGGCAATAGCATTTATGGTTGTCTGCTCCTATGCAGCACTTACTTACGATAAACATGAAGCTACCATCAAAGGCAGAATGCATTCTATTCGAAGAAGGGTAATAGTGCCGTTCCTGCGTTTGTATTACGCAATATCACAAGCCCTTATACTACTGCAAGACAGAATATTAAGGCTATTTAATACAAGTAAAGGTTAATAAAAAAACGCCTGCTCTAAACGTGTAATGCCCTATCGGCCGTAGCCGCCAAAGCAGCTTCTTTTACTGCTTCTGCATATGTAGGATGGGCGTGACTCATTCTCGAAATATCTTCGGCTGAGGCTCTGAATTCCATTGCTGTTACAGCTTCCGTTATCAAGTCGGCACATCGGGCACCAATCATATGAACCCCAGGACTTCATCAGTTTTCTTATCGGCTAGTATTTTGACAAAACCATCAATATCTGTACTTGCACGAGCCCTTCCTAAAGCACGCATAGGGAATTGACCTGCTTTGTAAGCTATTCCCTCTTCCTTGAGCTGCTCTTCGGTCTTCCCTACAGAGGCCACTTCGGGCCATGTATAGACCACATTTGGGATGAGATTGTAATTAATATGTGGTTTTTGTCCTGCGATCAATTCAGCCACCATGGTACCCTCTTCTTCTGCCTTGTGTGCTAACATCGCTCCGCGAACCACATCGCCTATGGCGTAGATATTTGAAACGTTAGTTTGTAAGTGCTCATTTACTTCTATCCTGCCTTTATCATCTACTTTCACGCCGGCAGCATCCGCTTTTAAACCGTCTGTATAAGGCCTCCTTCCGACAGAAACAAGGCAGTAGTCGCCCTCCAATGTAAGCTCTCCCCCTTTGGAATCATCGGCTACAACCTTTATCTCTTTTCCTTTACGATCTACCGATTTTACTTTGTGGGAAAGGTAAAACTTGACCTTTTGCTTTTTCATCACTCTCATCAACTCTTTGGAAAGCGCCCCGTCCATTCCGGGAATGATCCGATCCATGAATTCTACCACGCTCACCTCGGCGCCGAGTCGCTTGTACACCTGACCGAGCTCCAGACCAATTACTCCGCCACCAATAATGATCATATGCCTGGGAACTTCTTTTAATTCCAGGGCTTCCGTTGAAGTGATGATTCGATCCTTATCCAACTCGATAAAAGGGAGTGAGGCAGGCTTAGAGCCTGTGGCAATGATGATGTTTTTAGCCTCTATGGTTGTAGACTTGCCTTTGGCCGGATTGATATCGATATGGGTGGCATCTTTAAAACTTCCAACCCCTTGAATTACTTCGATCTTATTCTTGTCCATGAGAAACTGAATTCCCTTGGTGGTCTGATCAACAACAGACTGTTTTCTGCCGATCATTTTTTCCAGGTTTAATTTGATCTCCCCGGGTATTTCAATTCCGTGATCTTCAAAATGCTTGATGGCATCTTCGTAATGGTGACTCGAGTCTAACATGGCCTTTGACGGAATACAACCAACATTAAGACAGGTGCCCCCAAGGGTTGAATATTTTTCTATGATAGCAGTTTTCATTCCAAGCTGAGCACACCGAATAGCCGCCACATATCCACCGGGTCCGGAACCAATAATAGCCACGTCAAATTGAGTCATATAGTAGTTTTAGATTTTAGAAGTTTTAAAAGGGAGTACGCTGCCTCCGGCTGACAAAAATACGAATGTTTTTAATTTTAGTGGTAAGAAAGAAGTTGAGAACCTCCCTATTGATAAATGCACTAATACAAGGCTATTTTCTTATCCACCGCGCCAAGTGAGACCAGGTATTCTTTAACTTCAAGAGCATCGTCCCCACCCTTTTCTGCATGATGTAATAATGTGAACCCATGAGGTCCCTTGGCATGCAAGGCCTGTGGAAATGCGTCCAGCATTGTTTTTACGAGGGAGAACTCCCCAAAAAGGCAGGCTGTGAAGATATTGGCTTGCGCCCCTTTTTCAAGAAAGTACTTTGCCAGCTCCTTGTAACCTACATGGCTCGCGGCCCCCAGGCCGGTTTCAAAATCTCCGTATTTCCAATCATGAGCAGCGTTAAGCAGGGTTGGGTAGGCTTCGAGCATTTCTTTCACCTTGTCCATATCTCGATGTGAAGCCCCGACAAATTCCTGCACCATTTTCCTATCGAGCTGCTCTTCATCCTGAGGTTTAAAACTCCATCCTGCCCCCGTAGATATAATAAGTCCCATTGCTCCGGCATTCCTGATAAAATCTTTGCGTTCCATTATTCCTGTTTTTGTTTAAGATACGGAGAACCATGAATATCTTAATTCTCTTTAACATCCTTTTACAAGCGCTTAGCCCAGGGAAATTGCAGTAGAAGCTTTTACCTCATTGATCAGAAAAGAACTCTGGGTACTGCCTATATTGTTGAGAGCCGTTAATTTGGTTACCATGAATTCACGATAGGCCGCCATGTTGGTTACGTGGATCTTTAAGATGTAATCATAATCACCACTCACGTGATGGCATTCGGATACCTCTTCTAGTTGCAGTACTTCCCGCTCAAACTGCAGCACGTATTCTTTGATGTGCCGACTCAATTTTACATGACAGAGAACGGTGAAGTCCATTTCCACACGCTGCTTATCAATAAGAGCGACATATTTTTTGATCACCCCCTCACGCTCAAGTTTTTTGATCCTCTCATATACGGCGGTGGTGGATAGTCCTAACTGATTAGCGTAGGCTTTTGTGGTCCTTTTGCAATCGTCCTGTAATAACCCCAGCAATTGCTTATCTAACTGATCTAATTTCATGTGATTTTAATTCTGTTTATTAACCTTCTAACGCTAATATCTAGTTTTTTATTCTATTATAGTTAATATTATTAAATAATTATTCTATAATTATTATTATATGTTGTATTTAATTCTTAATAATCATAATTTTATTGATTCCAAAAAATGTTTTTATGGCTTACGATGCATCAGATAAAATTCAGGAACTGCACAATTTTGGGGAGTTTGGTGGCGTAAATCCTTCGATCTCTGATTCTTCCACTTATACCTTCCTCTCGGCAAAGACCATGTTTGATACCTTTGAAGGAAATACGGAAGGCTGCTATTTGTACAGCAGGCACTCGTCTCCTTCCAACCTCTATTTAGGAGAAGCTCTTGCTGCCTTAGAAGGAACTGAAACAGCAAATGTGACTGCCAGCGGCATGGGGGCGATCACAGCTGTCATCCTTCAACTTTGCGATTCGGATGATCATATTGTGAGCAGCAGAACCATCTACGGTGGCACATATGCGTTTATGAAAAACTTCCTGAAGAAATTCAGAATCAACACTTCTTTCGTGGATATTACCTCCCTAGAAGCTGTAGAAGCTGCCATTACGCCGAAAACAAAAATGATCTATTGCGAATCCGTCAGTAATCCATTGCTTGAAGTAGCCGATGTCAAGGCCCTGGCAGCCCTGGCCAAAAAGAATAATATCCCTTTAGTGGTTGATAACACCTTTTCCCCCTTATCCATTGCACCCGGGAAATTGGGGGCCGATGTGATCATACACAGCCTGACAAAGTTTATCAATGGCACAAGTGATTGTGTTGCAGGTGTAGTCTGTGGTACCAAGGATTTTTGCCTTGCACTGAAAGATGTGAATAACGGGGCCGGAATGCTCTTGGGAAGTACCTTGGACAGCCTTAGGGCTTCCTCTATTTTAAAGAATATGAGGACGCTGCACATCCGAATGAAGAAACACAGTGAAAATGCCCTGTATCTTGCTCAACATTTTGAAAAAGACGGTTTACGGGTAGTTTATCCCGGGCTACCATCTCATTCAGGTTACAGTCTGATGAAGAAACAAATGACCAAGGAATTTGGTTTTGGAGGAATCCTCACTATTGATGTCGGCAACCTTGAGAAAGCCAATCAGCTTATGGAACTTATGCAAGAGAAAAACCTCGGATACCTTGCGGTTAGCCTTGGATTCTACAAGACACTTTTTAGTGCCCCGGCACTTCTACCTCCTCTGAAATTCCGCAGGAAGAACAGGAGTCGATGGGTCTTTCCGATGGCCTGATCCGGTTTTCTATTGGCCTGGACAATGATATCCACCGCACATACACCTTAATGAAGTCCTGTATGGTTAAATTGGGCATACTCGAAGCAGATACCGTTTCTGTCTGAGACTGCCTCTCCCCTGCTTGTTTGCACAACCGTAGCTAAAATTGTAATATTACCGCTCAACTAAAATACGGTAGATGACGGCCAAAAAATCTAATGCACACAGGGAGAATGAACATATTGTCGATAACAAGGAACTAAACATTTGGGAAGCACTGATCCCCGTTTTCGCCCTGGTGGCTATGTTGGCCTACAATGTCTACGTTTTTGGGGATAATGCCATTAGTGGTTCCAATCAGTTTATCTTATTGATGGGCGGAGCAGTTGCTGCAATTGTAGGGTTTTTTAATAAGGTTTCCTACAAACAAATGCTGGCCGAAGTAGCCGAAAATGTAAAGTCGACCACCGGAGCCCTTCTCATCCTTCTTATGGTAGGTGCGCTTGCAGGTACCTGGTTGGTCAGTGGCATCATTCCTGCAATGATCTATTACGGTTTGCAAATTCTCAATCCGACCATTTTTCTGGCAGCCTGCATCATTATTTGTGCGATCATATCTATAGCTACAGGAAGCAGCTGGACCACTGCCGCTACTGTAGGTATTGCCCTGATCGGAATTGGCGACGCTTTAGGGATTTCACCCGGCATGACCGCAGGGGCCGTACTTTCAGGCGCCTATTTTGGAGACAAAATGTCTCCTCTTTCCGATACTACAAACCTGGCACCGGCGATGGCCGGAGGTGATTTGTTTGGTCATATTCGATACATGACCTATACTACGGTCCCAACCATAACGGTTACTTTAATCGTCTTTATTATTATCGGGCTCAACCTCGAGACCACGGGAGTAGCCGATACGGAGAGTATACTTTCATCAATAGAAGCTACCTTCAATATCAATGGCTGGTTATTTCTTGTTCCCCTTGTAGTTATTCTGTTGATTGTCAAGAAAGCCCCTCCTCTGATGGCCCTTTTGATTGGAACTCTTTTAGGTGGCGCTTTTGCCCTCTTTTTTCAGCCGGATATTGTCGCCAGCTTAACCGGGGCAAAAGAACTCACCTTCGAAAATGGGTACAAAGGGATCCTTAACGCCATCACTATAAATACAACAATAGCTACTGACAATCCTGCTTTAAACGACCTGTTCTCTGCCAAGGGCATGGCCGGGATGTTGGGCACAATCTGGCTCATAGTCTGTGCCATGGTCTTTGGAGGAATCATGGATGGGATAGGTGCCCTATCCAGAATCACAACAGCCCTCCTTGGGTTGGCGAAAACTACATTTGGACTGTTTGCCAGTACTGTGGGCAGCTGTATTGCACTTAACATAACCGCCTCAGACCAATACCTTGCGATTGTTGTTCCGGGGAAAATGTTTGCCAAGGCTTATAAAGACCGGGGCCTCGCACCGGAAAATCTCAGTCGGACCTTGGAAGATTCCGGCACGGTAACTTCTGTTCTTATTCCCTGGAATACCTGTGGGGCATATCACAGTGGCGTATTGGGGGTAAGTGTGGCTGACTACTTCTTCTACGCTATTTTCAACTGGTTGAGTCCTATGGTGACCCTTACTTTTGCCGCCTTAAAGATCAAGATCAAACAACTTTCTGAGAGCCCTGCTAGTTCAGTCGCATAAGCAGCCTTAAATCCAATTGTATTTTAAGGCATCATGCCTTGCACATATCCTCTTTTATTTCCTACTTTCGAGCAGAAAAATTGAAATAAATACATGGCTACTGTACATTTTAAAGGAACATCCGCAAGTACCGCTGGTGAATTGCCTGCGCTTGGATCTCAAGCGCCATCGTTTGAGCTTTCTCAGACCGACTTATCACGAATAAATTTGGAATCATTCAAAGGTAAAAAGCTCATTCTAAATATTTTTCCCTCCGTAGATACGGGTACCTGTGCCCAATCTGTCCGTACTTTCAACCATGAAGCCGCAGAACTTGACACTACAGCAGTTCTCTGTATATCCAAAGACCTGCCTTTTGCGCAGAATCGATTTTGTGGAGCGGAAGGTATTGAAAACGTCATCATGTTGAGTGATTATATGAACGACAATTTTGGTAAGGACTATGGAATACGCTTTATTGACGGGCCTTTTGAGGGCCTTCTCGCGAGAGCTGTAGTCGTAATTGACAAAGAAGGTAAAACAGTTCATTCGGAATTGGTGAGCAACATAAGTGATGAGCCCAACTACAAAGCTGCCCTTGAAGCCCTTTACAATGGCTGAAGAATCGATGTTTAAAAACCGTTTAAAAGGATTTGTCTACGCCCTAAAAGGCGCCATCTTACTCCTGCGTACCGAAAGCAGCATACAGGTCCAGTTTATCCTTGCCCTTGTAATGACAGCGGCGGGGTTTTATTTTGATATTTCCGCAGTGGAATGGATGTTGCAAATCCTGGCAATAGGTCTGGTAATGGGAGTTGAAGGTGTTAATACTGCGATTGAAAAATTATCGGACTACATCCAGCCCAATCACGATCCTAAGATCGGATTTGTAAAAGACATCTCGGCCGGGGCAGTAATGTTTGTGGCCATTGCCTCAGTCATCATAGGTCTTATCATCTATCTCCCAAAAATATTTTAGAAGACTGACTACTTCAGCTTCCTGCCTAAATTTGTATTTTTACACTATGAACTTCGTGCATTAATGGCGACCAAGAAAAAAAAGTCTAAACCTACGGCTAAAAAAAAACGAACCTCTTTCAGGTTTTCGAGGCAGAATAAGATCATTTTGGGAAGCCTTTTGATCTTGCTTAGTATAGCCCTGTTTTTTTCATTTATCTCTTTTTATTTTACCTGGCAGCAAGACCAGAGTTTGCTCACTGAATTTGCCAATCGCAATGAACAGGCTAAAAATCTGTTGAATAAATTTGGTGCCAGCGTAAGCTATTACGTAATGTACAGAGGTTTTGGTCTGGCTTCTTTTATCCTCCCCTTCTTATTGTGCCTTACCGGCCTCTACCTTTTTCTCAGCATACCCGGAAAAGCCTTGTGGAATAAATGGGTTTGGGGTCTTCTGTTATTGATTTGGACTTCAATTGCCTTGGGATTCTTTGCCGAATCACAGCCTTTACTTGGCGGACTTGTGGGCTATGAAATGAATGATTTCCTTCAGGATTACACGGGTAAAATAGGTGTTTTTCTTATCCTGCTTTTTATGCTAACTGTTATTCTGGTAAGGCTATTTAAGATTACCCCTGAGGGAATTGCCCGATTCTTTAAGTCAAAGTCGGCCTCCCTGGCTTCAGATTTTAAACGAAAGAAAAAAGATTACTCAGATCCTTTGATGCCGGAGGAAAAAGACACAGAAGTGGTACTGGACACTTATACCCACAAAAAAGACATTCCACACCTGGAGACACTTCCTGAAGAAAAAGCTGAAGCTGTCTCCGCCACAACAGCAGAGAAGAAGGAAGACGAAATTGCCATGGAGGTGAGCACAGTAGCCGAAGAGAAAGAAGAAAGCGACATCCTTTCTGATAAGCTAGTTGCCGATTTTGGTGAGTTCGACCCTACTCTGGAACTGAGCAATTACAAATTTCCTCATCTCGACCTCCTGGACCAACACGGGTTTACCGGCGGTATTACGATTAACCAGGAGGAGCTGGAGGAAAATAAAAACAAGATTGTTGAGACACTTAAAAATTACAAAATAGGAATTGCCCAGATCAAGGCAACAATAGGTCCTACGGTAACGCTTTATGAAATTGTGCCTGAGGCGGGCATTCGAATCTCCAAAATTAAAAACCTGGAAGATGATATTGCCCTTTCCCTGGCTGCACTGGGAATTAGGATTATTGCCCCTATACCGGGTAAGGGTACTATTGGAATTGAAGTTCCCAATAAGAAAGCGACTACCGTTTCCATGCGGTCAGTTATCGCATCCAGTAAATTTCAGAAGGCTGAAATGCAATTGCCCATTGCCTTTGGAAAGACGATCAGCAATGAAACTTTTGTAGTTGATCTGGCTAAAATGCCCCACTTATTGATGGCCGGGGCTACCGGACAAGGGAAATCGGTTGGCCTGAATGCCGTAATTACCTCCTTACTCTACAAAAAACACCCTGCAGAGGTCAAGTTTATCCTCGTTGACCCAAAAAAGGTAGAATTGACGCTCTACAATAAGATCGAACGGCATTTTCTGGCCAAATTACCGGATTCAGCTGAGGCAATTATCACAGACAATACGAAAGTGATCCACACCCTGAACTCACTTTGTATTGAAATGGACAACCGTTACGAGCTGTTGAAATCGGCTATGGTAAGGAATATCAAGGAATACAATGTAAAGTTTAAGGCGAGGAAGCTCAATCCTAACGATGGCCACATGTTCCTACCTTATATCGTTCTGGTGATCGATGAGTTTGCCGATTTGATCATGACCGCAGGCAAGGAAGTGGAAACACCGATAGCCCGTCTAGCTCAATTGGCCAGGGCAATAGGCATACATTTGATCATCGCAACACAACGGCCGTCGGTGAATGTGATTACCGGGATCATCAAGGCGAACTTCCCTGCTCGTCTGGCATTCAGGGTGACTTCTAAAATTGATTCAAGAACTATTCTTGACTTTCAAGGGGCGGATCAGCTTATTGGGCGGGGCGACATGCTTTTCACACAAGGAAACGACATCACACGCATCCAATGCGCCTTTGTAGACACCCCTGAAGTAGCAAAAATCACGGAATACATCGGTTCACAACGAGGCTACGCCAGCGCACATCTCCTGCCGGAGTATTCCGGTGAAGATTCTGGCACAGGTATTGATATTGATATCGCGGAGAGAGACGCCATGTTCAGGGATGCAGCAGAGGTTATTGTAACGGCACAACAAGGATCGGCTTCTCTTATCCAGCGAAAGCTAAAACTGGGGTACAACAGGGCGGGAAGGATCATTGATCAACTTGAAGCTGCCGGAATTGTAGGCCCCTTTGAAGGCAGTAAGGCAAGGGCAGTACTGGTTCCTGATATGTACGCCCTCGACAAGAAATTAAATGAAGAAACAAAATAAATCATGAAAAATATAGTACCATTACTCCTAATCCTTATATGCAGTTCTTTTGCCTACGGCCAGGAGTCGCTGAAGGCAAAGGCCCTTCTCGATGAGGTTTACAACAAAGTACAGAGTTATGACAATATTGAGGTGGAATTTAAATATGCCCTGGAAAATAAGGAGGCCAATATCAATCAGGAAACCCGTGGTGATGTAACCTTGCAGGGCGACAAATACCTGTTCAATTATCTGGGTTCACAACAACTCTATGATGGAAAAAAGGTGTATACCGTAGTTCCGGAAAATGAGGAGGTCACTATAGAGGATCGCTCTGAGGAGGATAACACCATCACCCCTTCCAAGATGCTGACATTCTATAAATCTGGACATAATTACGCCTGGGATATTTTACAGAACGTACAGGGAAGAAAGATTCAATACGTGAAACTTACACCAATAGATACGAATTCAGAAATCGCATCCATCTTACTGGGTATCGATGCTCAAACTAAACATATCTACAAACTTATAGAGACAGGGAAAAACGGCACCAAGACCACCATCACTGTTAATTCTTTTAAAACCAATCAGCCGTTGTCGAAAACCTTATTTACTTTTGATGAAGCCAAGTACGAAGATGATGGGTACTATATTATAAGAAACTAGAACCTTGCGCATACTAGACCAGTACATCCTAAGCAGGTTTCTGTACAATTTCCTGAGTTCGTTTGTGATCCTGATGTTTATTTTCATCTTTCAGACGATATGGCTATTTATTGATGACATCGCAGGAAAAGGTCTGGATATCATCATCATTGGCAAGTTCCTGTTCTACCTAATGCCCAACCTCACCGAGAAGGTACTGCCTCTCACGGTCTTACTTTCATCAATTCTCACCTTCGGAGCCTTTGCAGAAAATTACGAGTTTGCCGCGATGAAAGCATCAGGTATATCTCTCCAGAGATCCATGCTCAGCGTAATAGTACTTGTAATCTTTCTGGGAGGCGTCACTTTTTATTTTGCAAATACCGTCATCCCTGCCGCAGAACAGAAAATTTATAACCTCAGGAGAAATATCGCCAAAGTAAAACCTGCCGCGGTAATCGAAGAGGGCATATTCAGTGATTTTGAGGGGATGAATATAAAGGTAGACAAGAAGTTCGGGGATAACGACAAGTACTTGCAAAATGTAATTATCCATAAAAATCGAATCTTCAGAAAAACAATACCGTCATCAAAGCTAATTCCGGGGAATTGATCAGCAGCGAGGAATCTGATATCATCCAACTGGTCTTATCCGACGGAAATTACTATGAAGAATTAGTACCGAAGTCTAATGATGAACGAAAGAAATATCCTTTTGCAAAAGCTGCTTTTGAGACTTACATCATCAACATAGAAATCCCTGAAAACACTCAGGACCTCGAAGAGGAACGCAATGTCCGAACAGACAAAATGAAAAATATTTCCCGTCTAAAAAAGGACATTGATTCTATTCGGGGCAACAACATTACGGTTATTGGAGCTTTTTCTAAGAATATTGTTACCAGAATGGGTGCATTTGCACCTATTGCTCAACGAGATACATTAACGCCGGCATCAGAAATTGAAGCGAGAGGTATAGATAGCAGACCTCTTGAAGAAGTAACAAGAGACAGTATTACGAATACAGCCGATTTGCTGGGGCTTTTTCAGGAATGGCAGCAAGGGCAGATCATCAGTTCAGCTTCTAATGCCATTTCTAATATCCTAAATTCGGTTACAGGGAAGAAGCAGGACATTCAAAACAAATACAAGATCTACAATATGCACATCCTCTCCCTGCACAAGAAATACGCCCTTGCCTTATCTTGTATCATCTTGTTTTTTGTAGGGGCACCACTTGGCGCAATCATCAGAAAAGGTGGACTTGGACTACCGATGGTAATCGCCATCGTTTTATTTCTCACCTACTACTTTATCGGTGTTTTTGCAGGGAATTACGCAAAGGAAGGAAATATACATCCCATCCTTGGAGCGTGGTTATCTACCCTAATAATGTTACCTTTGGGGATATTCCTGACGCGCAGGGCAACTGCAGATCGTGGATTGATGAGTTTTGGTCATGTGTGGGATATTCTCACAGCAGGAATTAGAAAGAGATTTAAAAGAAGGACACCATGATGGTGAGCAAAGTAAAAGAAATACGCCTGAATACAATTGAGGAAGCCATTGAAGACATTCGCAATGGCAAGGTAGTTATCGTGGTTGATGATGAGAACAGGGAAAATGAGGGCGATTTTATTGCAGCCGCTGAAAAGGTGAGTCCGGAAATGATCAACTTTATGGCCATGCATGGTCGGGGATTGATCTGCACTCCCTTGACTGAGTCGAGATGCGAAGAGCTCGACCTCGATATGATGGTGCAAAATAATACAGTACTTCACCATACTCAGTTTACCGTTTCTGTTGATCTGATCGGGCATGGATGTACCACCGGGATTTCCGTTCACGACAGAGCAAAGACCATCAAGGCTCTGGTAGATCCTGAAACGAAGCCGCATCACCTGGGGAGACCGGGACATATATTCCCTTTAAGGGCAAAGAACGGCGGCGTATTAAGGAGAACAGGGCATACAGAGGCCGCAGTAGACCTCGCAAGACTGGCGGGCTTTCAACCTGCCGGGATTTTAGTGGAAATTCTAAATGAGGACGGGACTATGGCACGCCTGCCTCATCTATCGGAAGTGGCAAAAAAGTTTGATCTGAAATTGATATCCATAGAAGACCTCATTGCTTATCGAATGCAGCACGACAGTCTTATCCAGAAGAAAGAGTGCTTTGAAGTGGAAACCCGATTCGGACATTTTACACTTCACGCCTACCAGCAAACCACCAATGAGCAAGTGCATATTGCTTTAACTAAAGGCTTTTGGAAACGCAATGATGCGGTCTTAACTCGAATCAATTCTACCTTGGTCAATAACGATATCCTCGGGACACTCACTAACAATGCCGAAAAGAAACTCGACGATATGTTCCAAGCCATTAACAATGAAGGTACGGGAGCCATCGTTTTTATCAATCAGACCAGTGAATCGCTGAATTTGTTGAACCGACTCCGCGGGCTCAAAGAAAACCAGGAGAAAGGGATTATGAAAGCCCCTGGAATAGATATGGATACCAAGGATTTTGGTATTGGAGCTCAAATTCTTCACGACCTGAATATCAGCAAGATGAAGGTCCTTACCAACAGCGGGAAGACAAAACGCGTGGGAATTGTGGGCTACGGCCTGGAAATACTTGAATACGTTGCCTACTAGACTTTTATGAGAATTTCCCTGAGAACTTTTTGCATCAAAGATGCTCTTCGATTGACTTCTTCTCTACTCCAGCTTAATTTAACCAAACAAGAGATCGTCCTTCCCATCCAATGATCGGATGCTGAGAATCCTGACCGAGTTTGCTCGGATATTCGCTGAGTTACTTGATCACTCAGCGGTCCAAGGCTCTTAGGTCCCGTGAGATGCTCCCATTTTCTGTAGTAGTGCCAGTTGTTGTCATACCAGTAAAAACAGGCGTCAACACCTGCTGTGAGAAGTGCCTTGTGCGCTCTCCTGGCTAAATCCTCTGAAGGCAGGAAAAAGTTAAGAAAGGAATAGTTTTGAACTCCGGTTTCCGGGACTTTCCTAAAGGTGATCCCTTCTATATCGGCCAATGAGGCCTCCAAGAGACTATAATTTTTCTGTTGTACTTTTAAAAAATCGTCAAGGCGTTTTATTTGTGCAACACCAACCGCAGCGTTTAACTCGGAAATCCTGTAGTTGTAGCCCAAAAAGGGATGGGATTCTGCACCCCTGTCTTTTCCAACATGATCATGACCGTGATCAGAATAATGATCGGCGTTCTTGTAATAGCTGTGGTTGTCTGTAATGATCCCTCCTCCTTCGCCACAAGTAATGGTTTTAACATAGTCGAAAGAAAAACAGCCCAAATCTCCGTAACTCCCAAGGGGTTTCCCGTCATAACTCCCTCCTATGGCCTGGCATGCGTCTTCAATTAAAATAAGCTTATGCTTATCGCAAAGCATTTTCAAAGGTTTGAGATCGGCCATAGAACCGCACATATGAACCGGCATTATTGCTTTGGTCTTATCGGTGATTTGTTTTTCCACTGTCTGAGGATTCAGGCATAAGGTATCGTCAATATCAGCCAGGACAGGAATGGCTCCCAGGGCAAGTACAGCCTCAAAACTCGCGACAAAAGTAAAGGTAGGGATGATTACCTCATCCCCTACGCCAATACCGGCGCTAGCCATAGCTACTGTAAGAGCGGCGGTGCCACTACTGACTGTATGGGCAAATTTGGTCTGCATTCGCGCGGCCATGGCCTCCTCTAGTTCTCTGGCTTTCCAACAGTTGTTTCGCATCCCGTCAAAACCGTAACGCATGAGAACACCTGAGTCTAATACCTCCTGAACTTCAGCCCTTTCCAGGGCACCAAACATTTCAAATCCCGG
This sequence comes from Muriicola soli, assembly GCF_004139715.1. Classification (GTDB taxonomy): domain Bacteria; phylum Bacteroidota; class Bacteroidia; order Flavobacteriales; family Flavobacteriaceae; genus Muriicola; species Muriicola soli. Next base: position 1,237,524 of record NZ_CP035544.1, on the reverse strand, counting down.
CATAGTTCACTAATTATTTAATTAGAATGATAGATTCCCTGAGGTCGCGTCGCACCTTCTTCATGGCTGAAAACATATCATCTTTTGCCCTCTTTCCTACCGGCAATACCAATACTGAGGACAGATGACGGGATTGCAGATCCAATGCTTTGTCATAAGCTGAAGGGACAAAGCCTTCCATGGGACAAGCGTCTATTTTTTCCATGGCACAGACGGTTAATAAGTTGCCCATAGCGAGATAAGCCTGATTTGTAGCCCACTGCCTGATCTCCTCAGTGTGTTTTACCTCGAAATTATTTACCAATTCGTTTTTGAAAGGAGAAAGGATCTGATCACTTGTTCCCCGAATCGTTTTAACACGCTCAAAATATTGAGTGATATATTCCTTGTCTATCAAGGTTTCAATACAGATTACCAGAACATGGGAAGCCTGAGCAACCTGCTTCTGCCCGTACGTGTGGGGAATCAGAGATTCCTGAATATCCTTATTCTGAAGCACTACCAGGCGGATCGGCTGCAGGCCATAAGATGTGGCCGTTAAATTAAAGGCGCGGATTAGCCTATCAACCTGCTCTTCAGTGAGTGTTTCTTCGGTATCAAATTTCTTCACGGCGTAGCGCCATTCTAATCGTTCTATACTATCTCCCATTGTCTTAGGTAAAAAACCATAATTTAATCGCCATTAATATGACCATTATCACTAAAAATGTCTTGATAAATCCGTCCCCTTTCCTTACCGAAACCCGACTAGAAAACCAGGCTCCGATTCCATTGCCCAGGGCCAGTACTAAGCCTACTTTCCAGATCACCTTATCGTTTAGGATAAATACTGCCAGGGCAGCCAGGGTGTAAATACAAACTACAGCTACCTTGGTTGCATTGGCACGAACCAGGCTCATTCGGTGAAAATAATGAAGAAATAATAGGATCACAAACCCTATTCCAGCATTTATAAAACCCCCGTATATGCCGATAAAGAAAAATGCGAGCATCCCCAACCAGAGGTGTTTCCCCGTAAGCCTTTCTTGCATGTTTTCAAGATTAATCTTGGGTTTAAATACGATGATCAGCACTACGACCACCATAATTATGGCCAGAATGCGGTTAAAGGTCTCACCCTTGATATCTACCGCAATAGAAGCTCCCAAAATAGATCCAACTAAAGCGGCAAGGCCGAGATAAACATTAAAGGGGAAGGTAGATACCCCTTTGCTTTTAAATCCGGCAACGCCAATAGCGGTCTGGAAGGCAATGGCCACTCTGTTTGTACCATTAGCTACTGCAGGAGGTAAGCCGAGAAAAATGAGTACGGGAAGCGAGATAAGGGAAGCACCGCCTGCAATGGTGTTGATAAAGCCTACTACAAAACCTACTCCCACCAACAAGACATAATGGTACCATTCCTCCATAGAGCAAAAGTACGTGCTAAAAAGTTAATTCCCGAAAAGCAATAGTATTTTAGAGTATAGCTAGAGTTGGATAGGGTTTAAAAAGTTGATCACGCAAAAACATCTACCAATCTATCTCCAATTCTTCTAATGGAAGGAATTGAATACCTCCTTTTCTAACAAAAACAAATTTACCGTCAGTGGTGATAGTAGGAGCCCAGCCATAGCCGAGTGGCAATCTTTTCTTTCTCATCCAGGCATTGGCTTCTTTTTCGTAATAATATAAACCTACTTTTCCCCTCTCAGGGTACTTGCTTTCATCGTAGTACTGAGATACAATTAATTTATTTTTATCGGGATGTACAAGTACATCAAAACTGTCGCTATCAGGTAAAGACACCTCATCGCCCAACCATTTCGGGCGGGAATACTTATTTTTTCTTCTTGGTTTTGCCACAAAAATCCCGGTTTTTGGACTGCGGGCAAAGAAATACAGGGTATTGTCCGGGGTGATGTGAAAATACCCTGCATTAAGATTATACAAACTTCGAACTTCCGTCGGGGCACCCCATTGGTTGCTAATTTTATCAACCGTAAAAACCCTGGAGATTTCCTTCCCATTGAGCCGGTCATAAACTTTATAAATGATTCTGTTTCCGCTGGGATTTATTGCCAAATTATAGAGGGTATCAACAAAGGGCAGTTGTTCTTTATGCCAATGCCCGTCTTTTTGCTGAGCAATAAATGGAACTTTACGTTCCCATTCTTTATATCGGGCCAGCACCATGGTTTTCCCATCAGCGGTAAAAGAAGGCGATGTCTCTTCATATCCATCTATTGAATCTTTATCTCCAAAAAAGGGTCGATAAAATAAATGTTTGGAGTCTCCTTCGTCTTCTATTTCACCATTTTGCTTATATGTAATCCAGTGACCAGTGCTTTTTCCCTCTTCGTAATTCCTGATGAACTTTAATCCGCCGTTCGGATACCATTCTTTCCAAACGCCCTGGTATTTCCCGTCCTCAAACTCCCGCAGGGTTTTGATAAGACCATTCTTATGGTTTACAATGGCCTTTCCAGTATAGGGTTCACCCTCATAGGTAAAAACACCATCTACCGATTGTTGCCCCATTTCATCAAAAACGATTTCCTGTAATGGTACCTGAGCAAATCCCGTTTGCAGAAATAACAGAAGAATTCCAAAGTATAATTTATATAAATTCATTATTACGACTTTCCTGAATAAAGGAATAAGGTAATGAAGAATGATGAAGTACCGATAATCGTAAAGTAAAAATGAAACTGTTTAACTACCGGCCAATGCCGTGCCAAAGATCCCTACGGCCAACTCGGCCCAAATCAACAAAAATAGAATGAAAATACCTAAGAGGATCCATGTCCGGTATGCGCTGTCCCGCAATTTTCGCCATGTGAGTTCGCAAATAAATGCAGTGCTTAGCAATAATATCCCAGCCACGAGGAAATCACCGGTGGTCCAGTTCACCTCTGAGGTGAATTGCATTGCAATAAGGGGAATCAATAATACTGAAGCTGCTCCCAAAAGGATAAAGCCCAATCTTTTGTCTAGTGAAATCATTTGTTATTTTTTTGATTGTGATGAATTTAATATCAGACCATTGTTGATTATCTATCTCATTATCAATGTTCTATTATTTAAATTTAGGACTTTTACCCGATTATCAAAAGCTTTTTGGGGATAATTATAGAAATGGAAGCGTTTAATGATCCTTTCCGGATTACCCATACTTTGATATTCGTCTTACCGTAATCTTATTTCGGTCTTATCGGAATCCAGATCTCCTCCTCAGAATTGGGATCGTTATTTTTATACCTTTCTCCCAGGATTTCAAAATGTGGCCTATGGTCCAGGTGATATTCAGAACCAGGCAACCAACTGCCGAAAATAAACTGAAAGATGGCTTTATCCCCTGGATGACCTTTGTAATCGAAGATGGCATATAAACCGGCGGGTATAACTATTTTATTCATCCCATAAGGCACCTCCGCAAATGATGAAACTTCTACTGCTGCCCATTTTTCAAATACGCTGTTTGGGTCAAAAGCTGTAAAATAGTCTTGTTTGTAAATGTTAATGGAAAATACATTTTCTGATATGGTATTTTCAATTTCACCTCTTTTCGGCATAAAGCTTTTAAACAAATCAGCCGTCTTGTCATGTTTTATACTCATGGATTGCTGCTGGCCAATGAGCCTTTTCCTAGTTGCACTTGGCAGTCTGGGTTCTAATCCCGTAAATTTCATTGCAGGTTACATATTGTGATTGAAAATTACAAAATTGAGTCGGAAATGCCTGCTGTAGTATTTTTTGTACTTGTCCCTTGTGCACTCAGGAGAATTTCTCTTTTACAAGTCCACTATTTTCAATCATCTTAAAAAAGTAATACCTTAAGTCCGAAATCCTATTCCTTTAAGATTATATAATCGCAAATACCAACCCATGAAAAAATCAATTCTAAAAAACGCACTCGTTCTTTGTGCAATATGCGTATTCTCAGCCTCCTATTCACAGGCCACTACGGTTATGGTTAAAGACAGTGCGGATGTCATTGACAAACGCTTAAAGTTTGGTTGTGGTTTTGGCCTCAACTTTGTTGGTGGAACGAATATTTTCGTCGCTCCAAACCTCATCTATGATGTAAGCAACAAAATAAGTCTGGGTGGCGGACTGCAAGCAAGTTATGCGGGGATTAAGGATGTACAAAACACTACAACTTACGGGTTTAACATTATTACCCAGTACACGCCAACTCCTATGTTGACTACCCTGCTTGAGTTGACCGAATTAAGGGTGTCTACCAAAACCGAAAACCTGGTTGAAAATATCACAGATAAATATTGGGATACCGCCTTATTTGTAGGGGCCGGCTTGAATGTAACTAGCAATATTTCTATCGGCGCAAAGGTAAATCTGCTCTATGATTCGGATAAAACAGTCTATACCAGTGCCGTGATCCCTTTTGTAAATATCACTTTTTAATAAAAATCATACAGTGTTGCCAGGGTAGATTATTTATGTTCTTTTCTAACTTCATTCCGGCAGCCTCCAATTCTTTTACAGCTTGTTTTACTGTCATTTTATGCACTTTTTTAATAGGCACAGTCCGGTCTTCTCCCCTGTATTCGATAAGGAATAATTTACCTTTGTCCCTGAGGGCTTTTACAACGGAAGCCATCATTTCCCTCGGATAGGAAAACTCGTGATATACATCCACCATCAACACCTTGTCTACAGAATTTTCTGCTAATTTGATACTTTGTTCACTGCCTTTAATGACTTCAACATTTATTGCTTGTTCCTTTTTTTTTCTAGCCCTGAGCGCAGTGAGCATGCCATCCTGAATGTCAACAGCATATACTATTCCGTTCTTTGCCATTGGTGCCATTTTGAAAACGTGATACCCAGATCCTGCTCCGATATCGGCAATGCGATCGTCAGGTTTTATATCCATATTTTCAAGTAAAAGGCTTGTCTGTTCTTCTTTCTCGCGTTCCGGTCGCTCCAGCCAGTTAATGCCCTGATAGCCCATAACATAGGCAATCTCACGACCCATATACCACTTCCCTATCCCATTGGGATCTCCTGATCTAAAGGTATATCCGGTTTCAGCATTCTCTCCTTGGGAATAGCCCGTAGAATTTGCAAACACTAAAATTAAAACGATACTATAGAAGACGTATTTCATATTTACTAAAGTTATTTGGGGTACAAGCTTTATGTATCAGTTAGTACCAAATGATCAATCAAACAAATCGGGTAGGTTGAGATATTCGGTTTCCACATAGTAGATGCTCCATTCGCTGTATTCATAATTGCCCAGGTTATCGGCATGAGTGTAGAAAAAATATTTGCCATCAGGTGAGAATCTCCCGCTACTATCCTCCCCGGGGGTGTTTATTAAATCTCCCATGTTTTTGGCACTGGACCAACCCGTAGCGGTCTTCTTACTTACATATAAGTCCTCCCCTCCTATTCCCTGCGGAGCCCCGTAAGAGTTAAAAACCAAATAGTTGCCATCAGGAGAGACCGATGCCGAATACTTCCATAAACTGTCATTTTCAAAAAGTCCCTCTAATCGTCCTGGGGTGCTGAAGGATGAGCCCGACTTTTCTGTCGTGTAAATATCTATCGCTTTAGACCCACGTTCCATGGTGGTAAAGTAGTGTTTGATCCCATCTCTGGTAAAAAAGAAATTGTTGTTGGAAGACGGCCAATTCTCTCCTTCGAGCTGCACCTGGTTGATAGGCTCCGGTAAGGGTTCAGGGTCTGACCAACCGTCCTCTGTCTTATTCATTTGCCACACATTCATATCAAAACCACCCAGATTAGGCTTACCGGGAATCTCCCTCTGGGAACCAAAATAAAACGTCTTACCATCAGGACTGATATAAGGAGTTTCATCACGATCTGTTGAGAAAGTTGCGATTTCAGGCTTAGTCCACTTTCCTCTTTCAAGGTGCGTAACATAGATCTTTTGTTTTTCTTCCCCGAAGCGCCTTGTAAAATACACTGTTCTCCCATCGGGAGTGAAGCAGAGGTCAAATTCGTTGTTTTGGTTAGTTGAGATAATCCCGGGAGCAAATAATTCCGGACTTGTAACCGGGTGATCAGCGTAGGATACAGAATCCTTTTTCGACTTTGAGCAACTATTCATCAGGAATAATACGGCAATGATTGAGAAGATATTTTTCATTGTGAATGTTTTTATAGTACTTCATTGGTAAGTGAATCTCCGCTACAGTACTCTTTGATATTATTAATCGTTGTCTGGGTGATCTCTTCCATCGCCTCTCGTGTAAAATAGGCCTGATGAGAGGTAATCAGCACATTTGGATAACTGATAAGTCTGAGAATAAGATCGTCTTCGATGATCATTTCCGAAAGATCTTTAAAAAAGAGGTTCTCTTCCTGTTCATAAACGTCGATCCCTAAAAACCCCACTTTTTTATCTGCAAGACCATTAATTATGTCAGATGTATTAATTAAGGCTCCCCTACTGGTATTAATAATCATGATCCCATCTTTCATCAGGGCAAGAGAAGATTTATTAATAATATGTTTTGTGTCGGGGTTCAGCGGACAATGCAGGGAGATGATGTCTGATTGCTTAAACACTTCCTCCAGGGACCCGTATTGAACCCCTTGCTTTTTTAGTTCTTCTGACGGATACAGGTCGAAGGCCATGATCTTGCAGCCAAAACCTTTAATAATACCGCAAAAAGTGGCTCCTATCTTCCCGGTTCCGATAACGCCCACAGTTTTTCCGTGTAGATTAAACCCAAGGAGTTTATTGAGCGAAAAATTTCCTTCCCGCACCCTGTTGTATGCCTTATGCGTTTTGCGGTTTAAAGTGAGGATGAGGGCAACAGCATGTTCTGCTACTGCCTCCGGAGAATAAGCAGGAACCCTAACCAGTTTTATTTTCTTCTCCTTTATGGCTTCCAGGTCAACATTGTTATAACCCGCACATCGCAAGGCAATGAGCCCTACCCCGTGTTGGGCAAGCAGATCGATGGTTTCTTTATCTACGGTATCATTCACAAACACACAGACGACTCCGAATCCTGAAGCAAGATTGGCCGTATCCCGATTTAGGGACGAATCAAAATAGGTAAAACTGAGGTCTTCGTTCTCTGTATACCTTTCAAAATAATCCTGATCATAAGGTTTTGTGCTAAATACCGCTACTTTCATATAGTTTTCGTCATTATGTAGCCTTTCAAGCTTGCATTAGATTTTTTGCAAGTAGAACGACGTTATTGACGAAATTAAGCAATAATCAATTTTCAGTAAGTAATTCCAACAGCTTTCTTGAGATAGTTGTTTTCCTGCACTTCTCGCAGCATAAAATGGGCGACATCTGCACGGGAAACGAATTTAGTCAGGATATAATGCCCCACTTTAAAACCAATTCTGTACTTCGTTCTTTTCTTCCCGTTGAACAATTGTCCCGGACGCACGATTGTCCAGTTAAGTTCACTGTTCATAATTAATTTTTCTTGTTTAGCCTTATCCCTGAAGTAGAAATAGAGTATCAGAGGTACGGTAAACAGGGTGTAATATAATCCTAGTCTGTATCGACTATCATTGATCCCCAGTGAAGTAATACATACGAGGCGGTTTACCCCGGAATTTTTCATTGCCGTGATGATATTAGCTGTTCCCTGTGAAAGGATAGTGGTCTTGATAAAAAAGCGTTGATGGCCCAGGGCTGACAAAACTGCGTCCTGCCCTTGAAAAGACTCGACCATAGTTTCAGGTTCAAGGACGTCGCCTCTTAGAATATGGAGTTTTGGATGCTTCACTTTTAATTTGTCAGGAGCTCTGGCCAGTACGGTTAGCTCATGCCCCTGTTCAAGACCTTGTTTTATAAGTTGCCTTCCGGTCTTCCCTGTTCCTCCAATAATTAAAAGTTTCATTGTATTCTTAGATTATCTGTACGAAGCAAAGAAATCCATGGACAATATCTAATTATTCCTTACCGAACTGTCTGATGCAAGGGATGATCCGTTATCATCATCCCTATTTGAGCATCCAGGCCTCAAACAACTCCATGAGATCACCAACCGCCATGGTGCCCCAGATAACCAACAAACCCGCCAAGGTTTTAATCCATAGAGGTATGGTAAAACCTAATGATTTATATAGCAGTTCATTTAAAAAAGGGAAATAGAACAGGGCCAGCAAGACGTAAAATAAGGCAGGTATGGGGTGTATAAAGATGAGATTAAGAATCCCCAAGGAAAGGAAAATCAGTGCAAAAATCCAGCTGATATTAATATGTACAGCATTATTATGACTGTGGGACTTACTCTTCATAGTCGGGAATATTCAAACCCAGGATAATATCCCTATCGGCTGTGTAGATTCCATTTTGAAGGACCGGACGTACGATTCCCGAGCCACCTCTGTTTGTTAACGCAGTCCGTCTTTCTGCTGTCAGCAAGGTATCGTCATCAAAGACAAATGCATCGATATAATATTCGTTTATCCCCTGTTCTTTGAGGGTAATGTGAATATGTTCGGGCTCACTTCGGTTGGGATAAGAGGCAGGTCGGAAAGTATAAAATGTATACTGGCCATTCTTTCCGGTTTTAACCCATCCACGAATATACCCGTCCCTCCTGGCCCATCCTTTTTCATTTCCTTTCTTAGGGTAGATCCCTTCCCGATTAGTTTGATAAACATAGAGAATAACATCACTGGCGGGTGTTTTACCATCGCTTTTATATACGATACCAGAAATTTTTAATTTAGGTTCTGTTTTAAAAAAATCAGGTAGCGTATCTGTGGGGGTCAGTTGTCTGTTTCCATATTCATAAATGGCCTCACAGCCTTCACAAGGCCCTCCGACCAGTGAAATCTTCTCCTCTTTATTCTGAGGACGGCAAGAGAATATAAAGAGAAAGACCATCAGTACGCTGAGCAATGAATTTTTCATTTTTTACTTCTATTTTAAGTAATTTCCTGAGCCGTATTTATTCAAACCAACGGGAGCAGATTAATCAAGGATTTTTTAACTATCCGGAAGGGCATCAAATTCCTTTCTCTTTTCTTTCATCCATCGATCAAAATCATCCGGTGTCTTCATCTTCGACTTCATTTCTTTCATGGCGGCGAGGTGGGCTTTGTCTCCCTTCTGGAACATTTCCATCCCGTGTTTTTTACTCTGAGAGGCAATGTCTTCAAAAGTTTCAGCGTAAAATACAAGATCACAAGCCCCGGCCAGTTGTCTACATGTCATTGACTTCATCACGTCCTTTTTAGGTTCTTTAAGGTACAAATAAAATATTCTATTGCCTTAATTTTCGCTCTTCCCTGATTCCTCCTATATGGTAGTAAGCGATTACTTTATCTATGAGCTCTTCTTTGAAATAATACCATTCGCTTACTTCCAGATTATAGTCTTCTCCCTGAGTAGCCGTGTAACGAACGCAAGCTTTCTCATCACCGAAAAAAGAATCATGGAGTAAAAAGGACTGCCCCAGGAATTTATCGCGGTTCTTTTCCACCAGATCTATATATGTTGCTTTTCCCCGTATAGTTCCAAAAGGACTAGTGTGTTCAAAACCAGTGGATAGCGGCAGGTTTATAAAATCTCCCTGCTCCCATTTCCTAAACCATGTTAAAACGATTTCTTTAGTTTTCATTTGAGTCTAATTTTTTAGACAGGCAACTGCTATACTTTAAGGCTCAACCATGTGCCATGCCTTTTAAGAAGGGTACATAAGGTACATTTTTCTTTAAAATTCTCATAAACGCAAGTGTACTCGGTATTAATTAATGGCATATAAAAATGGGCTTAGCATTTTTATATACCTTTTTTATGATTTAATGAATTACAATAAAAGTGACTACTATGTTAATGTTTTAATAATCCTGCCACTTTTGTTTAATCTCATGTTATATTTGTTAAACAATATCTTTAAAAACTTAAACAAATGTCAACCACCGTTCTAAAGCTCAGTTTTATTGCAGCTCTCTTTATCCTTCCTCTCAGCTCTGTTGCCCAAGAATTTCAGGGGCAGGCTTACTACTTTAAAAAATCCAAACTAGAACTTGGTTCATGGGGAGCAAGGATGAGTGAAGCTCAAAAAAAGCAAATCCAGATGCGGTTAAAGAACAGGCTTGAAAAAACTTACGTCCTCAATTTTAACAAAGAAGAGTCCTATTTTGATGAGGAGGATAAATTGGACGCTATGTCAGGGGCAACAGATTCCTGGGGTAAGAATTTTTCTCCCGGTGAATCTTATAAAAATATCCGCGATAAACAATTGATTCAGAGTCAGGAGTTCTATGGAAAACTGTTTCTCGTGAAAGATGATCTTCCAGCTATTAAATGGAAGATAGGAAAGGAGACCAAAAAGATTGGGGAATATTTATGTATTAAAGCTATGGCAACTATTCCTTCCGATCAATTAACATGGTATGACTTTTCATGGGGTCAGTTGAGGAATTCAGAACAGAATGAAGATCAAGACGGGGAGACTGATGAACCACAAATAGCGCTGACGGTAGTTGAAGCATGGTATACCCCTCAAATACCAGTTGCCCATGGCCCAGGAGAATTCTGGGGCCTTCCAGGGCTTATTCTGGAAGTAAGTGCGGATGATACCGTTATGCTTTGTTCTAAGATCATTATGAATCCAAAGAACAAACTTAAGATTGAGGCGCCTGACAAGGGTAAAGAAATCAGCAAAGAAGCTTACAAGAATACCATTACCATGAAGATGAAGGAAATGAGGGACAACCGGGGCAGAAGGCGAAGTCGTTAATCTTTAAGTCCAAAATTAATTTTCTTCCACTAGCTCAGATGCCTTCATGAAAGACTTTCTTCGTTATGCGCTGTTACTCATAGTCAACTGCACTTTCGCACAGGTTACGCTGCAAGGCGTAGTTAAAGACACCCTTAATGCCCCCTCTACCTTGCAAACGTCATTGCCATAAATCAGGAAACCACAGATCTCGAATCGTATGCGATTACAAACGAAGAGGGTAAGTTTAAACTCGACTTAGGGGAAAACGGTTCTTTTGAGCTGCAGATCAGCTATGTGGGTATGAAAACCTACAAGGAGGTGATTACCACTTCTTCTACTGATATAGTCAAAAATTTCACCTTAGAGTTGGCTAACGCCCTTGATGCAGTAGAAGTCGTTTCAGAAATCCCGGTAAGGGTCATGGGGGACACCGTAGTCTATAATGCCGACTCTTTCCAGAATGGTACCGAAAGAAAACTGGAAGACGTACTGGAAAAACTGCCGGGCGTTGAAATCAACGAAGACGGGCAGGTAGAAGTTGAGGGAAAAGTGGTCAACAAAATTATGGTCAATGGAAAAGATTTCTTTGACGGGGATACCAAATTAGCCACAAAGAACATCCCTTCCAAAGCTGTTGATAAAATACAGGTGTTGAGGAACTACTCAGAAGTGGGCCAGTTGCGAAGTGTTGCAAACAATCAGGACAATGTGGCCATGAACATTAAACTCAAGGAAGGGAAAGAGAGTTTTTGGTTCGGCAATATTACTGCCGGGGCCGGTGCCTCCCCTGACAAAGAACTTTACCTCTTACAACCCAAACTGTTTTATTACAGTCCCAAATACAGCCTTAATTTTATTGGAGACTTTAACAATACGGGAGAAGTTGCTTTAAGCAGACGCGATATCCGCAACTTCGGCGGAGGTTTCCGTTCCCCTAGCAGAAGCAGCGGTACCAGTTTAAACCTGGGGGATAACAGCCTTAATTTTCTAACGAGTCAGAATAACGCCCTTGAAATTGAAAACAAGTTAGCCACAGGAAATTTCAGCTATTCCCCTAACGGAAGTCTGGACCTTAGTGGATTTCTCATCTACAACAGTAGCAGGATATTATCAAGGGAAAGCAGTTTTATTCAATATACAGATCCCGAGCTGGGAATCCCTGATGAAGCCACAGAGCAATCGAGCAGAGAGCGCTCAAATCAAGGGCTTCTGAAGCTAAGTGCTTCCTATCAGCCCGATCTTAATAATCAGTTAGACTACGATGTCCTTGGCCGTATATCCAATGACTCCCAAAACCAAAATCTTTTTTCTTCTGTAATTGGCAACACCACCCAATTAGACGAAGTAACTCCTTTTAGTGTAAACCAGAATTTAAATTACTATTACACTCTTGATGAAAATAACATTTTTGCCCTGGAAGCTCAGCACCTGATCAGGGATGAAGATCCCTTCTATAACGCACTTTTGGTCAATGACCCCAATGGCGACGATGCCTTCGACAATACTGCAGAGGCACTGGGACTCGATACTTCCTTGAACAATTACAATCTGGGACAAAACAGGCGTGTACTTTCAAATCAACTGGATGCCAAATTAGACTATTATCATATCCTGAACGCTCAAAGTAATTTCAATTTCACACTGGGAACAATTCTGAGCAGGCAGGAATTTAATTCCAATATCTTCCAATTCTTGGAGGACGGTTCTGAGTTCAACCCAACTCCTAATTTTAACGATGGTCTTGCAACAAACGATACAGAGTATAATTTTAGTGATCTTTACCTGGGCATCCATTACAGGCTAAAAACAGGTAAATTCACCCTTACACCCGGATTCTCGGTACATGCCTATGGCAATAAGAACACTCAGTTTGGGGAAACATTCGAGGATAATTTCTTTCGCTTCTTACCCGACTTTGAAACCCGTATACAGTTTAAAAAGAGTGAGGCCCTTACGTTGAGGTATGAAATGCGCAATCAGTTTACCGATGTAACCCGACTTGCACGGGGTCTGGTATTAAACAACTTTAACAATATCCAGTTTGGAGAGCCCGACCTGCAAAATGCGCTTTCCCACAATGTGAGTCTGTTCTATAGCAGTTTCAACTTGTTTAATTATACCAATGTCTTTGCCAGAGCGGCCTATACCAGCAATATTGATCAAATCAGGAGTCTTACAAATTTTGAAAGTGTTATTAGAACCAGCACCTTCTTTAATTCCAACTTTGCGGATGAAAATGTGAATGTGTTTGGACGAATCCAACGCACTTTCGGAAAAATCCGCACCACATTGAATGCCAGTTTCAATTACAGCAAGATCAATCAGTTTATTCAGGGACAGCAATCCTTAAATGAGGGGTATACCCAGACGTACACTCCCGGGATTAGAACAAATTACAAGGTAGCTCCTAATGTGAGTCTCAGGTATCGGTACAGTGTCACCAACAATAATCAGGGTGGAGGTAAGACCAAATTTGTGACCAACGCCCCTTCAGTTGAGTTTGACGCTTATATATGGAAGTCTGTAACTTTTCGGACCGAATATACATACACCAATCAAGATCTGGGGAACGGGAATTCCCAGTCATTCCAAAACTGGGATGCCACCCTCTCCTACAGGAAGGACAGGGATGCGAAATGGGAATACGAGATCAGGGCAAGTAACCTACTCGACATAGACTCGCAGGTGCGAAACAGTGCCAATAACCTTTCAGTATTTACTTCAGAGACTTTTATACAGCCACGCTTTGTTACTTTTCGAGTAGTCTATGCACTGTAGCATATGTTTTGCACAATTCTTTATTAGGGTCTGTTATAGTCCTTAACTCAGGAGGAATTATATTTCTTTTCCGCAAAAATTTTAAATTGATCCATCCATTTCTGACTTTGTTTTTTAAATACGCCTGGGAAAACCATTGCCATCAGTTTTGGAATAAATCCGCGGAAGTGGGTGTATTCTACCTCGGATATAAAGCGCGTTGAATTATCCGTCAATTTTTCAAAGCATGTAGTCTGGGTGTTGATCATTTGAACATGTTCATAAAGCGCTATTTTCTTCTCCGGAAGATTATTTAAAATGATCGTTTCGATCAATTCTAAATCTTTCTTTTCGTGACCGTAGACCAATTTTGATTTTGCCCCTATCGATCCGGATTCACCCTCCAATAAAATAACAGATTTAAAGCCATCCTGCCACTGATCGAAAAAATCGGGATTAGCCCATAGATCAGCAAGTTGGTTTGCCGGCAGATCAATAATAACCGAGCATGTATATTTCATTTTGCAATTTTAAAATCCTAATCAACCAGCTCGTGTTTACGTAAGAAATCGACGATTTCAATTCTTACTTCTGGTGAAATGCGATAAAAATGCCAATAGGACCGGCCGGCACTTAAATCGATCCATTTGGCCTCCATTTCCATTCCGTGCTCAGCATTGTAGGCTTCAACTACGGTGAGAAGATCTGGCCTGTCTGCGAAATAGCTCTTGAGTAAACTAATATTTTCCCCGGGAGGAACTATCCAGTCTCTTTCCCCATATATAGCCAGGTATGGATTGTTAAAAGCAGATAAAACCGACTTTGGGTCGTAATTATGTCGCCGTACCCAAAGCTGTTCAATCCCCGCAACTGACTGGGGTATATCAGTGTCTTCCAGGAGTTGTTTCCAGTTTTCCTTTTCCGCACGCAGAAGGAGATCATTCATTTTATCGAAATCACCTTGTGATGTCTTCGCCGAAAACATCATCTCGGTATACACTTCTACATTGCGTTTTGCCGTTTGAGAAAGTTTAAAAACATCGGCGCCATAGGCCATAGACTGCAACTGTTGATCCTTTACAGAGGTAGAAGGACCCACAATGGAGATCATAAAATCAAAATCGGTTAACTCCTCCCCTTTTAACATCGTCCAGCCTCCTGCACTTGTTCCGAGCACTCCAATTTTCTCATAGCCATTCTGATGGTTGGCAAGAAACTGTTTTGCACTAATCAGATCTTTTGCCATATCCTCCATCGTTGCCGTACCACAATCTCCCGAGGAAAGACCGGTACCCCTCTTATTGTATACCAATACAGACATACCGTATTTCCTCAAGAATTTAGCATATAAATTGTATTTAGTACTGCCTGCATAACAACCTCTGCCTCCCACTATGATAATTGCTGTCTTTTTTACATTTATACTTGGAATATGATGATGGCCAGACAGGCTGATTTCTCCATTCGAAATAGAAACTTCTTCAACGCTGAAATCTGGTTTTGGCTTTTCTGCTGTTTTTTTAAAGTGCAGATAGATCGATGGATTTTGATCTTTAAGCTGTCCAATAAGTTCCAGATTTTTTACATCCAGAACCAGTTCGGCCTCTCCATAGCCCGTTGCTAACCTTATTTTTCCAATACTGTCAATTTCCACAGGCACTTGAAATTCCCCGTATGAAGGATGCCATTCTTCCATAATCTGCAGGCCGAAAACCTTACCTTCCTTCTGGCTAAACTCGATCTGGATCTTCTGATATGAGTTTCCTTTGATGAATGCACCATCCCAGGATCCTGTGAGCGTTTCCCCGATTGAATTATAGTTCTGCCCAAAAGCACAGATGTGGCTTAAGGCTAAGAATAGCAAGACGTACTTTATTTTTTAAGCATTATATGTTTTAAAAATTAAAAGAATTAATCGGCCTAATAAAGGATGTACTTGTTCAGCCAAGTACAAATGGCTCCTACTTTATCAGATAAAATATTACTATATGTGCTGATCGATCAAAATAGCATTCCCATCAGGATCTAACACCACAAAACTGCCGGGCCCTGTGGTATCTTCCTTAACTTCTGAATGCAATTGTATTCCGCGGCTCTTTAGTTTCTTTTGAATATCACGTACATCGTCAAAATCATCTAGTGTTGCCGCGTTCGAATCCCAACCCGGATTAAAGGTCAGGATATTGTTCTCAAACATGCCCTGAAACAAGCCAATAAGCGTGTCCTCGTTTTTCATAATTACATAATTCTTTGCCTCTTCACCTGTGAATTGTTTGAATCCCAGATTTTCGTAAAATGCTTTAGAAGCCTTGATGTCTTTTACGGCCAAACTGATAGAAAATGCACCTAATTTCATAAGTATTGAGGTATTTGGTTGATAGTATTAAATGGACAAGCTAAGCAGAGATCTAACAGACTAATCGGACTTTCGCAGTATCTTTTCCATAGGTCGCCCCTTTGCCAGTTCATCCACGAGTTTGTCCAGGTACCTTGTCTCTCTTGTGGTTTTATTAGTAATCTCTTCTACCCTGTACCCGCAGATAACCCCTTTGATCAGATGCGCATTGGGATGGATTTGGGCTTTACTAAAGAACTGCTCAAAGGTGACCTCTTCCTGAAGGATTTTTTCCAAATCGCTTTCATTATAGCCCGTTAACCAACGAATCACTTCATGCAGTTCTTCTTTGGTCCTTCCTTTCTTCTCTACTTTTGTGACATAGTGCGGATAAACTGAAGCGAATTTCATTTTAGCGATTCGTTCATCGTGGTGGCTTGTATCTGTCATTGCTAACCTTAGATTGATGTTCTTCAAGTTATTAAATCTTGTTGAATAATCCCCAATCTGAAGCTTATTTTGGTTATTTCCAGGTCTGAAATTGTCTGGAAACGGAGGTTTGGGAAATCATAGAATTCAATTTAAGTACGTGCCAATCCAGCTTACTGAGTATCTTATGGCGATAAGACTCCCCTTTTTCAATTGTTCTATTTAGCTAAGTTTATCGTTGAGGTATTCAGGATTTATATCCCCATATTCAAGGCTAGTCGGCCGCCTTTCTTATTGTTGATCAGGCGTATAGACCGTTTGGCCATATTCAGTAATTAGATCTGTAATTAAGCGACTTTTGGTCATAGAGAGCCCCGAATACCCATTTATTTACCCTTGTCACTGCATTAATAACTATTTTTATGATAGCTTTGTAGGAAACTACAAGAATCCCATCGAAAATAAACAGCTTACCTTAGAAGGCCTGCTTCAATTAGATTTTAACACGATTATCTGGATAGCTGCTCCAATCATGTTCGGCTTGGTAGCTCTGGAGTATTTCCTGTCGTACAGGCAAAAGAAAGATCTTTATCACGGGAAAGATTTCTTAGCCTCCTCAGCCATAGGTTTTGGAAACCTGTTTGTAAATGCCCTAACCAAGGTTGGGATCTTCTATATTGTTGTGATCTGCTATAATCTCACGCCCTGGACCATCCCACACACCTGGTGGTCTTATATTGTGTGTTTTATCGCCCTCGATTTTGTGCGCTACTGGTCGCACCGTATATCACATATGCAGCGTTTTTGGTGGTCTACCCATGTGGTTCACCACAGTTCTAAATACTATAACTTTTCCACTTCCTTTCGTTTGTCCTGGGTGCAGAACCTGAAGCTGATATTTTTTGTGCCCGTATTTATGATGAGTTTCGACCCTGTAGTCTTCATCATCATACATCAGATGGAAATCTTATATCAATTCTGGATTCATACAGAATTAATACGAAAACTACCCGCTCCCATCGAATATATCTTTGTGACACCTTCACACCATAGAGTTCATCACGCAGTAAATGAGGATTATATCGATAAGAATTTCGGGTCTACCCTGATCATCTGGGACCGAATGTTTGGCACCTTTAAAGAAGAAAAGGAGCAGGCTATCTACGGTATTACCAAGCCTGTAGACTCATTTAATCCAGTCTATTTGGTATTTCACGCCTGGGGCGACTTACTCAGGGATATGTGGAAACGTCCACAGAAGAGTTGGTCAATCATGTTTGGCAGTCCCACTGCCTGGGAACGCAAACAAATGCAAAAGGCAAAGCAGCAGAAAAAACAAAGACCAGAACAGCCCAAACATCGTGTTGACACAAGGGTTGTTGAACCTGTTGAGTCTATTTAGTTCCCTAAAATCCAGTTCTTTAGTAGCATTTCGCCTTTTTTCAGCTAAGACTTTCGCGTAAAAAAAGCCACATCCTATTTTCACAGGCCTGTGGCTTTATATCTTTTATTGATGTGGAGTACTATTTAATCTCCACTAAGGTAAGATCGAAAATAAGATCCTGTCCGGCGAGAGGGTGATTGGCATCAATTACAATATGCTCTTCCTCTACTTCTACGATGCGCAGTTGCTGTTCAGATCCGTCAGGATTTGTGGCAACAAGGCCCATTCCTATTTCAGGTTTAATCTCTTCAGGGAGATCACTTTTATTGACTTTCTGAAATAACTCCTTTCTCACTTCTCCATAGGCTTCTTCTTTTGGAATGGTGATGGTTTTGTTCTCATCAACTTCCATATCGATCAGCCCTTTTTCAAAACCGGGGATTAAAGCTCCCTGCCCAAGGGTTACCTCTAATGGATCCCTTTCAAGTGAGCTGTCAAAAACCTGCCCGTCATTTAATTTTCCTGTGTAATGAACTCTAATGGTATCATTATCTTTTACTTTTCCCATTTTCCTGTTTTCTAGGGTTAAAAATTTAAAGCGGCAAAGGTACTAAGTAAGAATCGGTTAGACGAAGAATCGCGCAAAAAATGCCCCAAAGTCGCTTCTGCCTATCCGCACAGTTTCGTTATTTCGGCGGGATTAAGTGTTTCACGATAACTTTAGCGGCAACAGTACTGCCGAGGGTTGAAGGATGAAACTGATCACGTCCGTAATAGTCGAACTTCTTAGTCTGTTCAATATAATCTTTCCACACTTCCCCAACCGGGAGTATGATGGCGTTATTTATTGAGGCAGCATCCCGATAATTCTGTATCACTCCATCAAAAGTTTCGAAATACGCCAGCGAAGGCCAAACCATAAAATAGCAGAGTTGTGCATTGTACTTCTCACAGAGCTCGCGGTACTTTTTACCGTCCTCTATGAGCATTCTCCTGCCTTCCTTTTGAGAAGAAGGTCCCTGTTGAAGGATTACAAAGTCATACGCCTTTTCGGAAATCAATTTTTGCACCATTCCGTCCTTCCAATGATCAATTATGGCGTAGTTGGGGAAGGCGATCATTTCACAATCCATGTCAATTCCTTTACTCAGCGCTTCTTTTTGGACCAGGTCGGGCAGATTGTTAGTGTAAACAAGACTGTTACCCACAAATAATACCTTAACCGGTTCGGAAGGCGAATTAGTAGTAGCAGCATCCTGGCCATAAAGCCCGACATAGGTAATGAATACTACAAGTAGAAATACAATAGACCTTATCTTAAGGCTTTTAAATTCGATCACTCTTTTACTTTTTTATTCTTTAACCATCTTGCCCCGAAATAAATTGCACAAATAATCAAAAGGAAAATGGCTATTGACAAAAACTCCCAGGATGTCAAACTACTGAGTAGCCACAGTATAGAGGCAATACCGATCATGGGAATTGTCCATCCGCCCGGAACCTTAAAGGTCTTTTCCGATATTTCGGATTTTTTTCTCCGCATCCGGATAGTCGCCAGGATTACCAGCAGGTAGATCAACAGTATCGCAGCACTGGCAAGAATGGCCAGTTGCTCAAATCCGCCGGAAATGGAAAAGAGAAAAATTAAGCCGGTAAAAAAGATGATCGACCAGTACGGGGTGGCAAATTTTGGGTGGACCTTCCCCAGGAATTTGGGAAAAAGTCCGTCTCTGGCTCCAGCAAATAATACGCGGGGCGTACTCATAACATCTGTACTGACTGCACCATAACACGAAATTGCCGCTGCGATCAAAAGCAGAGTGCCCCCCATCGTCCCCATTAGTCGTTCTGCGACTGCGGCAAGAGGTGCATTCTTAAAAACTTCTATCTGGGGTCCCAAAATCCCTTGGGTTACCGTTTGCAATAGTAAATAAATCAATAGAACCGTTGCCCCACCAATCATTATCCCGAGCGGGATGGTTCGCTTTGGGTTTTTAATCTCTCCACTGGCCCCTAATGCCGTTTCGAAGCCCGCAAAAGCAAAAAACAGAATGAGCGTGGTGTTGCTGAACGACTTTAAAGAAGGTAAGTGTTCCCATTGCAGATTCTCCGGAATGATCAGGCTTAGACCAAAGAATCCGATCCCCAGTAAGGGCAACACTTTTATCACCGTGATCCATTTGATCAAGGCTACCCCCTGTTTTGCCCCTCGAATGTTTGTGATTACCAGGAAAGCCAGGAGAACAAAGTAAAATACACCTCTGATCCAGGGATTCGAAAAAACTGGAAAAACAACGGCAAGAGAATCAGCAATAATATTCATCAAGGCCGCACTCCCCAGGATACTCCATCCAAAGACAGCAAGCCAGTTTACAACAAAACCTGCGAATTCCCCAAAAGCAGTAACCACATAAGCGTAGCTACCTCCAGATTTGGTGACACGGGTGCCTATTTCGGCATAACACAACATAATGGCAGCCATCATCAACCCGCAAAATAAATAAGCAAAAATACTGAAGGCTCCCAATTCTACTCCTACAATAGCAGGTAAGGCAAAAATTCCGGCACCCACCGTGATGTTGATAATATTTAAAGAAAGACCTGTTACTCCAACTACTCTTTTAAGCTCTACATTTTCCTGATTCTTAGCCATATAGGGTTGATTCGTCGATTTTGGCCGCGATATGGAATCATTGCGCGATCACGAACGAGCAAATTAGGCTATTTTAGCCTGACTCAACTACTTGAGCGTTATTTTCCTTTTTATTGTTTGTCAATTATGAACTTTTTTTTGGAAATCCATGTCTTCAAATACAAGAATGACGGCATCAATACGGGGAAAGACTGAGAAGGTTATAGATGGTATCGAAATTCTGATTCTTTTCAGTACTGTTGACAGATGCTTCATGAAATGACATTTATCATATTGAATACCGTGAACTATGTTGATATTTGATAAAAGCAACCAAGTCTAATCTCGCAGATACTGCTCTGTTAAATCCCAATAATACAAATGCTTTTAGATGCTAAAATTCCTGAGGGTAAACTGGAAGATAAATGGCGTAACTATCAAATAAACAGTCAGCTCGTCAACCCGGCCAATAAGAAAAAACTCAATGTAATTGTTGTAGGTTCCGGGCTTTCAGGAGCCGGAGCTGCTGCGACTCTGGCCGAACTGGGCTATGATGTGCAATGTTTTTGCTATCAGGACTCTGCTCGCAGAGCCCATTCTGTGGCGGCACAAGGAGGTATAAATGCTGCTAAAAATTATCAGCATGACGGAGACAGCGTCTGGAGGATGTTTTTCGATACTTTGAAAGGGGGCGACTTCCGTTCCAGGGAGGCCAATACCTACCGCCTGGCAGAGCTATCCGCACCTCTCATTGACCACTTCACTCAGCAGGGTGTTCCTTTTGCCAGAGAGTATGGGGGAGTATTGGTAAACCGAAGTTTTGGAGGGGTACAGGTGCAAAGGACGTTTTACGCCAGGGGGCAAACCGGGCAGCAACTGCTGCTTGCCGCTTACTCTCAGCTTTATAAAATGATCCGGGCAAAAAAAGTAAGGATGCACACCAGAACTGAGATGCTCGATCTGGTGGTTGTAGATGGAAAGGCAAAGGGGATCATTGCCCGAAACCTGGTCACAGGGGCCATAGAACGGTATGCAGCAGATGCAATAGTCCTGGCCACGGGAGGCTATTCAAGGGTATTCAGGCTTTCTACCCTCGCCATTGGATGTAACGGCTCGGCCATTTGGAAAGCGCATAAAAGAGGGGCTCTTTTTGCTGCTCCTAGTTTTACGCAAATCCACCCTACTGCCCTACCTCAATCGAGCGAAGCACAATCTAAACTTACCCTGATGTCTGAATCGCTGAGAAATGATGGCAGGATCTGGGTCCCCAAAGACAAAAATGATAACCGTAAGGCTAATGACATCCCCGAAGAGGAGAGGGATTATTACCTGGAGAGGCGTTATCCGAGTTTTGGCAACCTCGCTCCCCGGGATATCGCCTCCAGGGCGGCTAAAGAGCGCATTGATGCCGGTCATGGGGTAGGCCGACTTAAAAATGCGGTTTATCTCGACTTTAAACACGCTATTGAACGACTGGGATTGGAAACCATACAAGATCGCTATGGGAATCTGTTCTCGATGTATAAAAAGATCACAGGGGTAGATGCCTACAAGGAACCGATGCAAATCTCCCCCGCAGCTCATTTCTCCATGGGCGGACTATGGGTTGATTATGAACTGATGACCACCATCCCCGGATTGTACGCCGTTGGGGAATGTAATTTTTCAGATCATGGGGCTAACCGACTTGGAGCGAATTCTTTGTTGCAAGCCAGTGTTGACGGCTACTTTATCCTTCCCAATACCATCAATAATTACCTGGCTTCGGAGATGAAAACACCGGGCATTAGCTCAGATCATCCGGCCTTTGAGGAGGTTGAAGAGGAGGTGAAGGAATATATTGAAAGATTACTCTCAATTAATGGTACTAAAACCGTAGACTATTTCCATCGCGAACTCGGTAAAGTGATGTGGCAGGAATGTGCTATGAGCCGTAACAGTGAAGGTCTTAAGAAGGCTTTGTCAAGGATAGAGGAGATCAAGGAGGATTTCTGGCAGGAGGTGAGAATAAATGGTAGTGCATCTCAAATGAATCCTGAATTGGAGAAAGCCCTGCGTCTGGCAGACTTTATCGAATTGGGAATACTGATGTGTACCGATGCCTTGCAAAGAGAAGAGTCTTGTGGGGCTCATTTCAGAGAGGAATACCAGACATCCGAGGGTGAAGCGGTCCGTAAAGATGCAGATTATGCCTATGTCTCTGCCTGGGAGTACCACTCAGAAGGATTTAAACTACACAAGGAAGTCCTCGAATTTGAATTTGTTAAACCGACCGTGAGAAGCTATAAATAAGAATAAGCATGAAAGTTACTTTCAGAATCTGGAGACAGGAAAACAGTAAAAGCAAGGGTAGATTTAAGGAATATGAAACCGAAGGCCTGAACGAGGATATGTCTTTTCTCGAAGCCCTGGATCACCTCAATGAACAGCTGGTGCTTCAGGGAGAAGAAGTCATTGCCTTTGAATACGATTGCCGGGAAGGCATCTGCGGGCAATGCGGAGTGTTTATCGACGGCAGGGCACATGGGCCACATCGAAACATAACCACTTGTCAATTACATATGCGTAGCTTCAAAGATGGAGATGTAATCACCGTAGAACCTTGGAGGGCAACGGCTTTTCCTGTGCTGAAAGACCTTGTGGTAGACCGATCAGCTTTTGACAGGATTATTGAACAGGGAGGATTTATTACTGCAAAAACCGGGACTGCACCGGAGGCTAATGCCATTCCCATAGGAAAGGAGATTGCAGACAAAGCTATGGACGCGGCTGCCTGTATTGGTTGTGGTGCCTGTGTGGCCGCCTGTAAAAATGCCTCTGCAATGCTCTTTACTTCAGCCAAAATAAATCACCTCAATGCTTTGCCCCAGGGTAAACCTGAAGCCTATAGCCGAACTAAAGATATGGTTGCACAAATGAGCCTGGAAGGGTTTGGGAATTGTTCCTTTACCGGGGCATGTGAAGTTGAGTGTCCGGAGGGGATCTCCATATCCAATATTTCTGAGATGAACTCCTGGTTTCTCAAGGCTAAATTGTTTGGCTAATAGCTTAGAATTTGAGTAAACCATATATTTTTAATAGATCTACACCGACAAATACTTCATAGTAACGTCTATGGCATCCGAAAAGGAGCTTGAGGTATCGATGTATTTTAATTGGTTCTCCGTACAGGATCTTTTTATAAGCTTGCTATGAGCGATCATATTTTTGACATGATCCTCAATATAAGCATCGGATTTATCTGTTAACCAGTCGCTTTTTAATTGGCTGAATTTCTTGATCTCGTTGACTTTTCTATCAATTTCTACTTCGGAATAACCCAGAAAACAAACTTTCACATTGTCCGGGTGTTTTTGAAGCAATTCAATGATCAGTTCAGGGAGCAGGGCTTCACCTTCAATCACACAGTCCGTATCCGTATAAATCATGCTTTCCAACATCGCTTTTATAAAGTTCCAGAGCCTTTCTGCGATCTCATCCGGAAATAATTTGTCATGTACCCCAAATTCAGGCAAGCCATTAGTAAATCCCATCATAATCCAATCCAGCGAGAGATATGGGATGCCTAATTGGGCTGATAGCTTTTTTGCAATGATAGTCTTACCTGATCTGGATGCCCCGCTAATGATATACAACATCCTTTAGTCTGTTTTTTAAACTGTGTAATAATAATGAATTGTTGCGCTTTAGGTAAGCGCCTTGCTGAAATATCTTTTTCGCAACCAAAACGACACACGTACCAATAAGATCAATGCAGGCACCTCAACCAATGGTCCTATGACCCCAGCAAATGCCTGCCCGGAATTCAATCCAAACACTGCTATGGCCACGGCTATTGCCAATTCGAAATTATTTCCAGCCGCTGTAAAGGCAACTGAAGTGGTTTTGTCATATTCTGCTCCTGTGGCTTTGGTAAAGAAGAAACCAATGATAAACATCAGGGTAAAGTAGAGCAGCAAAGGAATTGCAATAATCATAACATCTATAGGGAGATCTACGATCAATTCTCCTTTGAGTGAGAACATCACCACGATAGTAAATAATAGTGCTATCAAAGTCATTGGTGATATAGCCGGAATAAAGGTATCCGTGTACCAATCCTCGCCTTTGAGTTTCACAAGAATTTGCCGACTAAAAATTCCCATGGCAAATGGGATGCCCAGGTAAATAGCTACGCTTTCCGCGATAGTCCCAATAGATATGTCAACGATGGCACCTTCAAACCCAAAATAAGGGGGAAGGAGGGTGATAAAAAAGTAGGCGTAAAAACTATAGGCAAAAACCTGGAAAATACTGTTTAGGGCTACTAATCCAGCTCCGTATTCACTACTTCCTTCCGCGAGGTCGTTCCAGACCAGCACCATGGCAATACAGCGTGCCAATCCTATTAAGATGAGTCCGACCATATATTCCGGATAGTCCCGTAAAAATGAAATGGCAAGCACAAACATCAACACCGGGCCAATAATCCAATTGAGTATCAATGAAATAGAGAGGACCTTTGTGTTTTTAAATACTTTCGGCAAGAGGGCGTAATTTACTTTTGCCAAAGGCGGATACATCATCAGGATTAAACCAATGGCTATTGGGATATTCGTTGTTCCACTGTTGAATGAATTGATCAGCTCAGGAAATGTAGGCACAAAATACCCGATACCCACGCCAAAGGCCATAGCCACAAAGATCCACAGGGTGAGATTTCTATCTAGAAAGCTTAATTTTTGTTTACTCATAGTACTGCCAGTGAAGGAATTAAAATTTTAACAACAATCCGGTTTTGGGACATCCTGATCGAGAAATTCAGACATCACTTCTTTCATTTTCATCCATTTCACCGGGTTGATGCAATAGCATACGCTTGTGCCTTCAACGGTTCCTTTTATGAGTCCTAAATATTTGAGTTCTTTTAGATGCTGTGAGATGGTGGGTTGCGCCAGGCCAATTTCCATTACCAGATCCCCACAGTAACAAGTATCAATTGCAAAGAGTTTTTGCAGAATTGCTACCCGTGCAGGATGCCCGAATGCCTTTGCAAATAGTGAGATTTGATTCTGTTCGTCTGTAAATATCTCCGTTTTCGCCAAACCCATGATCCGAATATTTAATTAATCGCAATATTACGATTAATAAAGCGTCCTTCCAATCTATTTTGACCTTCTACAGGCGAGGGTGTAAAAGATTTAATCAGTACGATTATTTAAAAGGTATAATTATTGTGGTATTTCCGGAAACCAACTTCCATGAGAAAATTTCTAGTCCTGGCCGTATTTTCTTTATGTTTTAGCTGTATCCCCATTAAGATTGCCCCGAATATTGATGACTACAAAATTGTTGTGGCAAAAAAGTTTAAACGAGATCTGCCGAGGCAGCACGCCTTTGTGTTTGAAGACGTCAAAGAAGCAGATGAATTTTATCACTATATAAATTCCAGATTTGATCTAGACTTTGAAAACGTGGAACTCAATGTGCCTTTTACAGTAAACGGACAAACTTACTTTATGTCGTTTGACGAAAGAGAAAAAGTAACGGAAGTTGTCAATTTGCTCCCTGTTGTAATCGATGGGGTATTGAATTCAGAAGGTTACGATCCAATTCTCGAAGATGCTCATTCTTCCAGAAATTCAAACTGGTACATTTTAATTACTGTAATGGACGGCAATTTTAATGACTGTCTGTCCCCCGATTACCCTTTTCGGGAAGAAGTAATACTGTTTTTGCATGCCCTTAAAATGGAATACCAAAACACTCATCATTATGTTGAAGCCTTACTTAAAAAATGATGATGTATCCTAATACTTTTTACTGATCAACCTTTTACTCAGATCTTTGAAAGGACATAGAAAGTAGTAATCAATATTCCTATCAGAATAATCCCAGACCAATGCCAGACCGGTCTTTTTATTTTGGATTTATTGATTTGATATACCTTTTTCAAGTCTGAAGAGAACTCTTTTTTCCTGATCGTTCTCTTACAATGAACACATTCACTAAAAGTGCTTTTCCCTGCTGGAAACATGGGAATCCAGAAGATATGGAAGTATCTTCCAAACTGACTTATATTTTGTGTTCCGGAATTATGACAATAGGTACAAGCAGATCCATCTACTTCTACCGATCCTATATGAGAAGCGCGTAATCCAAAGATAATCAAGGGTTTAAGATTTTTAAAGCCTTGGCTATTTAACCTAATTATAACGCACCATTAGTCCTTAAATTGAAATGTAAATCGTCTAGAAATGATAGTGTTAAGAATCAAGAGGCATTAGAAAGTTGATTGCTTTTGGCATAATACTCAAGGTAGCGGGAATAAGGCCAATATACTCACCATCCGCTTCTATACCACATGGTTCTTCGCTCTCCAGTACTACTTCTTTAGCCCTGTAGTAATGTACTTCCGGGTGAATTATTTTACATCCCTTTTTCAATTTTCCCAGGTTCTTCAAATAGTCCCAGATACTCAGATCTCCGAAGATTACCAGTTGAAAAGTGCCATCATCAAGGACTGCCTCCGGTGCCACACATATGGCATTCCCAAAAAAACGTCCGTTAGCCACGGCCATTTGAAGCAACTTTCCTGTCCAATGCCATGTGCCACAGGAACAACTCACATTTGTCTTCTGATACCGGAGGAAACCCTTTAAAATACTACTAAAGTAATTAAATCGAGGGCTCAGCACCTTTGATGATTGCTCCATGCTTTTCACCACTTCAGGTCCCAGGCCCACGCCGGCTATGTTAACAAAAACATGGATTTCCTGTTTCTGTTTCAAAATAATCCTGCCCAGGTCGATCTTTTTTATACTATTCGATAATATCAAAGTGATCAGTTCCTCAATTGAATCATTGATCCCTGCCGATCTGGCAAAATCATTGGCCGAGCCGTATGGGAGTAACCCCAATACCGGCAAGTCCTGTGGTGGAATCTCACTCTGGAACAGCCCGTTGACCAGTTCGTAAAGGGTACCATCTCCTCCAACCCCTATCAGAAAGTCACAGCCGCCTAAAGCTGCATTCCTTCCCAGTTCAATGGCGTGCTTACTCCCTGTGGTATGCTTGAATTCAACAGCACTAAAATCTGATCGATCACAGGCTTCCCGGAGCATCGGTAGTATTTTCGCCAGACGATTGTTCTTGTTGTTGACTACAAATACTATTTTCATTCGGTAGGGCCTACGTTGAGACGAATTTAATTATTCAGGGACTGATAAACTACCAGAATCACCCCTACTACAAAAAGGGAGGTGAAGATCAATTTATTGTTCTTTGCCAGCCAGTTGGGAAGAAAAATATCAAAATTATCCTTTTCCGAATCAGAATATTTCCTCGCCATCAATGTGAGAGGGCAGAACATCCTAAAGATCAACAGTGTTATCCCTTCTCCCACAACCAGAGCTATGGCAATCCAGGTATAGGTATTTACCCTGCCGCTGATACCCGAGTACAGTACATAAAATATAACCACCACAAAAAATAGCCAGATAACCGTATGTATAATTTTTATTGTCAAAAGCTTATCCGCCGCTTTCATGGGTGATTGATTTGATCTAGTTTTTGTCTTCTGCTGTAACTCAACTTATTGCGATATAGTGAGGGCCTTAAAGCCGCCATAAGCCATTCTCCCGGCATCAAAAATTTTTCTTGAATCTGTCAAGGGTGCCACTAATTCGGCCATTCTTGGGTCGGCTGCCACCTTTTCATTGGCCAGGTTACGTGTTTCCCGGGAATCAAAAACTACCCATCCAAACACGATGGCTTCCCCTTCATTCGCTTCAACCATTTCTGGGAAGGAGCGAGTTCCTTCCAATGCAAGATCGTCACCCACATATTCACAGTAAGCCAGTGCTCCGTGTTCCTTCCAGATCTCGGCAACCTGAACAGCTACCTGCTTATACTCGGGCAAGTGATCGTGTCGTATCGGGAATACAAATCCGTCCGTATAATTTCCCATAATTTTCAGTTTAATTATTTATTATGATGATACCAAATAAGTGAACCCTTTAGGTCCTTGTCATTAACATCTCTATTAAATCCTATAATTTTTTCTTTATTTCACAAGGGTTCCCGAAAGCCAGCACCTGGTCAGGGATGTTTTTGGTGACCACACTCCCCGCTCCGATGGTTACATTATCACCAATGGTTACTCCGGGAAAAATAACTGTATTGCCCCCTATCCAGACATTATCTCCTATGCTCACCGGCTTTGTAGAGGTCAGGTATCGGGTTTCGTCTCCCTCCCCCACTATCCTTTCCGAGGCTATTAGCGGATGGATGGCCGTATAAATTTGAACATAAGGAGCGAGGAGTCCATTTTTGCCGATGGTTATTTTATTGTTGTCCAGAAAGATGCAATTGGTATTTACAAAGGTGTTAGCGCCTATGGAAATATTTTCCCCATAGTCGCAATAAAAGGGGGTTCCACCCAAACCCCTTTTCCTTTAAATTCGAACAATTCCGCCAACAGCAGGTCCCTTTCTTCGGCTAATTCAGAATTGAGATTGTTGTATCGTTTTAATAATCGACGTGCCCTGTGGTACATTTTTATTAATTCCGGATCCCGTGAATCGTAATTCATCCCCTTGAGCATTTTCTCTTTTTCTGTCACCAGTTCGTTATTTAAAAAATTCCTAGAATCGGGTTTTTACCCCAGCTGAACCCCTATTATTCAGACCATACCGCAAGCTCATTGCCTTCGGGATCCCGAAAGTGAAAACGCTTCCCACCGGGAAATGAAAAAATATCCTTAACAATGGTTCCACCGTTTTCGGTGATGGCCAACTTAGCGGCCTCGAGGTCCGAATGATACAACACCACAAGGACTCCATTGATAAGGGGTTCATCAGTTTTTTCAAATCCGCCGTAAACCCCGCTGTCCGAGAAGGAAGTATAAGTAGGGCCATAATCCGTAAATTCCCAACCAAAGGCACGGGTATAAAAGTTCTTTATTCCTGAAAGATCTTTTGCCTTAAATTCTAAATAGCTGATGTGGTTGTCATCCATTTCTTCCTGATTTAGTAGTGTGATTTCATCTATTTTAATCTGAGCAATCACGGCCACAGCAAATGTGCCGAATGCTTATTCATTATCTTTCGCGAGCCTGAACCCGGGTCTTTTAAAATCAGGTTCAACATACGCTCTGCTCGCTGAACGAGAGTGCCAGGGATCAGTACCATAGCTGGCCCCTCTGCCTACTTTGTGCTTTCCGGTAGTCGCTCCAATTGGATTCTTTGATTTTTGATCTGAATATTCCCCATACCAGTCGCTACACCATTCCCAAATATTTCCGTTAATATCGCAAACCCCCAGTTTATTTGGCTTAAAAGAGCCCACCGGCGCTGTAAAAGCATATCCGTCATAGTAATTTTTCCATATACCACTTCTGGAGGTTTTTGCACGAAATGATTCGTCTGCCAGGTTTTCATTTGACGGAAGGGCTTTTCCCCAGGGATAGACTCCCTTTTCACCCCCGTTTCGGATCACATATTCAAATTCTGCTTCTGTGGGCAAACGATAGTCCTCCCCGGTTCGCTTATTCAGCCATTGTATGTAATCACAGGCATCATTCCAGGAGGTATTAATTATGGGATGATCATCAATCCAGCCCCACTCGGGTTGCTTCGGCATTGTCCTGTCTGTAGCCAGGCAAAATTCCCTGTATTCTGAAACCGTAATCTCAAATTTTGCGATGTAGAAATCCTCAATTTCCACAAGGTGTTCCGGCCGCTCGTCACCCTCACCATCATTCTGACCCATAATATAAGTTCCTCCTTTTATTTTAACCATGATCGGTTCTGTTGGAACCTGGGCATTGAGGCTTGGCATCGGTACAAAAGAAAGCAACAAAATACCTGATATAAAAAGTTTCAAGCTTGATCTTTTGACAAATTGAACGTCCATTTTTAATACAGAATTACATCACAACGACAGGTCAGGATATAGCTTAAAGAACAAAATGATCCATACCATTCAAGCAGTAAAGTAAGATAGCAAATTGCAAGGAATTCCACGTTGAAATTCCTTGCAAGAAGTAATAAATGTTGTGAAGTGTATTATCAAGATTGTTTAAATTTTATGGGACACTCTTTGCTTTCATGCGCCTTCACCAAACATGATCAGGATGGCTTCCGAAGCTTCATTTGTTTCATTCCACCATTTATGTGCAGCAAAGGGCGGAATAAAAACAGTGTTTCCCTCAGTTAGAGAAACGCGTTTGCCGTCAACTTCACCTTCAGTTACACCTTTAATAGCAACAATCAACATCGGAAATGGCATTGCCTGTTCTCTTGGATCATGTCTTACTTTTTCTTCGGGAAGAACTCGGTACCAAGCCGTGCGTAAGCCTTTTTGATAATAGAATACAACAAAATTAGAGCCATGTGCCTTTCGTGTCAATCCATCTGCAAAGGGTACGATTTCTGGAAATCCTCTGGTCCAAAAATGGAATGAAAAGGCATTGATCTTACTGTCCATATCCATATCGCTTTCAAAACCTTCCATTTCTTTTACATTCATTGGCGCATAATCGCCGGCAAAAGCTTTACCCTGAGCAGTTAAAGCATTGAGTTCTCCATTAAAAATAGCTCTTAATGTTTCCTTTTCTACGGAATAAATGAAGGTAGGTAATGTAGGAAGTCCTTCTTTTAAAACTACTTCCCACCCTGCTTCTGTTTTATTTCCTGTTACATGGATGGTCCACGATTCGTGATTTACTACTTCTAATCCAAATATCATAGGCTCTGATGCGAAGCGATCATTTTTAAAGTCCTCTACATAGGATGTAATAATTTCCTCTGTATCTATTTGGGCAACAGATTGAGAAAAAATTAACTGAGAAAAAAGAGTGCAGATAAGTAATGACAAAATTGTTCTTAGAGTTTTCATTTGATGAATATTTAAGTTTGACTCAACAAATGAATACTAATTAGTATGCAATACCATAGATAAACCGGGCTTTGTGGAGAATATGTAATTTTTAGGGGCGAATTTGCAAAAGCCCTGTTATTTGACTTACATATTGCTTAGAAACTGGAATCTCATCTTTATATTTTTTGTGTTCAATAGTGGTTATTCTACTCGTGTTTTTTTTAAGTTGGAAACCGGTAATATTAATCAGATGACGTCTGTGACAGCGATAAATGGGTGTAATCGGATTAACTATTTGGTCCTCGATATTCTTTAAACTAGATCTGAATACCAATTTCTTACGAATACCATTTCTTTCAATATGAATATCCACATAGTTATCATCGCTAACCATGTACATTACATCATTTAAATTCAATCTCAAGGATTTGGTATTGGCAGCAGTAATTAGATAGTTTTCATTGGACGATAGTAATGTGTATTTCTTGCGATTAACATAATTAAACAAGCCTATCACAAAAAAGGATACCGTAATTCCAATTCCCAATAGCCTGCCCAATACATAGAAATACTCTGTCCATGTGAAATCACGAAATCCGGAGAGATAACTTTTACTAATAAACATCACTGCTCCAACAAATAAGATTAACCAGGCATACCATATCACAGCCTTACCAAAACTCCAATTCTTATACAGACTCGAAAAAAGTTCAGGAATTAAAAATTCAATAAAATAGATAGAAAGAAAGAAGACTAGGCCTAAACCGAAAACAGCGAGGTTGAAGTATGCGCTCCCTGTTTTATTTTCAATGTCGAAAGGTTTAAATATTATAATGAATAAAGTTGCACTCAGTGCAATTAACAATAACCAAAATACATTTTTGAAGGTATGTTTTGGTCTGGGAAAAGGTGAATAAAAAATATTAAACCATTTCATAGGATATCCATCTAAAGATAATTAGTTATGTCCTGGTTTAAAAAAGTTCTTATGAATCTGTTATAAATTGTGCGAATTGATAAAACAGCATAGATCTAGACCTTAATGCGCTCCTTGCTTTTTAGGACTTTTGGAAATTCTCACCCCAATCCAACCTGCCAACAAAAAAAGCGACCCTGCCGTAAATAGGGGTACTATCCAGACACTTGAAGCATCCACATTCAGGGTGATGAGTAAAGCCCCTACCGAAATGACTACGGCAAACACCGCATACCCAATTTCATCGTAAAACCAGGCATAGGGGAACAAGTGGGCTCCCGTTATAATGGCATAGGCCATGATAAAATAGTCAGGGAACTTAAGCAGGGTAAAAATCAGGAAGGGAAAATAAATCAATTGGGCAAAATTCAGCCATAGTCCAAGGGAGTCCAGAGGATTGTCTTTTATCTTCCATTTCGTCTTAAAGATCTTGGATAATCCAAAGGCCAGCGGAAGCATTACCGCCCCCACGATAAACGTCAAAATACTTCTGTCAAAGGAGCTGTATTCCAGCGTCCAGATATAGGCTATTACACACCAGATAATTCCTGCAGAAACCATAAATTCAATCCCGTATTTGGCTTGTAATTGAATTTCCAGTTTAAGCTCAGCCAGATTTCTATTTTTCATAGACACTTCGCTGCTTTACTTATTTTTCAATACGATCCTGAACCTCGCTTTTCCTTCTTCCAGGTGTTCAATAGCTTCATTTACCTTCTCCATAGGAAATTCTTCAACCTCCGGATAGATATTGTGCCGTACACAAAAATCGAGCATGGTTTTGGTTAATGCAGGACTGCCTATCGGACTTCCCCCTACTGACTTTTCTCCCATTATTAAGCTGAAAGCGGGGATTTCCATCGGTTCCAGAACAGCTCCTACCGTATGGAATCTACCTTTAGGTGCCAGGGTAGTTAAATAAGAGTTCCAGTCTAAAGTAACATTGGTCGTATTCAAAATAAAGTCGAGTTGCCCCGCAATACTCTCTAATTCTTCAGGCGACCTCGAATTGATCACCCGGCTGGCGCCCATTTCCATGATAGCCTTCTTTTTATCGGGATTGGAGCTAAAGGCGATCACCTCACATCCCCAGTGTTTTAAAAATTTAAGAGCCATATGGCCTAAGCCTCCAATTCCTATGACACCCACGGTGTTCGTAGGCTGAACGCCCGCTAAAATAATAGGATTAAAGACGGTTATTCCCCCACAGAGCAGGGGTCCTGCCTTACTCATATCGATATCATCCGGGAGCGGAATGGTCCATGACCAATGTCCCCGAACCTTGTCGGCAAATCCGCCATTCCTGCCTACGATGGTGGCCTCGCTATTCGCACAAAGATGATGTTCCCCTTGCATACACTGTTCACAGCTCATACAGGAGGAAGACATCCACCCAAGGCCTACTTTATCCCCAATTGCGACATTTTTTACAGCATTACCTGTAGCGATCACTTTTCCAATGATTTCATGCCCGGGAACAAAAGGGTATTGAGTCATCCCCCATTCATTATTGATCATACTGAGATCAGAATGACAGATACCGCAATAATGTACTGCTATATCCACCTGCTCAGGCCCTATCTCCCCTAATTCATAAGAATAAGGTGTTAATTTTGCGTTCTGCCTGGTAGCAGCGTAACCGTTTACTTTCATAATTTATTATTGTATAGTTTTTGTTTTCTAGCGTACAGACAACGAATCCGGCAATGGACCGCCTTCTGAAGTCTCGCACCAAGGACATGAATGCCTCAACGGAGCTAAATTGTTTTAACTAAGATAGAGAATTAACGCAGACTTTGGGGAGGTATGGGTTACAGGTTTTGTTGTAAAACTAAAATTTTGGCATAGTAGGGATTATTCTTATTTATAGTATTCATAATCTGATTCGATAATTTTTTTACGTCCCGCCTGCACCAGATTCTCTTGATTAGTCTTTCCCGCCGGTATTTTTCCAAAGTCAAAATCCCTTGGTAAATAGAATTCGGTATTGACGTAATAAATTAAATTTCCCCTTTCATCAAATTTACGATCGCTTAAGAAGCTCTTTTTGTAGGGAAACTTCCCTGTCATACTTGGAAATATGCCCCCAATTAAACCTTGATCATCATAGAGTTCATATGATGCAGGCTTATCAATATTTGGGGGATGGTAAATCCAGAGCGTATCATTTCGCTTCAGTTTGCATTGTAGCAATGTGGAATCCCTGTAAAAACAAATTTTATCACCCATTTTTCTCTCAGAATTTTTTGCATTGATCCAGACCGTGTCTTTGGAGTTCATCAGGAAATTAATAGAATATGTTTGGTTTCCTTTATTGTCATATCCGATTTCAAAGTCGAATTCTATTTCATCTTTTCTTATATCAAAAGTGAGAGGGTCTGTTTTGGCAGAATAATGTTTAATACGCTGTTTTTTGATAATTGCCTTTTCACCGCTAGATTGTTGGCAGGTGTTTAAATTCACCAATATCAGGAGTAAGAATAAATATTTCATATCAAAATGTTCCTACGCTTTACAAGGGTCATAAAAAACGCCGGTTTTAATGGAGCATAATTTCTTTTAAGGCACTTATTTTACCTTCTAATGTACGGGATTAGTATCTTTAATAAATCAGGCTTTGATTTTGTCAATTAACATCATCTCTTTGTTTCTTTCCAAGCCGATTTCAATTTCATCAGATCCGAACTTTATAGTATCATTCATACTTGTCCTCAACCATTTCATGCAATCTTCTAAAGTCATTTCAACAGGCCTGAATTTAAATCCGGTCTGCACCAGTTTCTCATTGCTTATCTGCATGAATGCATCTTCAGATAATGGTGTCCATAATGGTAAATCACTAAATGGTGAAACATTATTCGATGTTAGGAAATCTTCGCTTGCCCAAATGAGTTCAGTTTGAGAATTGAATTGTTTTTTTGCTCCTTCCAGGAAATCCTTCCAAAGCAGCGGATCTTCACCAGGCCCCGTACAGTTATAGACACCTGTAAATTTATTTTCTGCTGCCGTTATTGCAAACTTTCCGATATCCTTCACATCAATAAATTGCAAATGATCCAGACCCGAACCTGGAGCTATAATGGCGTTATCGCGATTAAGCTTTATGCACCAATACAATATGTCTAAAGCAGGGTCTCTCCATCCTTTAATGGGTCCTCCTCGCAATATGGTGTGATTTTCTTTGAACCGTTCTTTTACAAATAGCTCTGCAGCCAGTTTTTCTTCAGGGTAGCTCCATTCATTTTTGTCTAATTCAAGGCTGACGACTTCATTTTCCTCATTTAATCCAACCTGCTGAAAATTGCTATACACCGCTATACTAGAAATAAAAATATAGTGTTTGGCACTGTTTTTTAATGCCGCTGTAGCTTCATCCACTAATTTTGATTTTTCTGGCCATACATCGATGACGATATCCCATTGTTCTTTCTTTAAGGGATCATATGCCTCTATTCCCTTTTCGCGATCCCCTTTAATAAGATCCAGGGTTGGAAATAATGTGGGGTTTGTAATTCCTCTATTGAACAAAGTAACGGAATGGTTGTTTTGCAATGCGGCGTTTACAATCGATGGTCCAACGAAAAAGGTGCCTCCTAAAACAAGTATTTTTAGTTTCTTTTGTGACCCGCATGACCAAAGTGGGCTCATGCCTAACAAAACACCACCAGTAACAGATTTAATAAGAAATTCTCTTCTTTCCATTTTTCAATTTACCTAGGTTTTCTTTCTTCTTGACATAAATCTTAAGTGCGTAGGCCCCGGCGTATCATATTTGGTTTTAACTAAGATAGGAAATAAGCGGAAGTTTAGGACTGTAATGAATTAAAGGCGTTGTTTCGCTTTAGGGTATTCTATGATACTCGAATATTAAACTCTTTTCGAATGTCTGAAATGGGAGTATCCAAATAGGGCTCAAAACCAGTCCAGGGCCAACGTTTCTTCATCTTTCTGGCTTTTAATATGAGTGCAGGGACAGAGAATAAGAGCTTAAAAATATTACTCACTACATGGGAAAAACTGAAATTTCTGGAGAGTCTGAATGCATTGGCTTCTCTATACCCTCTGATGTGATTGCAAAACCCCAAAGTGGTACCAAATATGGTCCATATTTTGACCGAGCCTTCGCCGTATAATGATATATCACAACCAAACAATACATGCACTATATCGTGCGATTTAAAGAACGCTTTGGCTTCATTGGATATTCCTTCTTCAGAATGGCTGTGATAGTCCTTATAAGCTCTATAAAACTCGTCTAACCCCTGCCTTAGCGTAATCTTAGTTTCCTGAGTCATTCCGTAGATGATATCATATGGTCCAGATGATGCATAACGGTCTCATTTATGAGCCCTTTTAATGGCATTTATAGTTAGTTGTATTTAATTGATTACCCTATTCGCAGGAAATCTGTTTTTACCCATAACCCATTCTAAGGTTTTAAACCTGCCATTCTCCATATCACTGAATTCCAGAATAACCCAATACTGAATATAAAAAAAGCGATTACCTCCTAAAGGAATTAACGCATCTGCAGACTCAAGGTCAAGAGCACCATAGGTGAGCGAATTCCCTTTTACTTTAAGTTTGCGTATGGGACCAAACCCAAAGTCATAATTGCCTTCATAAACCTTGAGTTCTTCAACGGGAAGCTGAGTTTCCTGACTCAGATAGTTTTCTGGAATAGAGTACGGTTTGCCGGTATAAATATTATAAATATCATCTGAAATGGGTAGTGCTAAATTCGAATAGTGATTTCCCAAAACCATAACGGTTAGTTCACTTGAAAATCTGTGCGTAATTTGATGGCAGAAGCCCTGTACCCTCCCGCTTGCCTGGAAGGCTTGCTCTCCTTCTATTTCAATAAAGTTCGGAAGCTCATTTAAGGTGCTGTCAATTACTTTCTTTCTAAAAAGACCTTGCAGAAAAAGGTTTAAATCTCCTGCTGTGGAGTACATAGAACCACCACCTATTTTAATACTCATATTGACAAAGTCCGCATTCACTAAATCGCCGGAACTATTGAACATATATCCATTGGCTCGTTTTTGGAGTATCTCGCTATTGTTGTCAATTCCGGTATTGGCCAGCCCAAGAGGGTTTAAAATTTCCTTTTGTAAGTAATCTCCATATGTAGCCTGGCTTACCTTTTCAATGATATAGGCCAATAAGACATAGCCGGAATTGCTATATCGATACCGCTCGCCTGGATCATAATCTAAAGGTTTATTTTTAAACAATTCAATAATTTCATTAATGTCATAGTCATATTTAATCAGGTCATTGTAATTGGGAAAATTGTTTAAATGCGGTATTCCTGCACGATGATTCAACAATTGCCTGATGGTAATTTCAGTGCCTCTGGGATAATCAATTATAAATTTGGATAAAGGGTCACTTAAAGAAATTGCATCTTCTTCAACCAGTTTCAGAATTGCCACTTCCGTAAATAACTTTGATATGGATGCTATACGAAATTTAGTGTCTTTTGTATTGGGAATTTTCCATTCACGATCGGCATATCCATATGCTTTTTGAAATATCGGCTCACCGTGTTTATATATGGAAATAAGTCCACTCCATGCGTCCATGTCCAGATATGGCTGCAGATATTCGTCAATTTTAGATGCTGTTGTTGTGTCCTTTTGTGCAAAAGCAGTAATTGCATTGATAGCTATAAAGAGCACAGTCAGTAATAGGTGATATTTTTTCATTTTCTTTAATTAAAGACTGCGATTTCGACAAAGACACGCCTTCCGAAGTCCCGCAGGGAAGACAGGCAAGCCTTGGCGTGACAAGTTTTTTTTAACTAAGATAGAAAATAAGGGCACATTTTGATGAGCGATGAGTTATATTTGTGGTTGGCCGTAATGCTTACTCTCTATTCATCCATTTATTCGTGTCACCCGTCATAGCCCAGAGGATGTTAATGATCTTCCATTCTCCATTTAATTTTCCCAGGTGGATGTAATCGACAAATTCAAACTTGTTTGTCACCGCTCTCACGGATGCAATTCCATTTGAGATATCATAAATTACAACTTCTGATGTTAAAGGGTCATTAGCGTCCACGTCAGCTTTATAAAACAGAGAAAAATCAAAACCTTCTGAGTATCCAATTAAACTGGCTGCGGTCATATTTTCAGGATATTCTATTCCTTCCTTGTTTTTCTCGATGGTCCGTTTTGCCAAATCAGGATGCATCGCTTTTTCAATTCTTTGCGGGTTGTTGGTTTCCATGCCTTCAAGGTAATTGAGGACAGTTTCCTTTATTTGGGTAGAGTCGTTTGGCGTTTGGGAAAAGACAGTACTATTATGAAATAATAAAATAACGGCAAAGAAATACAGGGGCATCATTATTCTTTTCATGTTGATATTCTTTAAAGATGGTAAACTCTAAGGTAGGGAAATTTCCCAAGCCCTGGCCGGCGGTGGGTTACAGCCGTTGTTGACGATTCGGCTTTTCTTCTTTATTGGTCAAAGTCAGATTACGCCTGATTTTTTTTATTCCGGTTTTGGACCTTTTGAAACAATAGTTCTCACCAAGCCTGGAAACCAACGTTGCAAACAAACAAGAACTCTCCCATGGGTTGTGAAAATATAAACTCTTTTCCGCTTAATTATAGCCTTCACCATAACTTTCGCAGCTTTATCTGTGGGCCACATTAAATTCGATGGACGTGGGTCTGGCCGTTCAGGATGCCACACCCCTTCATTATCAACCTTGGCAATCTCAGACACCACAAATCCGGGATGAATGGTCGTACAACTCACACCGGTACCCGTTAATTCAACCTGCAAGGTCTGACCAATTGAATGTACGGCAGCTTTTGAGGCCCCATAGGCTCCGACATTAGGATTGGGGATATAAGCTCCAACACTACCTACTAAACCTATGCGACCTTGTTTTTGCATCAAATGTGGTAGGGCATATTTTACTGTCAAGGCCAATCCGACAACATTAACTTGTAATTGCCTATTCCAATCCTTTGCATTTAGTCTATCTATACTACCAATAACACCAAATCCTGCATTGGCCACAGCAACATCTAAACGCCCCCAATAGTCGATTATGCTTTGAACTGCATTCCCTATTGATTTTTCTTCCGTAATATCAACTGGAACAGCCAATGCTTCGCCACCCAAATTCCTAATCTCAAGAGCAATCTCTTCTAATAATCCTCGACGTCTGGCAGATAGCGCCACTTTATATCCTAATCTTACCCACTCAAAGGCCATAGCTTTGCCAATACCAGAGGAAGCCCCCGTTATCCAAACAACGCTTTCTTTTGTGTTTGTCATATTAAGTTATTTTTTGACAGATTATAGATTCTCAGGTTAACGCACAGCCTGTTCGTGAATGCTGTGGTATTATCCCGCAGCGACCTATACACTAAACACAAGGTTGGCAAAAGTTTTTTTCAGGCGTTTTCGTTTTCTACCAGGTCAACACATTTGCCCATTTTAAAAGAAACATTGAAATAAGTGTAAGTCCGGCACTATAAAAAATTACCCCTTGATAATAGGATAATCTCGTTGGCCAATGTTTCCACATTTTTGTACCGTATTCTGTTTTCGCATCGCTACTGGTCAGCTTCCATAAAAGAAAAGCGAAGACTGCGAAGATCAAAACGGCTATTAATAATACCCAAACTTTTTCCATTTCTTAAATTTTTAATTTCATTCTTACTAGTAGCCAAAGGCCTGGTATATAAAGCGCAGTGACCAAATGGGAGCTGCGATTTCACATACATTGTCGGCGGCTGTTTTTCATATTTTCTATTGCATGACCGTTTTTTTAGAACAGTCTGCTATTACTCTATTTTAATTTGTCCGCAAGAGATCAATGTGTGATATTTTGGTGCAGCAACGCTTATACCGTAAACTAAATTTATGGGATTTTTATTGAGTTTATACCTATTCCTGGACGAAACCTTGAAAAATGGTGCATCTTGGTCTTGACCTTCAACAAATAACTTCGCCCTTGTTGTTCCATCAATTATTTTGCTTTTTAAAAGAATTCCCACATAGAGGGTTCGCTGGTTTTCGGGCTGAATTGATGTGGATAGATCAAACTGGTATTTATGTCCTGATTCAAAAAGATCTTCAAGTCGGGCTCCGAAATTGAAGTCGTCCTGTATTGAATCGGGAATGAACTTGTCAGGCACTAAAAAGGCCTCAAAGACAATTGTCGAATCCGGTAAAAGTCCAATTGGACTCTTAGGGAATTTGATATCTAATTTTATTGGAATGATCGTGTCGTTGAAAATCTCAACTCTGAATACCGTATACCTGAAATTCTCTCTGTTGGAACTCTGATAGAAACCTCCTCTGGGACCAGTATTCAGGATAGTAATGCCTCCAAAATTTCCAACATTCTCCTTGAAGTGAATGCTTGTGGAAGAATTAATGTCTGATTGCTTTTGAGCTACACTTCCTTTATCCTGTGTTTGAATGCAAGATGTAATAATGAGTACTGCGAAAATGTATTGAATGAAGAATCTCATTGTTTCTTTATAGCAGTCATTTTGTTCTTCTATTATAGGCGAAGCTCTATATAAGCCAAGCGATTGACTTTTCCGTCGTAATAGGCGAGAAGCCATAGTTAAATCAATTTCGGCTTATCCTGAATTTTAAATATAACGAAATCTTGTGCCTAGTGATTCCGCAGTCCTGCATTGTACATCTTGTTAGCAACCGGCTATAATTACTTTATTTTTCTGAAACAGGATAGATTTCGGATTTGGTATAGACAATAAACAGATATCCGATTAGCAGTCCGATAGCCGAAAAAATAATATCATTTTTGTCATACCTATTATTCCCACCCAGATTATGTATTTTCATTTCCTGAGTTATCACATAAATTCCGGTTTTCGCTACGCTCGGAACGTCAAGCCAAAGGCATGATGGATTATAATGGTATTAAGCTGTTTAAAATTACCTAACGAAATTATATTCATTTCTCATTAGCCAATCTCCTGTTTCGTCAAATTTAACTTCTTTTCGAGTAATAAAACGCGTTGGTCCCAGTATATATACATTTCTTATCAAGGCCTTCTTATTATTATCCTTGCCATAATATTCAGTAATAATTTTAACTTCATTGTTGGCCAAAGCTTCTCTTGACTTTACAGTAGTTTTATTTAATTGTAAACCATCTTTGGAAATTTTAATCTTTTCTTTGCTATTTGCATTTGGTTCTTTCGGGTAATTAATAAGGAGTTGAACCTGGTACTTATTTTTTCCCGGCACAACAGATGCATTAGCAGGCATTTTAAATGGCTAGTTCGTGCTATAATCTATATATGTCAGGGTTCCGTTCCATTCACCAGAAATCGAATTCAAATCATCAGGTGAAATTAAATTTTGAGAATACGTTCCTTGCGAGATCAGAAAAGTGAAGACAATTAATAGCTTGGTGAAAAAATAATTCATAATGTTAATTTTATGATGTCTTCAATAGTTTTTGCATGATTCGTTGCGGAAGAGAACTAAGATAATAAAAGTATGATAGCCATAGGATTTCGCCAGAAATCCTCGAGAGTCTCTTAAACGATCAGGAAATTAAAAAATATACGTTGCAGGCAGTAGTTGTTTCCTCAAATGAGATTGATCCAATCTCTTTTGTAAGTAACCAATTCATGTTCTTTCATCAGTTCGATATAGTCTCAACCGGGAAGTAATTCTCTTTCATAATCTCAATATATCTGGGGTCTTTACGGTAAGGATCAATTGCAGAACTACCGTTGATCTCAATTAAACTAAAATTCTTAAAATCCAGTTTTGCATAATTTGAAATCTTGTGCAAATAATAAAACAAGGAATCGGTTTCTTTCAAATGGGCAAAACAGACCACTTTTGCATAATCCATAGGGGTGTATTCAGACATATTAAATACTTCATAGGTCGTTTTTGCATCGCCCTTTTTTGAATATGACCAGGCCTTATTGGAATAATAACCTATTAGATTAAGCGATTTTAGTTGCTCCAGATATGGTTGTGCCTTTTCGTAATCGTCCTGGTATGCATAATAATCATGGAGGATTACATTTTTTTGAAATGGATTTAGCAAATCCATAAGAGCGCTATCACCTAAGATTTTATTGGCTTCTTCAAACCGTTTATTGTAATAAAAATTATTTAGTTTATCCACAATATATCTCGTATTTGTTGGATCTATTTCAAATATTCGTTTAGAATAGTGCATACTCTTGTTACGATCCAACAAAATGCAAGTGTAGTATTTATTCAAGGAATAAAGTAAATATAAGTTGTCAGGATCGTCTTTAAGAGCGCGCTCATAAGAGTAAATGAGTTCTCTTAGATCTTTTTTTATGGCACTATTTATAAGGCCTTCATTAAAAACAATATAATCTGGTCTTTGTAAAAATCTGTATTTTTCGAAGTGG
Organism: Muriicola soli; assembly: GCF_004139715.1. Lineage (GTDB taxonomy): Bacteria > Bacteroidota > Bacteroidia > Flavobacteriales > Flavobacteriaceae > Muriicola > Muriicola soli. The sequence goes on along the minus strand of NZ_CP035544.1, from coordinate 1,195,057 downwards.
GTTTTGGCTTCCTCAAGCTGATCGTTGACTAAAAGCGCATGAAGTCTCGTGTTATTAATTGGCTTGGAAAGCGGATCAAGCCGTTGTGCTTCAGTAATTTCCTTTAGAAAATTTTTGGCATCCGGTTGCGGTTTATCACGTAAATACATGGAAAAATGATGATGTGCTGTGGCATCATTTGGGTTTATTTCTATGGCCTTTTCAAAAAGTTCTTCGGCTTTGTCCCAATTCTTATTTTTCATATTAATAAAAGCTAAAACACTATAGGATCGTGAGGTATTTGGATTAATTGCCAATGCTTTATTTGCAAATGTTTTAGCTTGGGTTGTAGCCTCCTTCCAAGGCATATTTCCATATGTACTTAACAGCATGTAGGAATTGCCAATCTCAGCATAGGCTTCTGCAAATTGAGGGTCTAACTTAATGGCTTCTTTATATAATTCGATGCTTCTTTCAAGGTCTTCTGGCGTTCTGTTATCTGCAGTACTGCGTCCTCTGGAAAATAATTCAGAAGCCAAGAGGTTAGTAGTTGCAGGCGTATTTAGGTCTTTTTCTTCTTCAGGGCTTATAAATATTTTTAGTTGTTTTACGATTTTTTGAGAGACTTCTTGCTGAATCTTAAAGGCATCAATTAAATCTTCATTGTAGTTGTCTGCCCAAAGATGTTCGTCATTGGCTTTTAGAAGCTGGGCCGTTATAAGAACCTGGTTATTCTGTTTTCGCACACTGCCTTCAACTATATAGGAAACATCGAGTTCTTTGGCTATTTCAGGAATGGATTTGTCGGAGTCCTTGAACTGCATCACCGAGGTTCTGGAAATAACCCGCAAACCTTTAACTTTAGATAAATGCGTTAAGATATCTTCTGTAACACCAATGCTAAACCAATCATTAGAATAGTCATCACTCATATTTGTAAATGGAAGTACTGCGATAGATAATTTTTCAGTTGATACGGAGGCAACAACACCAGGATTAATCCAAATTAAGGCGATGGTTGCCACAAGGGCAATCATAATAACAGTATTTAATACCCTATTGCTTTTAGACCTCTTAGTATGGTTAACTAATTCCTCGGTCCTTTTAATTCCGGAAGATGTAAACTGGTAATGCCATGAAAAGATAACCCAAAGTGGCAAACCCAGTGCCAGTGTGATGGTGATGATTTGTAAAACCCAGGCGGGCGTATTCCAAATTGGCAATACCGTTGAAAATACTTGTAACACGAGCCAGGCAACTACTAAATAAGCAATTGTCTCTTTTAGAACATTTCTGCGCTTAAGCTCTTTGAGTAATTTATTCATTTTTAGCACTACTTCCTTAAAGGTAGAATAAATTATTAATGCCCATGGGTTCAAAATGCACTCTATTATGGATTAACATCATTTCAATAGAGTAATCCAGAAAATTATTATCAACGGTTCTGACAATGATTGTGTATTGCCTGAGCCAGGTTATGGCCATTGTTAGGATTTGGGTTTTGTAAGATGTATTAATAACTTACTGAAGTTGTTTTTTAACCTCTTCAATCGATTCCCTTAATACTTGCTTTACATCTTCAAATGTGGTGTCAGGATGATTGTTCCAGTCTCTAAATGGACTTTCTATAACTCGTCTGTTCTCGTATTCTTTGATGGTAAACAACACCAACCTGATAGCCGGTTTTAGAGGATCATTTTGCCATTGTCCGGTTACATCCTGTGTTGCTTTCCGAAGTGCACAGCGCAGGCTGTATTTATCGGAATTACTATTTTCATCACAATCGGAGTCGTCCTTTCTGTTCCATTTAGAACTTTCGTTTAACAGAGCATCTGCCTGCTCAAGGATTTCAAGGTCGGTCTTATCAAATACCAAATAATGTTCACTGCCATTTAGTAATTCACCTAAATCCGGATGCTTTTCTGAAGCCCTGTATAATTCAACCAACAAATTATTGGTCCTTCCAAGAATTCGGTGGTATCGCAGCGCAATATTTCTGTGATAGAGATGTAGTTTATTATAGGCTCGGAAGTATTTTTCATCCTGCAGTAACTGCTCAATATCTTTTCTAAACGGGACTTTGTCAACAATAAGAGGTCTTGAATTGATATTCAGCCCATATTGCCAGCCCGGGCTTTCCGTTACACTTTTTTCATTAATTTCTTGTTTGGTTTCAAAAGTGTTTGGATTAGCTTCGTACATGAGATCAACGCCCTTACGAAAATAAGATTCCTCATACCTGCTAATGTCTTTAAGAGTATAGTCAACCGCTTCAAGGTAAACCACAATATCATTTCTGAGTTTATTTGAGCTTAAAATATCTAATCTCCCTGAATTTATAAGGGACCGCGATGTTCCCATAACCGGACTGTAAACGGAACTACCAAAGCCACCAATATATTCTTCAATATCTTCAGGCATATCATTTTTCCAAAAAGCTCTTAAGACTTGGGCGCATTCTCTTGCCCTTCTTATATTAATTTCCCGAACTTCCTCTAATTCGTATTGTGATTTACTAAGATCAGAGATAAGTTGCTCTATAATGGCCTGTTCAGCTATTTTTCTATTGCGCTCTTTATTCCATTCATTGACTTGTAACGCCAGCAAAATTCCAATCATAACAAGAACGACCTCACCAATGGCGTATTTAAGATATTTGCTTGTTCTACCTTCTGAAAGTAAATCCTGCCTGATCCTCCGAAAGAATTTTATCATTATTATAAGTTTGTCAAAATGTGGGCTTACGGTCCCGGCTCTACCTTCCCTGCAACCGAAGCTACTGCAGGCAAGATGGCCCGGCGACTCAATGCACAGACCACTACAGGAATGATATATAAACCCTAAAGTAGGAAAAATTCCCAAGCCCTGGCCGGCGACGCGTTATAGCCCTTATTGTACGCCGGCATTTTATTCCAAAAGTCTTGAAGAATAGATTTCTGTAATTATCAATTGCTTTTCAGCTTTTCTGCTACTTCATCGTAATATTCTTGTGTAACTATTTCAGTCCAGGTAGTGGGTTGTTCACCACCGTATAAAGCCAAATAGGTAACATCACTAAACTTCGTTGAGGAATGCCAATGTTCTATGTCCTTCCCACATCTAATGACATCACCTTCTTTTAAAATGACCGGCTTCTTTCCTCTTTCCTGGTAATAGGCCTCTCCTTCAACAATTATCAGGACTTGTACAGAACTGTGTTTATGCCAGTCCAAGGTGGAGTTGGCTTTAAAAGTCGCCTTTGTAATATTATATCCTAATTCCTCGTCATCGTGAATAATGGCATTCAACCAGGCTTCCCCTAAATAGCGGGTATTTGGTGCTTTTGTGCCTTTTGTAAGGTACGAAGAGACATCGTATTCAGCGTTTTGGGAAAAGACAGATACAGAGCTTAAAATTAACAGGAGAAAAATTAAATATTTCATTTTATTGCAGTTTATGTATTTCTTATTTGTTCAGAATTTTTTGCTTTCGCACAACGTCTCTGGTTCAACCTTACCTGCAACAGTAGGTACCTCAGACAAGTATAATACGGCACAATATTAAAGCCGAGCGTCGATTTGGATCTGCCTCCTTAAGAGGAAGACATTAGCAATGGCAAAAGCGAGTCCTGGCTGAATCGGATTTATTGCCGGTTCCTTGTTTTATATAAAGGTAGGGAGTTTCGGGGACCTTCTGTAACAGTGCTTGATTATAGCCATTGTTGAGCATTTATCAATTATTTATTCTTTTTTAAATAAGCAATTCTTATATAAGGTATCCAAATCTTGTTTAAACTTAATTGCTTTTTCAGCTCTTTTGTATGCCTCTTTTGAATTTCTGATTACACTTTCTTTCATAGCCTCATTATTAATAGTTTCAATTGCTTTGAATGCCTTTTGCAATCTTAACATCACTTCAATATTACCGGCACCGTCTCTTGCTATTGGTCTAAATGCATCATTAAAAAAATCTTCCATTGAAATTCCAGGGACTTCTACACGATCATAAGTCACAGTATTATCATTTCTATTTTTGTTCTCTTTGTTCCATAAAAAAAGAGTCTCTCATGGCTCCCAATAATTTGGATGGCAGTACCTGGATCATTAATACCCGGGGATAAGGCTCTACTGGCTATTTCGGTCAATGAAATTAAAGCAAATCTAGGGTCTTCGTCAAATAATCTAGTTTGTCCCACAAGAATAGCTTTATTAATTCTATCCTGAATCTTGTCATTATCCAAATTTTGATTAGAGCTAAAATGGGCAATAATGTAATTATGGTGAACAAACTTACCTGGAATACAATTAAGTCGAATCCTTAATTCGCTTTCTTCAGCCAATATTTGCAATTCCTCCAAATTTACATGTTGAATATATCCAATAGATTTAGCGAACACAGCATTTCCGTTCTGAAATTCACCATTTGTTGGAAGTGCTTTTAAGTATGGGTTTTTTATATATGTGGATAGAGATTTAGATGCTACTGTTTCAAGCTGACTTATAGTATGCTCTAAACGACCTAATCTTGAAATTCTGTCGACCCATCTTAAAAAGGTGAGTATTACAATAGCGAATAATAATAATGTCAATAAAAATAGAATGAACCTTCCTGCCTTATCGTAATATCCATTATCCAAAGCTATAGTTGCCACTATACTAAATATGAACGCCCCTATAAAAATAGAAAGTGCATTCTGAGATACATCGTCCGTGACTACTATCTTAAAGGAACGTGGGGTTGCTGTGCTACTTGCTGATGAGAATGCTGAAAGCATTGACGCCACGGCAAATATAGATATGACTAACATGCTGGCTGATATGGTATCTAAAAGACCTCTAATGGAATTCTTATCAATATTAGGAACAAGGTTACCCATCCCTGTACCATCTGCCTGGTTTGCAATTAATGCACCAACTATGGAGAATATGCAAAACAAAAAAGGTCTAAACCATAATTGCTCGCGAATTCTATTGTAAAAAATGACTAGCTTTTTTCTCATTTAATTTTAGATTTTTAAGTAGTGCACAAAGATCTCGTCCATGAGCAGCTGCGTAGTGCCTCCGACCTGTATAGCGAACGGAGGGCAAAGCAATTAACTCTGCAGGTACACAACAAACTCAAAATTTGCGTCCCGATAGCTATCGGGACACAGAAGTAGTTGAGAACAGCTAATTTCGTGTAGCCCTTGTTTCCAATTGATTTTTATCTTTTGTGTTCCGGACTGTCCATCCCGGTTGTACAACCGGCTTTCCATTCGTCCGGTAAGTTCCCGTATGCAGGTACGCCTCCCTGGTCTTTCAACATTCTTGCCAGGTGAAGGCAATTCCAAACAAGGAAAGTGGTGTTTCTATTGGTAAAATCATTTTCAGGTCCGCCAGAACCTTCATCCCTGTAAGACGGTCCGGGCCCTGCTTCTCCCATCCATCCAGCATCGGCTTGTGGAGGTACCGTATAACCTATGTGTGACAGCGAGAATAGAATATTCATAGCACAATGCTTTACACCGTCTTCGTTTCCTGTTATAAGCGTAGCACCCACTTTTCCATAATCTCTGTATTGCCCTTTTTCGTTAAATTGATGAGTATACCCATACATTCTTTCCAATGTTCGGTTACAAACGGATGACTTTTCGCCTAACCAGACAGAGGTACATAAAATTAAAATATCACATTCGTCTACTTCTTTTTGGATCATTGGCCAATCATCCTTCTCCCATTCAGGTGTTGTAGACATATCTAATCCCAAACCCGCTGGAATAGTATAATCTACTGGTCTAATGATTTTTGTTGATGCGCCCACTGAATCAAAAATCATTTGCGCCTTTTTTATCAACCCTTCCGTATGAGATAATACAGGTGTTCTGTTTAAAGTACAATTCAGAAATAATACTTTTAGGTCATCATACTTCGCAGGTGGATTTTCGCAATGCTGTGCAGTCATTCTTTTTAGTTGTTCGCTCATCTTTTTCTTTTATGTTGGTTGTATAATTGTATTTTCATCTTAATTACTGCCAAAGGTCTGGTGTAAAATGAATAGTGCATCTGCACTCACAATCCTTTTCTGTTCTAGGCTGACTATTATTTTACTCTTTGGGGTTTTAGTTTTTCTATGAGCTCTGTGCTTACCCAAAATATGTCTATATTCTCATAATTATCCGAGCCCGTATTCCTGTTAAAGAATAGATATTTTCCATCTGGTGTCACACTTGCAGAAGCTTCCCAGGCTTTGGTGTTTATTTTATCTCCCAAATTAATAGGATTGCTCCAAGAACCATTATGTTGACGAAAACTGATATAAATGTCAGAATCGCCGTAACCACCTTCTTTTGGACTATCAAACAGTAAGTAGGATTCGTCGGGTGCTATAAAAGGGTGAAAGCTTTTTCCTGTATTGATCTTTTCACCGAGTAATTTTGGTTCCTCGTATTTACCGTCTATAAATCTTGAATATCGAATATCACCAGTAAAATCTGGTTTGAATTCATCAAAATAATAAGTTCCTTTTGAAGAAGCTGTAAGGCGCATAATTGGTAAACTGTCGAAAGGTGCGGCGAGTTTTTTTATTTCAGACCAGTCTCCGTTTTTCTCACGTTCCTTGTATCTTCTGCCGAGATGCATTGTCTTGCCATCTGGAGAGATAAAAGGCTGTCCCTGGCGAGAAGACATAACCGTCTCCTTCCATTTATTCCCAGCATTTTTATAAGCAACAAATTCTTGTTCCTCAGTTCCTTCAACTTGTCTTAGAAAATAAAATTCATTCATATCCGGACTAAATACTCCACTGTATTCCCACCCTACTGTCGTAACCAGATCAGGAGCAAAAGGTTCAGGTATTAAACCAGGAGGTTTTTGACCAAGATAAGGACTTTGCACGGTTGAAGAACCATCATCAATTGTGTTCGATTTATCTGTTTTACAAGCACTTAAAAACACTATAAATGCCAATACTGTGAAACTAATCATGCTATCTCTCATACTTCAATTTGTCTTTAATTATCGCCCAAGATTGGTTTTTGCGGAGTGCAACCGTTTTTGGGAGCATTATCCTATATATTGTTGTGCTAAGTAATTCTAATTTAAAGTTGCCGACTATAATGCAAAAGCCATCAGGATCTTTGATCAGAATTCCATGTATTACTGTTTTCTATTCGTGATTTAGGCTGCCATACATGATCAGAATTTTTCTTCATAAAAACCCAGCACCAATCCATTTGGCTCTTGTACATAGAAACTTCTATGGCCCCATGGCTGATTAATTATCTCCTGTTTAAAAGGAACATCCTTTGCTTTATACGTATTGAAAAGTTCGTCTATTTTTCTAACCTGAATACCTGTAAAAACACCTTGAGGCATGCGATAGTCCAAAGCAATATATTTATTTTCAGGATCTTTGGGCATTTTAAGTATTTCAATCAATCCTTCGCCTATCTTAAAAAGAGCGCCTTTGTCTTCTTCACTCCTATCCCAGGAATGCTCTAAACTGAAAACCAATTTGTTCTGGTAAAAATCAAAAGTTTCATCATACTTAGGGGTAAAATATGTAAAACGAAAAGTACTTGCATTATCTATCATGGTATCTTATCTAAATGTATTTTTAACTTATGCACATCGGTTATCTATATGACCGTTGTAATGGCTTATATACAATGTTGGCCTTTGTACCTGGTTAAATTAAAAGGAATATAAAAAAAGACAGGACGATTACGTTTATAACATAGCCGTGTGTATTTAGCCAGGCATTTACTTTTTCTAAATATTCTGGACCCTTTGGCCCCAATGAGAAATATATGGACAGCGGTAAAAGTGATATCAATAGAACGGCCCCAAAGAAAGGTAAAGCGTCCAAAAAGGGACTTGATTCACTATTCAATAGATTGCCAACAGTAAAGGCAATTGCAATGTCTGTTGGCATAAAGGCAATCAGACATACACCAATTATAAAAATTTTCCCCAATGAGCTGGTTGAAATTCCTTGCATCCATTTTGGTGATGCTGTAATCTTTTTACGATTAATTATCGAACGAATGATTAAGAATATGAACAGTGCAATTAAAAAATATTTTACCACCGGTCTGCCACCAATGGAAGCCTCCTTCAAACCTGTAATATTGGCCAGTGAGTAGTATAAATATGTTGTCAGTATTAAAGTAGATATTACCGCCAAAATGTAAACCAAAGAGCTTTTAATCGGGTCCTTTCTGGTAATGAGTAACATACCCACCAAAATCTGGGGTCCTAACATTACTGTTAATGCTAACGGTAAGATTGCAATCTCTACCATTCTTAAAATTTAGTAAGTCTGCCTAAGAGTTTACGTATGATCATATTTCGGATTTGCAACTCGCTTGTGCGGCTGGTGATTCGCGGATAAAACGCGAGCTGATTTGCCAGCGTCTTCCATTTAAACAAAATACTGTACTGTAAGGATAAATATTCTACCTGGCCTACTTACCTCAATTAATTGTACTCCTTGTTGTCTAGAGTACTATTTTACAAGTGCCTCTTCCTAATTTTGGAGAAATACCTAGAAATCGTAATAAAGATATATTATTTAAACTACCTTATAAAAAAGCGCTTTATCTGACAAATGGATTGGCTAATTACTAATTTAAATGGAAACATTAAATCAAATTTTAGAATCTGAAATTTTTAATTTTCGTTCTTACGCTTTAAAAGTTTCTCAATTGGTCAGTATTTTGGTGATCATTGTTGTAACCAAATTAATTCTTTGGGTACTTAAAAAAGCTTTTTTTAGTAAAAATAAGTCTAGTAAAATAAAAACAGGGAGCGCCTATGCCTTACTAAAAATCATTAAATATGTCGTATGGATTATTGCCATTGCATTAGTATTAGAATCCATTGGAATTAAAGTCACACTATTAATAGCAGGATCGGCCGCCTTATTAGTAGGTATTGGTTTGGGATTGCAGCAAACATTTAACGATGTAATATCTGGTATTATATTACTTTCAGAACGCTCTATAGAAGTGGGAGATGTTTTAGAAATTGATAATGATGTAGTTATAATTGAAAGTATAGGTTTAAGAACTTCCAAGGCCATGAATAGGGATGATATTTCTATTATCATTCCAAATTCTTTGATTACAACCAGTAAAGTAATTAATTGGAGTCATCAATCGCATCAAACCCGTTTTAAAATTAATGTTGGTGTAGCCTATGGAAGTGATGTTGATTTTGTGATTAAAAATCTAGAAAAAAGTGCCTTTGAGCATCCCGAGATTCACAATAAGAAATTAATTGAAGCTCGTTTGCTAAATTTTGGAAGCTCATCATTAGATTTTCAACTTTTATTTTTTAGTTCAAATATTTTTAGAATTGGGAAAATGAAAAGCGATATTCGAAGATTAATCAATAAAAATTTTACGAACAATAATATAGTAATTGCATTTCCTCAAATGGATCTGCATTTTAAGTCCGATATTCCCAAATAAAATACGTACGAATAGATTGATGATTCTCAGAACTAATTTTTTCGTCTTTCCGGAGCATTCTTTCAATGAACAATGTTTCTTTGGTCTTACAGAACACGGTTCCGGCTCTCCCTCCCTCCCATCCGCAGCTACGGCAGACAAGTATGACCCTGCGACTGTACGCGCGGGTCTTGTAACGGATTTGTTCTCAACTAAGATAGGAATTAAGAGAAGATCCCGGATGTAATGTGATATTGCTGTTATTGTAAAACGTTAGTATCTCTACCAGATATTTATGCTTTCAATAAATTCCGCGTCCCCTGAGACTTCGAGTTTAAGTTTAGAAGGAATAAAGCTTCTTCCTTTATACTCGGGCTTAGCTTCAAAACTTATTATTTTTCCGTCTAAGAGTAACTTTTCAACTGTTCCATCAAATCCTTCTTTGAAGTCCTGCACAAATCCCGGGACATATAGGGTGTTAGCCGGGATATCCTCACCACCAAACTCCAATGGCATCATGTAAATTTTAGACAACTCCCCTTTTTCATATAGATCAATGGCTTTTTCAATACTATCTATATCACTAAAATCAGGTCCGTTTTCCACTTCTTGCGAATATGATTTTAGGGCAAATAACACAATAAAGACTGATAAGATTACTTTTTTCATCAGAGAAATTGTTTTAAAGTTAATTCTATACTATTATTTTATCCCGGTTCTGGCAATGATTTCGACTTGATTGGAGTGAGCCAACTGGTGGTTTAAAGCCATTATTGGCGAAGGTTTTTTTATCATGTGTTTTAGTCCTGATTACCCGCTTCATTTAATCAGCTGAATCATCAGTTAAGACTAGTTTTTTAAGGCCGATCCCAATTTCTGAATTTCGATGCACATTTGCAAAATATTCAGCACCTGGTCCCATGGCAAATAGAGGCACTACTGCAGCTGTATGCACTTTCGTCGACCATTTTACCTGCATTTTCGGGTAATTGTCAAAATCGGCAACTGGTACTAATCCTCCGGTTTCATGATCGGAAGTGAATACGACCAGTGTTTCCCCATTTTGTTTCGAAAAATTCAGAATAAGGGCAAGAGTTTCTTGTATGGATTTTAAACCCTTCAACACTCTTTTCGAATCATTTTCATGAGAAGCCGCATCCATTTCTTCGCTCTCTACCAATAATACAAAGGGCCTGTCTTGTAATGACATGAACCTTAAGGCAGTGTTGGTTAATTGCAGGAGATTTGGAGATGAATTCAAATCCTGAATTTCATCTTCCTTAAAAATAGCAGCGACAGGGTCTGAGCTTTTAGCACCGTCTGGAAGTTTCAAAGATTTATCCATCAATTGAAATCGCTTTTGTAAAATTTCAATTGTTTCATTTACTTCGGGAACGCCATCTTCACCTACGTCCTCTAGTTCACCGAATAACAAATCTATTTCACTGTTGGCTATCTGTGTTAATATGCTTCTGGCATCATCCTCATTTCTTATATGTGCTGCAAATGCTGCCGGAGTACCGTCCCAAATGTAAGAGTCGGTTACTATACCTGTGCTATAATTATTAGAAGAGGCCACTTCAAAGATATTTTGTAAAGGATTCTGGTCCTTATCAATACCAATGTGACCAAAGTTTGTAGAAACTCCTGTAGCCATGGCAGTTGCAGATGCTTCTGAATCTGTAAGTGGCCCATAAACAGATCTGGCATCGTGCCATCCTTTAACATCAAATTCCTGCCAGACCGAAGTTTTACTTTCTAACTGTTGGGTTTGTAAAGCAAGAGATAAGTGGCCAAAACCCATTCCATCTGCAATAAAAAAAATGATGTTTTTGGGTTTTTTATCCGGGTATTCAGGATGTACTTTGCTGAAAGCCTTCCCGGGAGAAAATTCAATGTCAGATGAAGGTATTGAAATGGAAATATTGAATATATACATTAAACCCGAAAGAAGAACAACTATGGCGAGTGCTGTAAAAAAGCTAATTTTTTTCCAATTTCTCATACTATTTGCTAGCGTTTATTATAAGAATCGCAGCAACCGAATGGCAGCTGTGATTTTATATGCCTTACTGGCAGTAGTTATCTGATTTTCATTTCATTTATTCAGAAAGTACAAATTGCCATGATATACCGTATTTGTCTTCACACCATCCGAACTTCTTACCAAAACCATAATCTCCCTCACCCTTATAGTTATCCAGCGGAACCATGATCTGACCGCCATTTGAGGAAAGCTTTTCAAAAATTGTTTGTATCACTTCATCAGAACTATCAATGATAAGGAGTGATACAGCAGGAGTAAATGACCATTGATGATTGTAATTACTTTCAGAAACCATGTATTCGGTGCCATTTAATGTAAATACTCCATATTTAATCAGTTCGGGGGTGCCTCCTGCCTCTCCCTCAGCGTACTTTGTTACGCTTTTAATTCCGGAATTAGGAAAGGTAGAGGTATAAAAATTTATGGCTTCCTCAGCCTTGCCGCATTGACTCCCCACGAAAGTTAAAAACGTTGTTGTTTTCATATTTTCACTTTTTACGCTCTTAATATTTTTTCCATTTTACGACCCTTCGCCAGTTCATCAATCAGTTTTTCCATTTGTCTGCATTGTTTATACAATTCAAATTCATCCTCTATTTCTTCAATCCGATAACCACAAACAACTCCTTTAATCATGTGTGCATTGGGATGTATTTTAGCTTTTTGAAAAAATGTTCTAAAAGTCACCTTTTCATCTATAAGAGCTTGTAGTTGATCTTCATCAAAACCCGTAAACCATTCTATAACCTGATGGAATTCTTCTTTCGTTCTACCATTCTTTTCCAGTCTGTTCCAGTAAAGGGGATAGATAGCTGCGAAGATCATATTCGCAACTTTTTCATTTTTTTCGGCTGTAACCTTCATTTATAATTTTTTAATTAGTGAGGGTTTTTAATTATTCATGATATCCCTTTTGAAACAGTCTTTTTGAAATCCACCAATAATTTCCACTGGGATCGATTATTCCGGATTGTCGGTCCCCATAATCCATATTGGCTGGTTCAAACTCCACCTTTGCTCCGCTATCGACTGCTCTTTGATGGATGATGTCAACGTCGTCTACATACAAATACATCGATGTTCGCATATTCAGGAATTGTGCTCTGGCCTGACTTATCATAAAGCAGGAATACCCTATTTTCAAAATAGCATTTGCAATTTCTCCATTTTTAGGATTTATGGTACGGCTGATTTCTTCCGCAAAAAATGCGTTTTTAAGAAATTCAATTAATTGGCTTGGATCTTGTGAAAACAAGTATGCATTCACAGTTCCAAATCCTTCCGGTCTATATGTGTTAAAAATTTTATTCATCCCAGTAATTTTTCGAAGCTAGTTGGCAACGGTCCGTGCTCTACCATCCCTAAAACGGAAGCGCTGCAGACTAATATGGCCCGGCGCTTCAGTGTGCAGACCATTTCAGGAATAATTATTAAACTCTAATTTAGGAAAATTTCCCCAGGCCCCGGCCGCTGATGAGCTGTAGGCATTGTTATGGGTAGTAATATTTATTACTTTTCAAGTTGTCTATTATAATCTTGTGCATCATAGGTGCCAACAGACTTTTGAATAAGTCCTTGTTTATTCATCGTCCATTCCTCAAACCCGCTAAAATTAACTTTATTTCCGGTTCCTCCGGGTCCGGTATTTGTTCCCTTAAAAGTCCAGTAATATCTATAAGTTTCATTTTCAACAGTGAGACTGTCCATAGTTAATTCCATATCCGGAAAAGCTTCCATATAGGATTTAGCAGTTTCGGCTAATTGTTTTCTGCCCATAGCAGGTATTCCATTATTTACAGTGAGCATACCATCCTCAGCATAGAATGATGCCATTTTTTCAGGTTGTTTACTATTCCAGGCATCCGTATATTTTTGACCGAATTCTACCATTTTTTTGTATTGGGAATTCTCTGATTTACATCCAGCTGCCATCACTAAGTATGTTACAATAATTAATACTAATGGGGATTTCATCTTCATTACTTTTTTTTTCGAATGGGCTCTAACGGTTGGGCTATGGGTTGTTACGTGTCCTGATAACTACCGTGTCAGAAGTAAGCGAGAACATGCAATATCTAATAGCCATTGACATCCGTAGTCATATTTTATTTTATCGAGTCAGTTTTTCAGGCGTGAGATAAAACTGGAAACCTCCATTTTTTGTTTTTGAAATAATCTGCCTTGTCTTTAATTACGAACAAAGTATCTCCGGTTTTAAGCAAACTTCTTTGGTAATCGGTCTCATCTAATGGGGTAAATCCCAACACTACCCTTTTTATGGTTGTATCCGTTATGAATTGAATTACATCCTTTAGCTTAACTCCTTCTTTTGAAAATACATCATCGAGGTAAAGCGTACCATCTGCAATGTGCATTAGAATTGCCGCTTTGAGCTGTTCAAGGTAATAAATACTATTTTTCTTAAAAGAGGAACAGTAAAACATAATTAAGGATATATTGTTTTGCATTGACAATTTAGATATAGGACGAGAATCATTTACCAAACTCAGAAATAATTCCCTGTCATTTTTATCATCTATATTGAGTTTTTTAAATGATGGTTTTAAAGTGTTAGTACTCCTTGGCGCCGTTGAATATTGGTATTCATCTACTATCTCGAACCCAAATTTCGGGTAGAAATCAAGAACACTGTCGTTTGCAAAAAGATATATAAAATCAGATTTATCTTTCCATTCGTTTATAACTTGTTTCATGATATACTGACTAAGTCCCCTATTTCGGTATGCCTTGTCGGTCATGACAGTACCAATTTGAATCGCTGCTTTTTTCTCATTTTCGATAATAAACTCCATTTTATTTACCGAAACATTTGATATCACTTTATTCTTATGCAATAATGAATACGGAATATAATTGTCAATCCAGTAGCCATTTTGGTACCAATTTTCGAAATTAAAATCAAAAGTAGCTTCTGTCAGCGCATTGAAACTTGTTCTGATTTCCTGGTCGTGTTTAAAGTCTTTTGCGAATCCATAGTTTGTATGGTTGATTTCTATAAACTTCATCAAGTTTTTATTTCTGAAACCTTCTTTTAATTCTACGAAACGGTTTTGTGTATGAAACTTAGTTTGGAAAATAAGCCATAATTTTCTGGCCTAACTGAAAATTGGCAAATTGCAATGCATTCCGATTGGGAATTCAACCGCAATGGAGATATACAGCTTGTTATGCGTTCGTACTTTTATTCTGATTTATGTACCTCCATTTCGATTTCAACCATAAATTCAGGAAGTGCCAATTCCTTTACTCCAATCCACGAACCGGTCGGAAAGTGATTTTTGTAAATTTCAGCTCTGTATGCAGATTTTTCCAACATTAACGGCATATTGGTGGTGAAAATATTTTCTACAACAACATCATCAAAGGTGCAACCGTAATGTTTTAATATTTTTTCCAAGTCTGAATAGCAGTTTTTAATTTGCTGTTCCAGATCACCTATTGCGGTTGGATTTCCTTCATTATCCATACTAACAGCACCAGAAATTTTAATACTATTTCCAATTTTCACAGCATGAGAATATCCATATGCTTTTTCAACTTCCGGGCGCAGTAAAAAATATTCAGGTTTTTCTGATACGACTAGTACTTCTTTTTCTGCTTCTTTCTTTTCTTCTTTTTGTTCGCAACTTTGCAATCCAAAAGCAAAAGCCAGAAGCGCAATAAATAATGTTAGTCGGTTGGTTGTTTTTTTCATCATTAAGAATGTTTAGTGCCTACTCTGCTCGTTTTTCGGCTACCCCGTTTTTGTAATGAGTTTAGTCTTTCAGTATGGCGTACAATGATGCTGACTCTACCTTCCCTGAAACCGAAGTGGCGTCGGTTTAGCTATGAAATGTGACCAGAAAGGTATGTTTTACAGCTGTTGTCATGCGCGTTTATCTATTTCTATATTCTGATGTATATATGTTCTAAATTTATGATACGTTCAATATGTTACCTGTCCAATTTCATTTCCTCAGCCGTGATCAACAAATCACTCCACTTTCCTTTGTTTGCTTGTCTTAAGAAAGCGAAATCTGCATGATCCTTGACGTCATTGAAGCCATCCCAACCTCTGGTCATAGCTCTGGTTAAGAAAGTATAGGCCTGGACGATATCTTTGTGTTGAGATAAAGCTAGTGCTTTACTTGCTTCAATAAAATCCTGGGTTGTTACCATTCCGTAAGATCTTGCAACAATTAGGTAGTGTTCGGCAGCAGTTGTATAGTCTTGAGCGTTCATCGCTTTCCTGGCAAGACGTAAATTTGTCTCATAATTAAAGATCCGCTTTTTTGCTCTATTTTCGGCTTCTTCAACAGTAGGAATGCTGTAGTCAAATCCCATAGATTGGGCATATTCCTCAACACTTCGGCTAATCCCCATTTCTTCTCTGCGAATTTGAACACCTGATTCATCTTCAATTGGATAAAACTGACCTTCGGTTAAGCCATTATTGGTTGAACTTTGAGTTGCGTAAAGTTGCATTTCACCTCTGGAGACCTGTACCCGATCATACAAATAGGCATAATTACTCGGGTTCGCTTGTCCATTATCTACTGCTGTTTTTAGGAGGGTCAGGCACTTTGCCTGAAACAATGGATTTCTATCAGCATGTTGAATGATCAGCCAGGCTCCGTTGCTTGCCTCTTTACCCACTAGATCATAAGTTGGCCACACATATCTGGATATTATTTCTCTCATTCTGGCTGTATTCTTTCGATCAACAGCAATAACCTCCCTGGTGAAATCTATGAATTTTTGTGAGTTATTCTTCCCTTTCCTTATCATATTAGCCCATTTGATTCTGTTCTTCTGATCATTTTCCCGCATCTTCATAATTTCCTTGGAAATATCCGGGAGCTGTACGGATTGCTTTGTCTTTTGGCTAAAAGAGTGTTGTTGGGTAAAAAAGAGAGTCATTAAAAGAAGAAGAAGAAGGGCTTGTCTGGAATTCATGTTTTAAAAAATTAGATGTGTTTAAGCCGTAATTTAAACATCAGATAAACAGTCCTCAGAGAATTTTCTTTGCACCTAAGGGTCTCGAATTACCGTCCGTTATATTTTAAATTTACTAATTTTCGGTTAAGATCTGACCATTACAAAACTGAGTGGATTCTGAGGTAGCCGTCCCGATAGTTATCTGGACGCCGTAATTGCGGTTATAGATTTTTAGTTGCTGGCTTTACATTTTTCAAACTATAATATGATAAGATTTCTTCGCCTTTTTTGTAATTGCCCATATAATGAAGTCCAAGTTTTTCTAACAGTCTAATTGATTTAACATTATCTGGGATTGTAATGGCTATTATATTGTCATACGTATTTAAATTTTTTATTTTATCAAGATAATATCTACTCGCTTCAAAAGCATATCCATTGCTTTCAAAGTAGGGTAATAAAGCAAATCCGATATCGGGAAACTCTTCTTCTTCTCGATTGAGCAAAGTAATTATTCCAATTGCCTTCAGCGTATTCTTTAATTCGAAAATGGTATAAAAATAATTCTCATTGGCGAGTATCCGTTTTATATAATTTTCGGCATCTTTTTTATCGGAGACATTTCTATCACCGATAAACTCCAACCAACCTTTGGAATTGACCAATTCAAAAATAAAATCGACATCTTTTAAATTTATTGGTCTTAGTCTTAGTCTTTCCGTTTCTATGGTTGTATACACTTAAATTAACGTTTTTAAAGCTTGCAGTTCAGGGTCTCGGCTATGAGAAGTTGCGTGTCCCGATAGCTATCGGGATTGTGAAGTAGGCGAGAAAAAATAATTATTTATAGCCATTGATCTAGCCCGTTTTTATTTTTTTAAATCATCTGAAAAATGTCCTTTGTGCTTTCCTTTTGAAAATTTCTCTTGATTAAATTCTGACGATTTTCCTTTTGGAATGGACAAACTTTTCCACTTATTTCCCTTAATCATTCTGCCTACATATACAATCTGTCCGATGTGATAGGAATAGTGGGCCAGTTGTCTGTTTATCGCTTCGAGAATTGAGTGTTCTTGATTTCTGATATAAATTTTAGTCTCAAAGTTGTCCGGATTAACAGCGTCCAAAGCATCGAACAAACATCGCCATCCGTCATTCCATTTTTCAATGAGTTCAGCCCTGGTCTTTATAACCGCTTCAAATTCTAAATCTCTATTCCGCCATTCTTTTTCTCCGTCAGAAGTCAAAAAATCTGTCCAGCGCGATTTCATATTCCCCCAAAGGTGATTCACGGTTATTGCTATTGAATTTGATTCTTCGTTATACTGCCAGAAAAGGTCTTTTTCATTTAACTGGTCAAACGTTTTTTCACCCAAATACTTATAATATTCAAATTGCTTTTTGACACTGTTTAAATATTCAGTTTTCATTTTTAATTTATTTCTCACATTGTCTACGACGCAATGACTCTGCCTTCCCAACATCCGCAGCTACAGCCGACAAGTATGATTTCGTCGCGCTTTCAGCGAGATGAATTATAACCATTGTTGGCATAGGTTTTTATTTTTTGTATTCTCTTCCGTTCTTAAATACCAAAACTACTGTCCTAATATTTTCAATTTCATCTATAGGATTCTCCGAAAGTACTACAAGATTTGCAACCTTTCCCTCCGAAATAGAACCATACATATTGTCAATTCCAATAGTTTTTGCATTGTTCAGAGTTGCTGCCTTAATGGCCTCGATATTAGAAATTCCACATTCAGTGAGTAATATGACTTCATCTTGAACCCATTTAATGTTTTCATTAAAATCAGTTCCTGCAGCAATGGTTACACCATTTTTATATGCTTCTGTCGTTATTTTCTGAGCCCAGCTATCCATTGAAGCTACATCCATTTTAATTCCAGCGTTTAAAAGATGTTTCGTAGGATTATCACTTTCTGAGTTGTTTTCTGTTTTAGCTTTACTAGGTCGGAATTTTAGGCTCCAAGCAGATAATGTTGGTTCAAAAATTATATCCTTTGATTTCATTTTATTAAAAAGTTCTATAAATACTGAATCATTGGCTGCCGTATTTATAAAATCTTGGCGAGGTACAGAATTTCTTATGGCCTCGTTGAATGAGTCAGGCATTTTACTTTCCTTTTCGAAAATCATTCCAATACTGTGAGATAGAACATCAACTTGGGCATTAACTGCATCAGAGGGCTTACTTGGGAAAATGCTAGAATGGCTCCACATTTTTAGACCATTTTCATGAGCTACGGAACTAACTTTAGTGAGTAATTCAGGTCTTACATTAGAATATACTTTTAGCCCCGTCACGCCAGCTTCTTTGGCTTCAATTACAATTTTTTCTAAATCAGATGTGTTTTCTATCAGTCGCATCCAAGGAGCAGAGCCAGGTTCAAAGCCCATATTAGCAAATTTGGTTCTGGGATCCTTGAGAAATTTGGGACCAAAAACATTGGCTGAATAATAGATGTCAGGGCCTGATAAAATGCCTTGTTGAATTTCTTTATTTAATGATTGGTACATTCTCGCATCTCCTCCCATATCTCGAACTGTTGTTATTCCAGAATAAAGCAGTTGCTTTAAAATCTCTTTTCGATTTTTTGGCCTAAAGAGATGAACGTGAGAGTCAATTAAACCGGGAACGACATAGTGCCCTTTTAAATCAATTGTTTGTTTAACGCTATTCACATTTGCGATATCACTTTTTTGGATAGATTTGATTCTATCGTTCTCAATTATGATAGTCATATCATCTAATTGAGATAAATTCTCTACATCTACTATTGTAAGGTTGGTTAGCGCAATTGTATAATCGGTGGTTTCTTGAGAAATGAGGTGTGTAACAAAACTTAGTAAGAATGTTAGTAGTAAAATTGTTTCTATTTTTCTCATTCTTCTTAGTTTTTTTAATGTATGCCTACGGTTTTGGCCCTACCTTTCCTGCAATCGCATTTACGGCGGTTTTGTATATAAGCCATTTTAATGGGTTAAATACGTTGTTGATCTTTCGTTATTTAGATTTCCTTTCTTTAATAATTGAAAGTATTTTATCAGATGATATAATCAGGTCTTCATAAAACTTTTCCAATGCATTACATTGGTAATAGCGAGAAACTAGTAGCGTCTCTAAAATTTTGTCATTAAGAAACTGGTCGCGATCTATCGTTGATATTGGTCTGGGATCATCTTTGTAGTAAGTAGCCAGGAATTCAAATTCATTATTTTTTTGAAAAATAGTTGGATAATTTTCATTCAAATATGGTTCATATTTGGTTTGTATCTGGCTGTTGGAAATATGTTCTCTTTCCTTAGTTCTTTCAATAAGTGAATAATAGTCTAGTATAGCCGTTCTCAATTCATTATTTAAAGCGGGAATTTCATTCGATTGATTTATAGTCTCAATGGCGTTAGTGTTCGGACTGAACTTAAATTCTTGATATAATTGTATCAGATACTTTTTAAGTTGGGAATCCAAGGATGTTATAGTCATCATTTGAAACATGGCTGAATCTGCCGCTAATTTTCTTGTGGTAATGTTTTGCTTTAAGATTTGGAGTTGTAGTTGATCTTCTAATAAATTCTCTTTTAGTATTACAAGATGGTCATCTATGTCTTTATTGAGCTTTATTTGTTCATTCCAATTATTGATTTGTAAAGCAATCAATATTCCAATAACAACAAGGATTATTTCGCCTATGGCGTATTTCAAATACTTTCCTGTTTTATTTTCACTCATAAGGTTGTAACGAATTTTACGAAAGAATTTTATCATAGGCGAGGATCGTCAAAATGCATTCTAATTATCTCAGTTAAGTATAAGTTTAAGATCTTAAGTTACTATTTTTCCACTTAGTAATGCCCTGCTTTAAGCAGCGTTGATTTGTCCTTAATTGAAAGTATTGTTAAGATTATTGTTTTAGAATTGAACCCCAAGATCAGCCGGGAACTGAGGAGGTATTTCAGATATGCCCTCCCCCAGATTTTGCCTTAAATCGATTTCAATTCCTCTTGAAATGGTTGATATAGGGACATCATTTGAAGTTCCCTCAAAAGGGTTTTCTCCGGTTCTGCCGATTCGCTCCATGGTATGGAACATCCAGGCGACAGCCGTATAAATTGGTATGGTAAACCAAATAAAATGCGCTCCCCATGTGGGGTAAATAGCAGAAATTTCATTCCCAATATCCATGAATTGCGGTACCAATGCCATGGGCAAGAGCAGCAAAAGCAGCCACATAAAATAATGGTTTAATGAAGCGTATTGCCGTGGATAGGGAAAGTTCTTTATGCGCTCGGTTTGCCCTTGAAGTGTAAAGAGTTCTTTAATGAGGTTTTCGAGTTCAAGAAATGAAAATTCCCAGATCATACCTTGTTCTTTTAACTTTCTAAGATGATGTGATTGCGAATAGAGTAATGCGGTTTGCCGGTTGTTCTTGCTCATCACTTCTTCAAGATCGCTTTGGGAGAGATAGGGTTTAAGCTCCTCTTCCAGACTGGATAACTGTTCAGGAGGCTTTATACCCCATTCGGTATTTGTTCTGTGGTTGCTGGTAGTTTCCCACCTTTGTTTATTTCTCATGGCATATCTCAATGCAGTTAGCCATGCAATATGCCGATACGTTAATGCTTTTATTTCTTTCCTAATGGTCTCCTTAGAAACGCTTTCTTTTGTGTGTTCATCAGAAAGCATATCCTGAACAAATACTCCAAAAGTGCGGGAAGTGTTGACTATACCACCCCAGATTTTCCGTGCTTCCCAAATACGTCCATAGACCGCATTGTTTTGAAATCCAATCACGAATGCCACTGCAGTTCCAATTAACGCCATGGGAGTCCATGGGATTCTGAACCAGGATAAATCCAGGAAATAATAGATGGCAACCCATAATCCGATGATGACTATAAACCAAAAGGTCTCAAAACGGGTCCATCTAACCATGTCGGTTATTCGATATACTTTGCCTATGTACATATGATGCGGATTTGTATTTTATTAAACAACAGAAAAAAGTATCGTTTCAATGTCTGGTATAGCTGTGAAATTCTATTTTCCTCAATCAAGATACGGAAGAATGGTGTAAATTTTAGTGCCTTATCCCATTAGCCCCCAATAACTAGTAATAGCATATGGTTTTGGTTCTTCTTTTTAATTCGGGGATTACGGATTCTTCAAACCATTCATTCTTTTTAAGCCAAATATTATTTCTGGGGGAAGGATGGGGAAGCGGCATATACCTTGGGAGGTATGTACCGTAATTCTTTACTGTATCTGTAAGGGTGTTTTTGGCTGATTCTTTTAAATAATATTTCTGGGCGTAGGTACCGATCAATACTATTAGTTCCTTATTTGGAATATGGTCCATAACAAGATCGTGCCATTTCGGGGCGCATTCAGGTCTTGGGGGCAAATCTCCACTTTTGCCTTTGCCGGGATAACAAAATCCCATGGGAATTAAGGCAAATAAGTCCTTATTATAGAAAACTTCTTTGGATATACCCATCCAGGATCTTAGTCGGTCACCACTTTTATCATCCCAGGGGATACTGGTTCTATGGACTATACTTCCTGGGGCTTGACCGATGATGATAATTTTGCTATTAGATGAAGCGGATATCACCGGATTCACCCCATGGCTTAAATGAGGTAAGCAAAGGGTACAATTCTTTATTTCTGAAAGCAGAGATTCCATTTGTAGGATTAAAACTTTATTTGGCGGCAATTAAAATCTCGATTGCGACAAGGAGAATTTCTCCTATAGCATATTTAAAGTGTTTCACTGTATTACTGCCAGCCTAAGCTTTAGCGAAGGGTTTATGAAGCACAACGGTTCAATGTATGAGCAGTGGCGGATTTAATTCTACTTCTTTTCAGATTTTAATATACTTTATTTAAACGAAAAACGGTTCGAGCTTTCACTCAAACCGCTATTGCTTAAACACCTTGTTATGTGCTATCTTAATTTTTTCACAGCTATATTTTTTCTTTTAAATCACATGTACGAATGCCAAATGGTGCATAAAGTGGACAAAAGCTAATTAAACTGGTTAAAACGAAAATACCTGCAAGTATCAAAAGGATTAGACCTAAAGTTCCCGAAATGATTCCTGTAAAATAAAGAATTCCAACGATCGCAGCGATTATTATTCGAATAATCCTATCTGCACTTCCCATATTTTTTTTCATCTCTTAAGAATAAAATGTTGTAGCATTATTGCTCTACAAAGGTAAGTGGCGTTATAGACGTATGCAGTGACTGCGGTCACCACTCGCTAATAATTTTTATTTCACCTGCATGCTGAATAACCTTTTCATCTGTCTCAAGTTTTTTCAAAACCCTGGTTATTACTTCTCGGGCAGTCCCTAATTCATTTGCTATCTGACTATGGCTCATTATAACGGAATTACTTTTAGTTAATTCTGATTTCTTTTTAAGATGGTCATAAAGTCTCTTGTCCATTTTGTCCAATAGTAAATGACGAATTGTTTCTAAAAGCTCAGAATAACGTAAATTAAATTGGTTATAAAATAAGTTATTAAAACCAGGGTACTCTTTAAGCCAATTTGGTAAATACTGAACAGGAATTAGAAGAATTTTAGATTCTTCTTCAGTAGTTGCAAAAACCTTACTTGGCGTATTTTTTAATGCCGCATAAAAAGTCATTACGCAGCTTTGAGCCGGTTCTATGTAATAAAGTAGTAATTCCTTTTCATCAAATCGCGAATAAACTTTTACAAGTCCATTAATAACTATTGGCAATACTTTTACATATTGTTCTTCTCTTAAAATTTCAGTGCCTTTTGAAAATTCCTTAAGTGTAGATTTCTTAAGTAATTCATCTAACAACTTTGGTTTTAGAAAAGACAATATGTTTTTATCAAATTCCATCAATTGCCGCATGGGTTTTCAGGTTGCACACAACGGTTTTCGCTATGAGCAGTCACGTGTCCTGATAGTAATCGGGATTCAGAAGTAGACGAGAACGGCGCCTTTACTTATCGCCATTGTTGGGCAAGGTTTTTTCGCCCTTTATCATTATTTCTTCCCGATACCGAATTTCTTTAAGTTCATCGTTGTAATACGTAAGTTGTTCAGTCCAATTATCATCCGCTTGAGGTCGATATTCATATTTAACCTTGAATATGGGATTACCTTCAAGGTCTACTATATTCTCTAAAACAACTATTCCATTGTCGTTGAACGTCCTTTTATAGTAGTCAATTACTTCTTCTTTAGAGTTTAAAGACCCAGTAGAAATGTGATTTCCATTTTTATCATATTCATTTATATAACCGTATAAAGGTTCATCTGTAATGGCATTAAATGCCATCCCTTTCAAAATTCGGCCTTCATTATCTAAATCATATGTATAAATCGTAGTTAATGAATCGCCTTCAAAATATTTTGACCCTGTTTTGTGTCCTTCATTGTTGAAATTATAAACTTCATATCCATACATATCTGTCATATTCGATTTATAAAATCGCAATTCCGTTTGTTTTCCATTTCTGTCATAGACTTCAGCTTGATTACATGAAAAGCAGTCTTTTAGGCTATCCTTTACTGCAATTCCGTTTTCCATCTTAACAGAGTAATAATGCGTTACAAGCATTTTGGATTCGGTTCCAATTTCAGTTTCAGTATCTTTTGTTGTCTCTTTTTGTTTACAAGAAAAAGTAAAAACCAGTATTAGAGTAATAATGATATTATTGTATTTCATAGTTTGTTTTTTTATGTCGCGCAACGGTCTCGTCTATACGTAGTACGGATTATCAACTCACTTCATTGTCTGACTACCGATAAGTTTATTGCTTGTACTCACTTTCATATATGCTCTTTTGCCCGCATTGTCTATAGCTATTGTTATGCGTATGTGGTATTCCCTATTCACCCATTGATTAATTCTTAATGAGCCATCAGATGTCAGTAGAATTTTTCTATTTTTTTTTATAAGGACGACCTAAAACCTCTGTTAGTAATATCCACTGAATTATGGTCGCTCCAACGGCAATTTTTATAAGCCAATTAAATCCCTCACCTAACCTAAAGAAAAGAAGTGCAACCGGAAATAATAATATAGCAATAACCAGAGGTTTCCAATTAATCTTTGACCATTCATAACACGGAATTAAATGCTTTCCATTTTTTTCTTGTACCACTAAAGCAACAGTTAATATAAGAAACAAAATAAATGGAACTAAGAGCCATATAAATGAAATATTGACTCCCCACGTATCGAACGAAACTTGTGTGCTAGAATGGAAGTTACCATAGACAACAGCTCCGGTAATCAATAAGTTCCAGCTAATTATCATTATGTGATAAATAGTCCTGAATTTGCCTCGTCCTTCAAGATAAAAGACCAATAGAGCCAAAAATACGATTAGGGGTGGTAGCCAGTAGTCTCCTTTTAATCCTTCTCCGCCAAAATTGAAAATACCCCAACCAGATATTTCAGGCTTTAGCAACATTCTCATTGTTGTAGTCCAAAAAAAAGTTGTGGTTAATACATTCCAAACCAGGACTGGCACCCTAAGGGGAAGTTTGATTATATTCATTTTATTGCTTTACTGATGACACATAAGGTCCCGGTTTTAATGTAGCCGTTTGTTTTTATGATTAAACACAGCCTTTTGGCAATATTAATTAGCCTTGTTGTGCTTCGTTATTCATTATTCAATTTTACCTAAACCTTAGTGTGTTAGCTATCCAAAGAAAATCATAGGAAGATCTAACTATTTATATGATGTTCATCTTTAATTTGGCTGACAGTTCATTTCTATAAATATCATAATTATTCTTCAATATATTTCAAGATGTACTTCTTAAGTTCCTTGGCCTCATTGGAAAGGCGTATTTTGCTCCGATGGTTTCCGAGCAGCATTGCTTTTATGGAACTTATTTTGTTGGCAAAGTCAGTCACTTCCGGGCTGTCTGAGTTACGTTCAAAAAAGGATAAGTCGAGCCTATTCACTTCAGATTTCCATAAATCCGGAATTACGTTGGCTTCGTAAATTGAATTAGGGTCCAAATAAGCCATTGAGATGGGATCTTTCAACTGAATAGTAATGTTATTATTGAAAGTTTCTTTTTTCTTGAGAGACTCGAAAGCTTTATAATAATCTAATATTTTGAACCTCAAAGTATCAGAGACTATTAGATTTATTTTACCTGAAGATTTCATGTCTTCAAAAACAATATTATTTCCTGAAAACGATGTTATACCCTGAAATCTGAGAATTGCTGATACTAGATGGGGAATATCATTTTTAATTTTTTCTGCTCGAAAACTTTTTAAAATTGTCGTTTGAGCTTGAAGTTGCAAAGTATCCCTGCTCATACGTCTTTTTAGTTCTTCAATATCCTTATCCAGGTTTGCAATAATTCCTGACAAATAATTCTTTTCAGTCTTTTTGTTTAGCCTGTTTTCATTCCAATTATTAATCTGTAAGGCAATTAAAATCCCAATAACAACTAGCACAATTTCACCAATAGCATATTTCAAATACTTTCCTGTTTTGTTTTCCATCAGTAAGTTTTGTCTAATTTTTCTAAAGAATTTAATCATTGGTTGGTGGTTGGTCCGGCGCCGATAGCTATCGGGGTTATCGGGAATGAAGCACATCGTGTTTGTTTATGGTCAAGTTGCGAATCTCATTAACTAATTTGAAAAAAAACGAGCTCGAGAAAATTCCGAAGGAATTTTCCAAATAGGCACTTGCCAAAGCAATTAATTATACACGGTGTTGTGCTTAGTTATCATTAGTTTTAATTTCTTTTTCTATTAGATCTAAAATTTCTGTAAGTGATTTTAAAGCCTCTTTTTGAACGCGAATTAAAATATTCATTTGAACAATTTCAGATTCAACCTTATTTTCGAATTTTAAATCATTTAGTAAGTCTCGGTTATCCACATCAAAACCGGATTCCGGAAAAGCGTTACTTGTTATTGTTAGAGAATTAGAAACGTTATCTACATTTAGCCAGCTTCCATTTTCTTCAATCAATATTTGAATACCATTCATACCTTGTCTGATGTTTTCCTCACGTTTTTTTATTCTTTCAACAACGGGTGGCCAAGAAGATAAACTGTTCCTTAATCTCTGATTCTTAATAATCTTTAATCTTCCAGAATTAATTAAGTCGTTTAGAGCACCTTTCTTGGGGTAAAATTCTCCCATATGATATAAGGTCTCCAGAATAATATTGAATTCATTTTCTGTTACAGGTTTAGGTTTTTTTCCGGTGTAATTTAAAATGGAAATTTGAAGTTCTTTAATTTCAATATGACGCCCCACTAAACTATCCAAAATTCTTTGGTTATAAACAAAGTCTTCTTTTAAGTTTAACAGTATTAATCGCTCTTCCTTACTTTCATTACGTTGCTCATTCCAATTATTTATTTGCAGCGCAATCAAAATGCCAATTACAACGAGTATAATCTCACCAATGGCGTACTTTAAATACATTCCAGTCTTTCCTTGGGAAAGTAAATTTTGTCTAATTTTTCTAAAGAATTTTATCATTGGATATGGGTTAGTCCCTATAATTATCGGGATTCACAAGTAGGCCAGAATAAACAATTACTGATGGTCATTATCTCGCATTCGTTGTAAATAGACCAAATCCTAATATAGCTATTAAAGCTCAATTGAATTTATTAAGTCCTCAACAATCTTCTGAGCTTCCTTGTATTCAGTTTTTAAGTTGCTAGTTGTTATTAATCTATCGTCTACATAATTTTCAAATTGTAGGTTGTTCAATAAATCTTCACTATTAAAACCTATTCTTGAAGGTTGAATTTTGATTGGATCTGTGTAAACATCAAAATTTCTTAAAGAAGCTTTGTCTCTTAAAAAATCAATATATTTATCGTTACTGTCCCTAAAATCTTGAGTATATTCAATCGTGTTATCATATTGTCTTTCCCACGTAAATAACTTTTCTTGCAGTTTCAGATTAGTTAATTGAGAAATTTTACCAGAGTTTTTTAAATCATTAAGGACATAAGAACTCGGATTCCATGTAGGGGTAGATAAAGTAAATGATATAAGGCTATCGAGATTAGTGTTGTTGGAATGACCTAATATCAACAACTTCATTAATTTATTTAAATTGTTATACACGGAATCGACTCGTTTAATATCATAGTTTAATTCTATTAGATTTTCCGTCAATTCCTTTTTTAGACTTTTTAAAACCTGTTTTTCTTTATTTAATTCTATTCTTGTTTGATTCCAGTTATTGACTTGTAATGCTACAAGTATCCCAATGACCACAAGTAAGATTTCGCCAATGGCATATTTCACATACTTTCCAGTTTTGTTTTTCTCCATAAGGTCGTAGCGTATTTTTCTAAAGAATTTAATCATTGTTTAGCGTTTGGTTTTAATAAATCACAACGGTTTTGGCCATGAGTAGTTGTGTGGTTTAGCGGTTAATTTAACGAGTAGACACCAAACTGACACGAGCGTTACGAACTGGTGCTATCAAAATCCGCGTCCTGATAGCTATCGGGATTCAGAAGTAGGCGAAAACGGCGCCATTACTTATAGTCATTGTTGTGCTTTCACTATTTATTTTCAAATCTTTTGATTTTTCCCGCTTACAATCCCTTACTTATTTAAGATGGTAAATGCTTTTCCAAATGTTTTGTAGAATTTAATCATCAGTATTTAATTCAATTAGTTTCAGTGTTTCAGATAAATAATCATTAAACACCTTATATGAGTTAATTGCATACATATAGTTTAAGGTATTATTGTATACCTCATTTTCAAATTCAATGGTTCTAATCGTAGTGTTGTAATCGATTTTGAAATTTGATTTGGCAATATTTTTTAAGTTGAGATCCTCCTCAAAAAAATCAGGTACCGCCATATTTCTCAAAAGGGCTTTGTCCATTAATGAAGGAATAAAAAACCCAAATAAATAGTCTCTGTATATTACGATATCATCTTCAGTATCTGTTTGATAATATGACCAGTTTGATAGTTTTTTTCTCAAATTATCATCTTTTATTAGGTTTATGGATCCTGTATTGAGCATTTCGTCTATTGACCCAGTAATGATGTCAATTGATTGGGTCTTATTAATGATATCATCTAATAATTGTTCAATTTCAGAACCGTCAATGATATCATCAGCCATAATAATTTCGAGTAAATTTGCTGACGCTTCATAGGCTACCATAAAACTGCCAGTAGCATCATTAACATTTCTGATATTAGTTTGAAAGTCTGTTTGAAGGTTTTTTAAAATGGCTTGTTCCCGATTTCTATCTTTTCTATCTTCATTCCAATTGTTAATTTGAAGTGCAATTAAAATTCCAATAACTACAAGGATAATTTCGCCTATGGCGTATTTCAGATACTTTCCGGTTTTGTTTTTCTCCATAAGGTCGTAGCGTATTTTTCGAAAGAATTTGATCATTAAAGGTTAGTTTCTCTAAATGTATAATAAATAAAATGGATAGCGTTTTGTCCCGATGGCTATCGGGATGAAGCACAACGGTCTCGGGATTCAGAAGTAGGCGAGAACGGCGCCATTACTTATTGTGATTGCTGTAAGGCCTTATTTATTCGATTCTTAAATTCAGTTTTATCGTCAACGTGCAATGCTAGATTCTTATATTTTCGTTTAATTCCAAATAGTCCAATCAATGTGTTTTTTTCTTTTAATCTGATGACAACATTATGGGGTTCCAGTTCTCCCAAAAATGATAGCTTCCGGGTTTCTGTGTTCAATTCTATATCTTTTGATGAAATTTCAATGCTGTCAATGCTAGATAAATCAATAGTCGTTTCGTTCATAATGCCATATCGAACGAAGAGTTTGTTGTTTTCAATTGATATTGGTCTTTTGAACATTGATTTTACAAATCCGAAAATTTGAACACCAGAATAAATACTCAAAAAAGTCAAGATCCAGGCAACAGTAGTATTCCATTTCGCCAATAAAATATGAAAGGTAATAGTTTCAATAGCTACGATAAATATAATTGCAATTAATAGAGTAACCGTTCCACTTTCTTTGTGATAAGAAAATTCATTGTCCTTCAACTTCCTTTTTTTCCAATGAACAAATCCGTAAAAGAAAACAGCGATTTCGGTTACTACAGGTATAACTACTGCTTTTGGAAGTATTTCATAGCAAGTGGTTTTTAAAGTTGTGAAAAAATCAATCGATTCTGTTTTGTGCAGTTGATATCGTTTTATTGCTTTCCGAATGTTGAAGATGACAAAACATAAAATTGATAGTTCCACGATTGGAAGCACCCACGTCTTAAAAAGATTTAGATAATATTGATTTTCAGCTGGAAGTATGAGCGAACAAATAATAATACCAAGAATAAAGAATGGAACTACTGTTGTTTTCGGAATATTTGTTTTTCTAATTAATAGAAAATATACCAGCGGTACAGTGAACAATAAATCAAATGTAACTCCAATAAATAAAAGACCAGGATTTGTGCTAAATAAATTCGATTTGGTGATGAACACCATTATTCCGATTATAAATAATGGTATTCCGAAAATCATGAGGTTTTTCTGAAGATTTAGGGCTTTGTTCATTGGTTTGTTTTAGGACTTAAAATGGTTCGGTATATAAGTCGTTATAATGAGTTATATACCTTGTTGTGCTTTCGTTATTTTTAATTCCTGATCAATTAACTTAAAAATTCCTATTTTAACTTACTGATTAATTAATCCGAAATATTGGCTTCCGTTTCTTCCTTTTTTAAGTTCTCATAAATACCTTCACTTACTTCAGATTCTGAATTCATGATTAAGTCCACATAATCTCTAAATTCCACAAAGAAAAGAGATTTTCTATTTTGCCAATACTCTTGCCAACCAGGTTGCTCTTTTACAGCTCTAATGGCCGCCGTAAGTGATTCTTGAACATTCTGATCTAATGTACCTTGATTTGTCAAATAGTAACTATTTTGAAAGGATAGAATTAAACCATGAATTAAAATAGTAGCTTGATATATTTCGCCGGTTGATTTTATGCTTTTCGGGTCCTTTAAATAGTCCCACATAAGTTGGCTTGATTGCGCACTATTACCAGTCGCAGTATACCAATCAACTGTCATTCCATTTGCAGAATTTGCAGTTGCAGATTTTGTTGCAATAGTATTTTCTCTAAACTGAAAACCAACAAAAATGAGAGATACAATAATTGCAATACCTCCAATTATTTCAGTAATTATTGCAATTTTTTTTAAACTGTATTTCATAATAATAATTTTATCTAATCTAAGTAATAGTTTACTCAATTTTATTCTCCAAAGAACACAGCTCGTTTTATTATAGAATTTGACAACTTGTTAGCGGTTTCTGATAATGAAGCACAACGGTCTCGGGATTCAGAATTAGGCGAAAACGGCGCCATTAATTATGGCCATTGTCGTACCACCTTATTTTTTTATTCGATTATATTTTTTGAGTGTTTCAATCAGTAAGTCGTGTGGAATAGCATAAGCTTTATTTCCATTAATCCCTTCCATTGTTTCGGCAGCTACCATTGCATTTATTATTGCTTCTTCCACTGCTTGAACCGTAGCTTCAAATACTGGCATCAATAGATCATTTGACATAGTTTCGACTGTAGTCATTTTATCACGATTAAATGCCTTTTCATTTGCCGTTGAAAATGCTAAAAATATGTCTCCTGAACCATTGCTTCCTCGTCCGCCAACAATACCAACTCCTAAAGGAATTCTTTGTGCAATTCTTTTTAATTGATGTGGTAATAAAGGAACATCGGTTGCAACAATTACTATAATAGAACCATCTCCTTCTTGTCTTCTGGATTTCGGTGGTGCTTTATATTCATAGTTCAAAGTGTCTTTTAGCTCAATACCTACTGGAACACCCGCTATTGACAGGTTTCTTTTAGCTCCAAAGTTAGATTGAACAATTGCTCCGACTGTATAAGTTGAATCCTTGATTTTGAAAACTCTTGATGATGTTCCTGTACCGCCTTTAAAACCCAAGCACATCATACCAGTTCCTCCACCAACATTTCCTTCAGCTATTCTTCCACCTGAAGAATTTTCGATAGCTTCCAAAACGTGTTTTTCTTTTACGTGAAACCCGTAAATATCATTAAGAAATCCATCATATGTTTCAGCTACTACTGGATATGTATACCACCAATTTTCTCCACTATACCAGTCTGTATCAACATACCATTTCAGTACAGCTTGCCTTACTTCTCCAACACTATTGGTGTTTGTAATCATAATCGGCGTTTCTAGAAAACCTGATTCTGTAACCCAGGTTGTACCTGTCATTTCTCCATTTCCATTAAGACTATACCAGTTGGCATATACCGGACTAAATTTTTTGGACTTTCCTCTGGGAAATATTGCAGTAACTCCTGTTCTTATAGGTCCTTTGCCTACGATGTTTTCTCCTTCTCCAGAAATTATGGTACTATAGCCTACTTCAACGCCTTTAACATCCGTTATGGCATTAAATGCGCCTGTCTTTCCAACAAACGGAACGCCTAAATCTCTTGCTCTTGGTTTTTGTGCATAAGATTGAGAAAAAATAAGAATTACTAAAAACACTATAAATACTCTATTCATATTGGTTAGTTTTCAATTTGGTACAACGGTTCTGGCTATAAGCCGGCACGGCCGGGAAATTCCAAAATACAAATTCCAAATCCCAATTCCTATCGTGGAAATTTCTGTCTTAGGAATTTGGTGCTTAGTGCTTGGGATTTATAAGCGTTAGCCGAAGTGATGGCTTATAGCCGTTGTTATGGTTAGTGTTTTTTTATTTGCTCAAATTCAATATTCTAAGCGCACCTTGAATCACCAAAACAAAAACGATTGTTCCTACAATTAAATCAGGTTTGCTTGAGTTCAACCAATTTACCATAAGTCCGGCGACTATTACTCCCAAGTTTATAATCAGATCGTTGGATGTAAATATCATACTTGCTTTCATATGAGCTTCTTTTTTACTTTTTGACTTTTGTAAAATGTAAAGACAAATTCCGTTTGCAATTAGTGCGAAAATCGAAACGATTATCATCGTTGAAAAATCAGGTAGTTTTTCTGTTCCGAAAAACCTTCTCAGAATTTCCACAAACCCAATAACTGCGAGTGTAATCTGAAAATAACCTGCAAGTTTGGCAATCCGTTTTTTTCTTATTAAAGTTCCACCAACTGCAAACAAGCTAATTCCATAAACGAAACTGTCTGCAAGCATATCCAGACTATCTGCAACTAATCCCATTGATTCTGAGATTATTCCAGTTGTCATTTCGATTAGGAAAAAGGCGAAATTTATTCCGAGCACCGTCCAGAGAAGCTTCTTCTGGTTTAAGTTTTCATTAAATTCCCTTTGTTGGATTTGTTGAGTTGATATTTTCTTTCCGCCTAAATTCAGTTCGAGAACGGACTTTTCGATTAAGTCAATTTCTCCGCTGTGAAAAACGGTCAGTTTTTGGTTTGTAATGTCGAAGTCTAAATTCGCGATACTTGAGATTCCATCCAATTTCATTCGGATTAGATTTTCCTCCGAAGGACAATCCATTTTGGTAATCTTAAATATCGTTTTGTTCATTCAAATTCTCGTTTTTTGAGCTTTAACGTTTTCGTGTATGATTCCGTTGCGGTTGAATCCCTGACTGTGGCAGGCAGGCGCTAGGATTCCGCCCTAGGAATCAAGTTTAAACTAAGTTAGGAAATAATCCTTGTCTTAACCAATTAGAGCAATGGATTATACACGTTGTTGGTGGTGTGTTTTTTTATTTAGCAAATCGAAATACAAGATATATGACTAGGAAGAATAGAATGAGTTTTACAAGGGTACCTATGAAGGAGTTTTTATTTCGCTCTTTACTAACATATAGATGATCAAAGTCTTTCCTCCCAAAGAAAATAAGATATCTTACAAGAGCTCCTATCCATTCAGACGAATGCGCATGATGATTGGTTTCTGACTCCCAAATAGGATCATGTTTTTTCGAGGTTTCGGAATTAGTTTCTATGTCTTTCGTTGTCTTTTTAATAATGCTTGGTTTTTAAATGTGTTACAACGGTCCTGGCTATGATTTGATTCCGCTGTTCGCTTCGCTCGGAACGGCGCGGCTTTTGGGGAGAGCTACGTGTTGGCTCTTCCTCTTTAAAAGAGGAAGAAATTAGCGCCTGCCTGCCGGTAGACTGGCTGGCAACAGCGAGCCCCGGCCACTCTGCTATTTTAGCCAGTTCTAGTTTTTATTAAATGTAGGAAATTTTGATATAGTTCTAAGGCAGCGCTGAATTATAGCCGTTGTTGTGCTCTGTTACTCCTTCCAGTTATCCATTACTCTTTTTAAATCAGAGCCTTCGGTTGCTTCGATTATTTCGAAATATATGCCATTTGGATCTATAACATGGGCGATATTAACACGAGTAAATGGACTTGTAGTTGATTTAGTACATTCCAATCCCAAACTATGAAAAGCGCTCACCACTTTCTCATTATTGTGCGTCTCTAGCCCGAAATGATCTATTCCTACCGGATGTTCTTCATCAGCCGGTAACAGTTCTATAAATGTTGATTTATTAATTTGCACATAAGCGAAAATTGGTTTGCTTTCTTCCTTATTAAATCTGTAAATCATAGGAAAACCAAGATCATTTTGATAAAAGTCTACTGCTTTGTTAAAATTACTCACCCTTAATCCTACGTGATTGAGACCAAGAATTTTACCTTCATCACTATTCTTGGGATTATGCTTTCCAACAATTAAACCTGAAATGAATAATAAGGGGGCTACTAGGACAATTATAACTTTAGTTTTCATTGAGTTTGGTTTAATTGAGCACAACAGTCTAGTATATGAGTCGTTTTAATGGCTAATATACATTGATGTGCTTTCGTTATTTATTTTACTTTTTTCCAATTAATTCCTCCAGTTTGTTTTACGACAATTTCATCTTGTTCATTTACAATTGTGAAGAAAACCCTATTTTCATTGATTAGCTTTTTGTTGGAAATAATGTGAAATTGTCCGACAATAGAATCAATATTGTCTTTATAAAACAATCGTTTTTTGTCCTCATAAACAGTTACAATTATACCTGGCGCCATTTCAGTTTCCCATTCTCCAACTAAATTTTTAAAAAGGTCTAAATTGTAATCAATGATGTCATCATCAATTGGCTTATTCAAGAGCGTTGATATCTCCTTATAGCTTTTTTGTGCTCTATTCTTATCTCCTAGAATATAACCAATATGAAAGTTTACTATTGTGGCATAGTGTTTAACTTCATTTTTATATAAATAGTCATTAAGCATATAATCAAACATTTCTTTATTCTCGCTGTAAGACCCTGAATAGGAATACCACTCGTATTTATCAGCTCTCTTTTTCATATTTTCATTTGACATATTTTCAATCAAATCCCGATAATTTTCGTTAAACTTATTGCTGTATAAGAGACTCAAATCTTTGAATACAGGTTTATATTTTTCGGGTATTGCGTTTATTTCCTTCGTCAAATTATCATATGCCATTCTTTGCTTTAATCCTCCATTATACCAAGTAGTTGCAGTCGAAAGATTAGGATATTTATTACTTGAATAATCGTCATATGTTAATTTATTATTTAAAATTAGGTCAAAAATGATCTGTTTATTACTGTAAAAATCTAATTGGTAATTAGAAGCTTTTATCAAATTTTCTAAATCTAGAAGGACTTCGTTCATTAGTATATCTGTTCTTTCTTCAAATAGACGAATTTGATTTCGGTTGTTAATATATAAAGCTATTAGAATGCCAATAACAACAAGTACTATTTCTCCGATGGCATAAGCCAGATACTTTCCAAATTTGTTTTCAGATAATAGTTTTTGTCTAATTTTTCTATAGAATTTTATCATTGGTTAGTGGTGTCTTGTAATGAAGCACAACGTGTTTGTGTATGGCTCGTGCCGTTTTACCGGCAGAATGAGTTAAACGAAAATTAATTAAAATAAAAGGTAATGAATTTTTGTGTTTGCCAACGGCATGTGCTATAAGCGTTGTTGTGCTTTCGTTATTTGTTTATTGCATTTTGCAACTCGTTTCTGATTTGCTTTACTCGGGGAATACTTCTTCTTAAACGAGGTACATATCTATTATAAACCTGTTGGTAACTATAGATTACGTTATGCCTGTACTCTTGACTGTTCACGAAGTAATCCTGTAATTCCGGACTGCTGTTGTCTTTTGTTATTCTTTTGTTTATCCATTCAGGATACCAACTATAATTATCTTTATAGTTAATGGTCATTAATCTTTGGCTTTCAGAAATTGTTTGTTCTGTTCTAATGAACCACTCTAATTGCTCATACATTTCTATCACTTTCAACGATAAGCTATCATTAACAGATATTGTTTTTAGGCGTTCAACTCCTGATTTATTTAGGATAGTATTTAGACTTCCAGCGATTATTCTTGATAATCCATCATCCAATAATTCCACTGTTCTGGAATCTGAAACAACATTATCGAAAACAGGCTTTATCGATTCATACCTATTCAAATTTTCCGAAAGTTCAGCTATATCGTTATCTAGTTCAAAAACTATTTGGTTGTAGATTTCTCGAATTTCCTTTTGGACTTTTCGATTTTCATTCCAATTATTGACTTGTAGTGCTAAAAGAATTCCTATCATAACTAATGCAATTTCTCCAATTGCGTAAATCAGATATTTACTGAACTTATTTTCAGTCAGCATTTTTTGTCTAATTATTCGAAAGAATTTTATCATTGGTTATAGATTGTTCTAATAATGGAGCACAACGATGCTGGCTATGATTGCGGCGCGGCTATGGGGGCGAGCTTCGCGTTGGATCTTCCTCTTTTGAAGAGGAAGAAATTAGCCGTGGCAAAGCGAGCCCTGGCCACTCCTCTATTTTAGCCAGTTCTAGTTTTTATTAAATGTAGGAAATTTCAAGGAAGTTCTAAGGCAGCGATGAATTATGGCCGTTGTTGTGCTTTCGTTATATATTTAATTCCTTTGTATTTCTACCTCAATTTCGTTTATCAACTTGCTTAAATAGGTAAGAATCGCTTCGTCCGTAGATGATTTATAAATAGATTCGTCAATCATGTTTTTAAGAATAGCTCTACGCGATTTATCCGAAAATATAACTTCAATGGGGTTCTCTAAATTGGCCAGATCCATATACCCAATTCCACTTTCAACTAAAGATTTATTCCATAAAACGGTCGTATTATATTCTTTATTTGAGTCGTTATGTGTCCAATCAAAATAATTATAATACTTTTCGATTTGAATTTTAAGCGCATGATTTTCCATTTTTGAAAATAATCCTAAACTGCTAAATTCATCGATAGTCCTTTTAACTGGATAGGTAGGTTGATACCTAAACAGCCAAACAAGGCTGGTGTTTATAAAATTAGTGTCATATTTAGTTGGCACAGGGCCTTCCCATCTCCAACTAGGATCTTCCCACACTGGCAAATTGTTGTTATCAGAAAGAAAAGTCAGTTTTTCTTCTGGGTTGTATAAATCAAGCATATAGATGCCAGAATGAATACGAAAAATATGATAACGTCGGCCGCTCTTAATAATCTTAATATCTTCCTTCATATCCTGCATTAAAGCGCCTAAATAAAGATTAATATTATTTTTTATAATTCTTTCCTCATTCCAGCTATTGATTTGTAAAGCAATCAATATCCCAATAACCACGAGAACAATCTCTCCGAAGGCATACTTAAAATACTTTCCAGTTTTGTTTTCTATAAGTAAGTTTTGTCGAATTTTACGAAAGAATTTTATCATTGGTTAGCTGTTTCTCGAAAGGTAGGATATTTAATTTATCGAGCTTGGGATAATGAAGCACAACGGTTCCGGCTTTGGTTTGGCGCCTAGGGGCGCCAGCCTTTACGTTTTGTTTTTATTTATCCCTAAAATAGCAAATTATCCCAGACCTCTGAGGGCGATAAACCATAGCCGTTGTTGAGCTTTCGTTATTTGTCAAGTTCATCTCTAATCATTTGTAATAACTCATTTATCTCTTTGCTAATTTCAATGAGTAAATCCCTATTTGAAGTTAAAATACCATGAACGTTTCTACATTCAGAAACTAATTCTTCGTAATTTTCTTTGAATAATAATTGGTCAGGATTTTCAGTAACATTACCTACGTACCCGATTTTCTTAAATATTACAGGAAATAGTCGGGAGTGATATTTATTTTCAATTGTGGCATCCATATTTGCGTATCTTTCATATTGATAGTCATAAAGATTAATTAATGAAGCCTTAATTTTCGTTGATTTTAAAAGGTCCATTCCATTATTTGAAACGATAGAATTATAAATTCCAGTCTTTGGGAAGAAACTAAATACTCCTATTTGTATATCTTCAATTAATTGATGCAAATTAATTTCTTCAAATTCAATTGACTCTTGACTTGCTTGTTTTAAAATCAATTCTTTCTGTACATTTAAACTCTTACTTTGCGATTTAATTATTCTCTGAACTTCAGTTGAATCTTGAACGAGTGAGTTACGTAAATTGAGATAAATTTCGTTGGCTACTTTTTGCGATTTCCTGTTTTCATTCCAATTATTTATGGATAGCGCAATCAAGATTCCAATTACTACAAGAAGAATCTCTCCAAATGCATATTTTAGATACTTTCCAGTTTTTCCCTCTGAAACCAAGTTTAATCTTATTTTTCTAAAGAATTTTATCATTGGTTAGCGGTTGGTTATAATGAAGCACAACGGTCCTGGCTATGATTGTGGCGCGACAAGGAGGGTGAAGCTTAGCGTTGGGTTTTCTGCCCACGATAGCTATCGGGGCAGAAAAAATTAACGTCGGCAAAAGCGAACCCCGGCCACTCTCCTATTTTAGCCAGTTCTAGTTTTTATTAAATGTAGGAAATTTCAATTTAGTTGGAAAGCAGCGCTGAATTATAGCCGTTGTTAGCCTTTCGTTATGGTTTCTGTAACTCCTCACTTATCATATTCTTGATTTCGTCAAGCTGTTGTAAGTTTTCGAAATACCAAACATTTTGATCTTTTCTATAAGCAATCATTGTATTTAAAATGCTCAGATACTCATTTGAAGTAAGCAGAGTATTGTAATTGAATGGCTTCATACTGTTTCTCATCGCTACAGACTCAAATAGCTCCACTAATATTGGGGAAGCGGTACCGTAGTAATAACTTTCTTGTCGAAAAACTAAGGTTTCAATCCAGCCCATGTTGTAGAAATCACCTAGGGCTTTTATTAGGCTATCATTTTCTACTAAATTAAGACCAAATACCTTTAAACTTTCATATCCTGGATTTTTTAATACAGGTGTGCTGTATTGAATTGCTTTTGAAAAATGGAGGTCCAATGAATCGTGATATGGGAGATTATTTTGAATTTGGTGCTTTATTAATTCAGCAGATGTATTCCCTTCTTGATTATAATTGATTACAAAGTTCAACTGAGTGTAATTGTTGGCCAGTGAAATTTCAATATCCTTTAATAATTCTTTGGCGATCGATTTTTGTTTCTTGTGCTCATTCCAATTATTTATTTGGAGCGCAAGCAGGATTCCAACTACAACCAGGAAAATTTCCCCTAATGCATAGGGAATGTATTTCCCAATTTTTCCCTGGGTCAAAAGTGATTTCCTGATTTTACGAAAAAATTGAATCACGAGTTAAATATTTTCCATAATGAAGGCTAACGGCCCCGGCTATGATTGCGGCGTGGCTTTGGGGGCGAGCTTCGCGTTGGCTCTTCCTCTTTTGAAGAGGAAGAAATTAGCACGGCAAAAGCGAGCCCCGGCCACTCTCCTATTTTAGCCGGTTCTAGTTTTTATTAAATGTAGGAAATTTCAATTTAGTTGGAAAGCAGCGCTGAATTATAGCCGTTGTTAGCAAACGGTGTTTTATCTGGAGGTAGATTTAATTTGGCAAGAATTTCATTTAGGTCATTAAGAGAATCCTTATCTATAATTTGAGTATTAATGGTTAAATCTTTTTTCTCTGTCTTTAAAATATAATCTCCCGCAAACTTTTTGATCCAATATATTTCGGATAACTTGATCTTCTTACCAAAAGGATAATTAACAACAATTTGTTCATTAGTAATATTCATATATTGAATTCTCCACTCATAGAAATACTGTCCCAAATACAGCAAAGCCATACCAAAAAAGAAACCATCCGTCCAGTTCATATAATCATCAAATACCCATTTTAAAATACTAAGCATTAACCACAAAAGACCTATAAAGAGGTTGGCTCTAAGTCTTTTCTTGCTATATCGTATCTTCATATGAAAACTGTTTGCTAACGGTCTTGTATATGGCTCGTAGCGTGTTAATTAACGATTAATTTTGAATTGAGTAAAAGCCAGATTTTTACATTTTACTATTTATCTTTTCTGTTGGAAATCGTCAAATTTAAAAATTTGGCGACTTTCCAAATATACCTTAACTTAGATTAAGCAACTGATTAGCTATGAGCTATATACGTTGTTAGCTACATTGATTATGCACAATGTTTAATTGCGAATGACTTTTCTGTCTCTTAAATTATATTTATCTCCACTTTTCAAAAAATAGAATAATTGGTTTTTATTTGGAAGTTCTCTTTGAGTTTCCTCATCGAATGGATTATGTTCAATTGACCAGAACGATTTGTCATAGATAATAACATAACTTTCTCCAATAACTTCCAAAATATCTCCTTTGACCACGATAGCTGTACTCTCATCAATTCCGACACCCAAAAGTTCAGGTTTTTTCTCTAGGATTGTAAACATATCAAACTGTCTATTTCGGCTTAACACGTGTTGGTCAATAGCAATATTTGAAATAAATCCGAATCCAATTTCATGGTCTCCCATCATTATTTGATTGTTTTTCGTATCTCCTCTTGCTAAAT
Organism: Muriicola soli; assembly: GCF_004139715.1. GTDB lineage: Bacteria > Bacteroidota > Bacteroidia > Flavobacteriales > Flavobacteriaceae > Muriicola > Muriicola soli. Next base: position 1,154,751 of record NZ_CP035544.1, on the reverse strand, counting down.
AGGAACCTTGTATAGTTGCGCCTGCTGACGAACCTGCAATTACGCCACCTCTGTCCAATAATTGTAATAGTTCCTTGTGTACTTTAGTATTTAAATAACTATCTGCTATTCTCCAATGTCTACCACCTGTAAAATAAATACCTGTAGCTTCCTTAATCGGTTTCACAAAATCATCTGTATTTACCTCAGTAGAATCATTTGTATGTAGAACAGTAAAATTAGGTATTCCATATTCTTTGAAATTTCTTTTTAATAACAATGTATCTATTTCATTGTCCCTCACAAATGCTGTTGGTATAACTACTATTTTCGCAGAATCTCCGCCAGCCAGTTTCCGAAATTCTTTCATAATATTAGTGTGTCCAATATCTCCACCACCAATCGCTATAAGTGTCCCATTTTCATTTCCTGTAGTTACTTTATTTTCCTGTGCTATACTTACAATAGGTAAGAGTACTGTGATAAAAAGTACGAATGATATTTTCAACGTTTGTGGTTTTTAATTGTTCTACGTGAGTATTTAGGTCATTGTAGCTAACGGTCTCGGCTATGAGTAGTTGCGTGGGTTAGCAGTTAACTTTGCAAGTAAACACCCAGTTGGCAATTCCACAGGAATTTCCAAAGTAGGCGAGAACAAACAATTACTTATAGCCAATGTTGTGCTTTCGTTATTTATTAATATTTTCATTAATAAGTTCAATAATATTCTCTAAAGTTGCCCTTAGCTCTTTTTCTTCTTTTAATCCATCTTTTCGTTGAAAATAAAAAAGATGGCTCGTTGCCCATCTAAATTCTGGATGCTCATATATTGATTTCATATTTAATCCCAGATTTTTTCCATCTTTAATAATCATGGCATCAGTCCAAGCTGATTTTATCAAATCATCTCTTTGGGCTTCAATTTTTCTTGTATTTTCTATAGCATCTGTTGTCAATTCCTTTAGAGATGCCAGTAAATATTTTAGTTCCTTATTAGAAAGTTGATTGATTTGTCCTGAAGAGATTATTGAATTAAGTATCCCATTTTGCGGATCATAAGTGACGTTCCAATTCAATTTTCTGAATGATGTATAAAACATACTATCTGACATTTTATCAAAAGCTGCTCTGTCTCTAAAAAGCGCTCTCATCTCTATTGCGGTTTGAAAGGATTTTTCGTTTTCCTCAATTGCGAATTCCAAAGCTTTCAGATTTATTATCATTTCTTGTTTAAGGTCTTTGAGAATAGACTGCTCTGCATTTTTTAGCTTTCGGTCTTCATTCCAACCATTAATAGATACCGCTATAAGGATTCCGATAATCACAAGAAGAATCTCACCAATAGCATAAATCAAATATTTACTGAATTTATTTTCAGAAAGTAAGTTTTGTCTAATTTTTCTAAAGAATTTTATCATTGGTTATTGGTTGGTCCCGATAACTATCGGGAATGAAGCACAACGGCTTGTGCAAATGCAGTAGCCGACGGATGGAGGCTATTGACATTTTGCACCTTGTTAGCCTTTCGTTATTTATTATTTTTTAATTCAATGTCAATCTTATTAATAATATACTTTGCTACCTGTACTAAATTTTCTGACCCATTTTCTATAAGCAACAATAGTGACATTCTCATAGCATAATTATTTTCTATGTCAGAATCTTTAAAATATCCATCATAATTGGACTTCATAGCACCATTTGGCATTGATTGAAAAGGAATATTTCTATACTTAAACAGCTTCATTTGGTTAGTCTTGGATAAGTATTTACTACTATTATTATCATATTGATTATAGCTTAAGTCTCTAAGTATTATTTCTTCTTCCGTCACATCATCAACAAGTCCTGGCCAAGTAATTAAAAGATTTTTTATTTCATCATTTGAAATAATATTCACCTTTCCTGAATTAAAAAGCATTTCCAGGGTTCCCATTTGTCCATTGTACGTAGGTGGTACCGAAGCGTACATTACCAAACTGTCTAACTGCTTTTCAGAATAAGGATTTGTTTTGGTTTCAATAATTGAAAAAATAGTTTTTATACATGATAAAGAAGATTTTCTAATTTCATCTAATTCATCTAATTCTTTAATTGAAGCCTCAAAATCTGAACGAAGATTTTTAAGTATTTTAACTTCTTCAATTCTATTGTTTTTTTCAATGTTCCAATTATTTATAGAAAGTGCAATCAAAATTCCAATGACCACTAGAACAATTTCTCCAATGGCATATTTTAAATACTTTCCTGTTTTATTTTTTTCCATAAGGTCGTAGCGTATTTTTCTAAAGAATTTTATCATTTGCTAATTGTTGGTCATAATGAAGGCTAACTGTCTCGTATAACCGTCAGTTACGGGTTTTAAGTTATTATTTTTCGGTTTAGCACTGACGCTCGCAATTCCGAGTGGATTCGGACTTAGTCGTCCCGATAGCTATCGGGACGCCGTAATTGCGGTTATACATTGTTGTAAACTATTTTTTACTTTTTTTCTGGTTTATAGACATCCCGAAAAATCCTCCAATTATCTTTTTCCTTTTTCCAGACCAATAAGCATTCACCCTTACTTCTAGGTGTACCATCGCTATGAAAAAACTCAACGTATGCATCCTCGATTATGATATTTTCATTCCCCCATAAATTAATTATTCTGAATTTAATCCCAGTTATACTATCTCGTGTCATCTCGTATACCTCTTTCACAATATTATCTCTGCCAGAATAAGCACCTATTATTTTTGTGTCTAAAGTGTAAATGTCTCCAACTGCTATTGAATCTCCAATTTTTAATGCATCTTCAAATTCTTTGCTTCTTTGTTCAACAATTTTTGTTGCAGCTTCTAAATCAAAATTACTATTGTTATTATTTTCAATTGAAATCTCTTTTGCGCTTTCAGCTTTATTTACGCATGAAATTGTAGATAATATTAGTGCGGAAATAAGGATTATTTTACCTTTCATATTAGTTTATTGTGAGTTTCTTAAATTGTTTACAACGGTCTCGGCTATGCGCAGTATCCCGAAGGGTATTGTGTATAGGTGGTGTTGGCGTTTCGTTATTCTTCTTTCCGCAATAGACCTAAACGTTCTCCCATTAATATATGATTATATGATTGGCCATCCTCCTGCATTGGTGCATCTAAAGTGAACGTAACACCATCCTGAAAGATCATAATGAAGTCAGATCCTCCAAAGGCAAAGTGCCCAAGCATGTCGCCTTTTTTCACGATAGTTCCGGGAGTAATATTTTCTTCAAAATTTACTGACCCGACAGCTCCCATCCCAATGGGCATTAAAGCGACAAGTCCATATTCATTAGTTTCAAGGATAACACATCCTCTAGTCTCCACAGATTGCCACCCCGTTTTGGCAGTTGGGTTAAATGCATATCTATTGTTTTCTTGGTCCCACCAAAGTTGTCCACCTGTTGGATTGATACCTTGAATTATCCTGGACTCTTTTATTGTGCCACTCAGAGGAAAATGATACCTGTGATAGTCGTTCACATTCAGGAAGGAATGGGTGAATGTACCATTCGCAAATGCATCTTTGTACTGACTGTCATTGCCAATAAGTTTTGATATAGATTTGAGAGTAGCAGACTTTACTGGAACTCCCTCTTTCTCAGTCAGATTCGAGGTGCTATCTATCGCCCATACACCCTGAGGTTCTGAATCTGCAAATGATACGACTACAGAATCTAAATCTGGACTTGCAATTGGTCGCATATTAGGAGTCTTCAAATATCTGGCAAAGAATTGGTTAAAAGTCTTCCAATTGGATGGATCTTCATACCAATCATTTTGTAGACCGAAATTTGGATCGTTTAATGCCATTTGATAATATTCTTCATTCCAAGAATCTTCAGTGTCTAGATAAGCACCCCATGATTTGCTAAAAGTGACCAGCCATTTGGCAAATGGTTCATAATACTGGAGGGAGTTATTCACTAATCCTTTTCCTTCCAGCTCCGAAAGTGGCTGATCAATTAAGAAATAGAACGCACATAGTCCCTGGAAAATATTGTCGAATATTTCCGGATATTCTTCCTTTTTAACTATGGCCCAAGGCATTGTTGTTTCCGTCCAGGTAACGAATTCGTAATATTCTGCAAGGTTTTGAGCTGGATTCGTGTTTCTGTTTGGGTTAATCTCTTTTGCTTTCTTCAATGAAGATTCCAGCATTGATTTTAATGCAGGATCATTGTCTAAAAGAGTAATTAGTTCTTTTGTTGCCTTTCCGTATTCGACTTTTTCTTTTGGTGCGGAGCAGGAAAATGCAAGAAAGGATATTACTAAAGCAACTATTAGATTTTTATATACTTTCATATGATAAAATTAGGTTAGAAGATTAAATATAGTCAAGTAATGCAATGAACGCCAACTTGTTATATGCAACTAAAAATATGAATTTATCCGTCAAAACCTCCAGATAAGGATAGTTTTGCCGGATTTTTATGGGGGCCGAGGCCATGGAGTACAGCATCATCCAGAGGACTACGGATCTGCAGCAGGTCTTTCTTGGCAATATGAGTATAGATCATCGTCGTTTCAGGCTTCGAATGCCCCAGCAACTCCTGTACGTGTCGCATATTTACCCCATTCTCTATCAAATGAGTTGCAAATGAATGCCTCAGCGTATGCGGAGTAACACGCTTTTTGATACCGGCCTTCTTGCAGGCCTTCCTTAAAAAATTCCGCACACTCCCCGCACTATAAGCTCGGCCATCTGCTCCCTCAATAAGGTACTCAACAGGATTATACGTGATCAGGTAGTTGTGCAATAAGGGTACCACACTCTCCGCCATCAGTACATAACGGTCCTTCCTGCCTTTTCCCTTTTCAATCCTGATCTGCCTCCTGTCCAGGTCAATATCCGCATTTTTCAGGTTCAGCAACTCACTGATACGCAAGCCTGCAGAATACAAAAGTGCCAGAGCAGTCCTGTGCTTGAGGTTGGCAGTGCTCCTGAGCAGTGATATAATTTCCTGCCGACTCAACACAATGGGTAATCGCTTATACCGCTTGGGCCTTTTCAGCAGCGTCACTTCTATCCCACTCAGCGTAAAACGCTCCCCAAAATGCTTGATGGCACTGATTAGCTGCCTGTGACTGCTGATGCTATAGTTCTTATCAGATACCAGTCGCTCTACAAAACGCTGGATCAGCATATTGTTTACTTTCACGAGGGGTTTATCCCCGATAAATAATAAGAATTCGACAATAAAATTGGTGTAGACCTCTACCGTACTTGGGCTCAGCCGTTGACCTTCCAGAAAGGCCTTGTATTCTCGGTAGACGCTTTTTGAATTTTTCTCCAATCGTTCCCATTTCGGTTTTCTCTTTTCCTTGTATCGGAGAGAAGGAGTGGGTCCGGCCGATTTGATTGCGCTGTAATCCACATAGTAAGATCGTTTTCTAAGGTAGGTAAACATTTCGTGTAACCCCCGCTTACTGTAAGGAATACAATAACAGCAATGCGTCTTACTCCATCGTATGCCGGGATATTTCTTTATGTACTCCCCCACTCCATGTGAAGGCGTAAAATCGACCTTCATCCACCGGCGACCCCGATGAATAAATAGTGAAAGTTGAACCTTAACCAAAACATATAATTAATCGGCAAGATATTATACAAGCCTGCACTCCAATTGCAGGAGTGTAGTTGTTTAATTTGTTAAATGACAATCAACTAATTCACTGAAATCTATTTTAAGCAGCATTCATCTCCCTGATCTTTTTCAATGCCTTAGACTTGGAGTTCACATCCAGTTTTAAGTAGATGTTCTGGATGTGGAAGTTCACCGTACTGGGGGTGATGTATAACTTATCGGCAATCACCTTATAGGTTGCGCCTTTTCCCAGGTATTCAATGATCTGGTTTTCACGCTCAGAGAAAAACTGGTAGGTCTTCTTCCTGTACATCGAAATGAGCTTTTTCGCCACATCACTGCTCAGGGCTGCACCTTCATCCTTCACGGCTTTTAGTGCATAACGCAGCCTTTTCTTTCCGATTGGTTTGGTGAGGTATCCTTCGGCCCCATATCGGAAGGCATCCATGATGCGTTCATAGTCGTCTTCATGACTCACCATGATCACCACGGCAGGGTCCTTTGCCTTCTGGAATTCCACCAGGCCTTCAATGCCTGAGAGGCCTAAAAAATTCACTTCAGACAAGATAATATCCGGATTTACCATTTCATAATTAGCGAGGGCATCTTCCACAGTGCGGTAGATCCCTACCAGCCGGTAATCCCTGTAAGTGCTAAAAAAATAGTTGTAACTCTCGTGAAATTTAGGATCACTGTCAATTACAATAACCTTGAGTATAGTTGTATTCATAATCACAAAATTTGAGTCGATTGTTGTTTTGAATTTATTGAAAAATCAATGCCGATGATCCAACATTACGGTTAGATCATTTATTAGGCAACTTTACAAGAGACCTCAGAACCTTATAAAATCAAAAGAGATTTAGGGCGTCTGAAGGTGTAAAATGACCAGGAGCTATTTTACCCTTTAACAGGCAAAAACAATCAGGGATTCTGCATCAGAAACACAAGGGGAAATAGATCGTTTCCCATTTCGGAATGGTAATGGAATAATCGGAAGCGCACTTCCGGAAATTCTGTAGGTAGAGTTCATTTCCATAGGACTGAGATTTGGGGTTGTACTATTGTATTGGAATTGAAAAAGTACAGATTGCCCCCATTTTGTCCTAGGAAATGCAGATTTTTTCGATAAAATGTAGGAAAATGCTGTATTTCATCGGAAATATGCCCAAAAAACCGACCGGGCAGTTTGTAAAATCGGGGTCCAAATCAACTAATTTACCCCCTTGATCCGGGGGTAAAAACAGAGTATATTTTTGGAAATGCTATAGAAAAAATCAAAAGAAAATCGGTCAGATATGCATACTACAATCTGTTCTCAGGGTTATACCATTGCCTGGTATCCAAACTAGGCTTTTAACCTGTGGCTAGCACAGCATTTAAATGCGTGCTGTTTTCGGGGATAGAAAACACTCGGCAATAAGCAGATGAACCCCCATGATATCCGACCGATTAGTATTCCTTTGATTCAACATCACAACACTTTCAGCAATTAAGTATTAGTCCTGGTAATAGATATTGGTGTATACGCTGTTGGGATCCATCGGCAGTACTTCCAGAAAGTCGTATTTCCTTTTTTGGGTACTCAGATCATTCTTATCCTCCGAGATAGAGAATACCAGTTGTTTGGTTTCATCGGCCAGGCCTCCGCGGTTAGACATTACAATAGCCATACCTGTCTCAGCATTGACATTGAGGGCGTAATCATCGCTTTTACTATTAAAGGGAGCTCCCAGGTTCATAGCCATTCCCACTTTCCTGGCCCCTACCTGTACGGCAAAGAGGTCCATTCCGCCAATCCCTTCTCTTCCGTTGGAAGCAAAGAAAAGGAGGTTACCTCCTACAAGATTAGGGTACATTTCGTTTTTACGGGTATTGACTTTCTCGCCCAGGTTTTTGGCGATGCCTACACTGCCATCCTTGTGAATTTCGGCTACATAGATATCATATTTTCCAAAGGTGCCGGGCATATCCGAGGAGAAAAAGAGGCGTTTACCGTCAGGAGAAACTGCAGGATGCATAGCCGAGGCATACTTTGGGGTAACACTGAGTTCTTTTACATTCCTCCACTTTCCGTTTACATTCTCGGCCTGGTAGATCTTGTATATCGGTTCTTTTTTGGAAAACAAGCCGTATTCTGGCTTCATATAGACCGCCTTGCTAAAGAATGCTGTCTTTCCATCAGAGGATATGGATATAGGCGGAGTGTATCCCTTCCCCGGAATTCGGGAATTGTTTTTAAGTTGATCTGGCTTTTGCTCTTTTAATCCTGCCAGTTCGCGAAGTTCATCTAAAGAAGCTGCGCGATGTAGCGGCTTAAAATTGTGCTTGTTTTGCTTTTTGGCCGGGGCAGTAGCATATGTTTTAGGGCTAACTTTTTTGTCTGCCAGATACTCTCCTTCGATCTCAGAGTACCAGTCGGTCTGCGCCACCTCATCGCCAAAATCTGCAATTCCGGCTTTTTGCATTGATGCCTTGTAACGCTTGAGGTAATTTGGAGAAATGTTCTCGGAACCACTTAGGTCGATTAGTTTCTGATACCAAAAGGCTGCGGCCTTATAATTCCCGGCAAGGAAGTTGGCATTTCCCAGATCCTGGAAAATCTCTTTTTCCGTATAACCCAGTCTTGACAGTTCCAGGTAATTTTCGATACGCTTGTCGGCTTCAATTTTTCGGGCCAGGTCTTTGGATATAAATCTGTTTTGCTGTGCCATTCCGACTTCACAAAACAGGATCACCATTCCTGCCGCTACAATTTTTAAACAGAGTGTAGAATTCTTCATAAGGTAAGATATTGGGGTTCATCAGGATAAATTTCGCAAGAGTCCCAATCAATACATTATGATTTTTTCACAGGTTTTGACCCCAAAATATCGGCAAGTGGTTCAAAATCTAAAGTACCCCTAACAATTTTTCACAGTTTCGATGAGTTAACAGTAAAAATCGACCTGTACAATCGTTTGGAAACAATGTGTTTAGCTCTGGATTTCCGGCCTTGTATTTTATCCTGAAAAGGTGGTCGTTCGTCGATAAAATAATCATCAAAGTCTTGAAATACACTCCAATATGCAGGGCAAAACTGAAAAGGCTTGTTGCCGGGGTTGCTAACCCCTCCCCAATTTCAAATTAAGCCTAAGGGCTGCATAATACAATCAGGACCTAAGCATAAAAACCGGACCGAAAGCTCAAAAATGGTCTGCCAGAACATTTTTAGTGAGTGGACGGCCGGTGCGGTGGCAAACGGCGCTTGGTTGGGTATTTTTATTTCCTTTGGGATTAATTGCGTTGATCCCTAGAGGGGGGACTTGAAAAGAAAAGCACCCATACGGGATGCTGACTTTTACCAACTACGAATTCTCGATATCGCTTTCCTATTATTGTGGGATTAACTGCGTTGATCCCTACAAGGGGGTCACGCTAAGAAAAGCACCCATACGGGATGCTGTTTTATACTAACGACGAATTCTCGATATCGCTTTCCTATTATTGTGGGATTAACTGCGTTGATCCCTAGAGGGGGGCCTGCAAAGAAAAGCTCAAACCTGCGGTTTGATTGTTTTATTCCCTCCGCCTTACAAAAGCAAGCTTTTGCCGGCTTCAGGGAATAAAAAAAGCTTCACCATCTGTGAAGCTTTTCTTTGCGGAGGAAGAGGGATTCGAACCCCCGGAGGTGTGACCCTCAACAGTTTTCAAGACTGCCGCATTCGACCACTCTGCCATTCCTCCTTAGCGGCTGCAAATATAACAAGCTTTTTTGTTATGCGAAGAATTTTTTTCTGAATTCTGATTGTCAATTAGAGGTACAACACCACTTATCAAGATCTTCAGAAGCTCAGTGATAACCTTCCCCTGATAAAAAATGGAGTCCCGGGAGTAAAATGGATCTCTTCCACGGCCTGTTGTTCATTTCTCAATCTGCTCGCTGTCGCAAACTGGGTTTCATTCCATTCGGTATCAAACAGATTCTCAACTACAACCCCTAAAGTGAGGTTATTTATGGAATAATTCAAATTCAAATCGGTGACAAAATACCCTTCGGCCACAATGCTGTTGTCCTCATTTGCCGGCCTGTCCTTTATATATCTGTATTGCAATGAGGCTTTCAGGTTCTTTATCCCTCCAAAGGTAATACCCCCGGCAGACGTAAGGTCTGGTGCCAGAGGAATAAAGTCTTGTCCTTCAGGCTCATCAATGGAGCGGGCATAGGTATAGTTCACATCGGCGTACAAATAAAGATCGTCTGTCCATTGATGCCTAACTCCCAGGTCTGCTCCTGCCCTGCTGCTCCTGCCGCTGGGCTCTACAATTCCCTCGTCCCCAACATAGACAAATTCCTGTTGCGACCTCAGCATCCACAGGCCTGCATTCACAACTGTTCTGGAACCAGGCTTCCAAATGATTCCCAGGTCTGAGCCAAAAGCACCGGGGAGTGTTCTTTCTCCTGTATTGGCGAGCACTACCCTGGCATCATTAGAATGAAAGCCCAGGCCGGTTTTAAGAAAGGCCTGTAGTTCTGGTGAAGCCGTATAGAGGACATTAAACTTAGGAGCGATAAATACCTTGGTTTTACGCTGCCGGTCATAGGTCTCACTCAGATCATTTTCGTATTGGAAGTTAAAATAATCGGTTCTTAGGGCTCCATTAAGCGTCCATTTCCCTAGCGTGTACTCCAGATCAGCAAAGGCAAAGCCATTGAGTTCGTCTATCTGTCCCAACGCAATATTCTCAAGTGTTTCACTGCGGTTCCTGCTGCGCGAAAGTTCTACGTCACTTACCTGGTCGTAACGAAATCCCGACCCAATTTCCAACTCGGCATGCACCTCATCCTTTGTGTGCAGCTTTTTCTGATAAACCGATTTTGCACCCAGGATTATTCTGTCTTCCTTTTGTCTGATCTGATCCCCATATACTGGATCGTTGAGAAAAAAAGTGAAATTTGAATACAACTCAAAATCATAGGCAGAGAGGTAAGCAGAGGTGCGAATACTCTGGTGTTCATCCAATGCCTTAAAGTGATTGAGCCATAAATTAGATCTCGAAGTGGTTCCGCCTTCCGTATCATCAATACTCCCGAACCTACTAATTAATCCCGCATCTACTGCCCGCTGTGGAATTTGTCCGGAGGCATCCCATCGACTTTGAAAGTGAGAAGCACCCAGCCTCAGGGACTCGTTTTCTTTGCTAAAACGAAAACTACCCATCAAGTTGAGGCGATTGAAATTCTGTGGAGATTCAAAGAAGCCATCGGTTACAAGGCCCTCCGAGGCAATGTATCCATCCGCATGATCCGTCTCCAGTAATTTAATCAGGCTCACCAACCTCAGGGTATTAAAATCCCCTGCTTCCAGGCTAATCTGGTTTTGCTCTATTTTGTCTTTGGTTTTTATGGCTACATGACCTGCAGTAGCAAAATTGCCTTGCTCAGCGCGGTAGGGTCCCTTTTCAAAATCTAGCCTGTCCAGGGTTTCCGGAATGAGGAAGTGGAGGTCTGAATATCCTTGCCCGTGGGCATGAGACACCAGATTAACCGGCATATCGTCTACAGAAATGGCAATATCCGTACCGTGATCCAGGTCGAATCCACGTAAAAATAATTGTTCCGCCTTACCCCCTCCCGCATGCTGACCTATCAATAATCCGGGTACCCTCCTGAGAACTTCCTGCGATGAACGCACCGGATTTTGTTCTACGTCAATTTGGACCATTCTACTAAAAGCATCGATTTTAGAGATAAGAACTACCTGTTCAAGCGATACAGGGGCCTCTTTTAAAACCACAGATACAGAAGAATTGAGATCGTCATTGGAGATCACTTTGGAAACCGTCTCGTACCCCAGGCTGTAGAAATAAAGGACATCGTTTACCGCGATTGTATCCAACTCAAAGTATCCGCTGATATCAGAATAGGTGAAGTCCTGAGTTGTTTCGTTGTAGATCCCAACCCCTTCCACTGGCTTGTTGTAAGGGTCCATAATCTTGCCCTTAATTTCATGCCCCATGGAGATAAAACATTGCATCAGGAATAAAATGGTGAAAAATGCCTTCGAATTTTGATAGTTAATAGAGATATGCATGATGTATGGTTGTATTTATCCTACCTACGAAGAATGAGAAAAAAGGTTTGCTTTTCTCAGTGAAAATGGGAAAACGGCTGTTAATAACTTAGAGCCTGAAGGCATAGGAAAACAAGCGGGCAACAGAAATAATTTGTATCTTGAACTGAATCAATATCTTATATTATAATCATGGCAAATTATTCCCTCAGGATCAACGGAAAACAAGTAGAGGTTGACGTTGATCCAAAAACCCCAATGCTTTGGGTACTCAGAGACCACCTTAAATTGGTAGGAACAAAATACGGTTGTGGAATTGCGCAATGCGGTTCTTGTACTATCCATTTGGGTGATGCCGCCGTACGCTCATGCCAGCTTCCGGTAGCCGTGGTTGGCAATCAGTCCATAACCACTATTGAAGGCTTGTCTGAAAATGCAGACCACCCCGTGCAACAAGCATGGCTCGAACACGATGTGCCCCAATGCGGGTACTGCCAGGCCGGTCAGATCATGTCTGCCGCGGCCCTGTTAAAAAACAATCCCAATCCCAGCGATCAGGATATCGATGCTGCCATGGATGGGAATCTTTGCCGATGCGGCACTTATGTAAGAATCAAACAGGCGATCAAAACTGCAGCGAATTCAGAATCTGCCTGATCCTGAATTAACTACCTTAAAATAAAGAGAAAATGACTAAGATTAGAACACAATATAACAGACGTTCATTTATAAAAGTATCAGCCGCTGCAGGTGGAGGAATGATCATCGGCTTTAGCTGGCTCAATGCTTGTAAGCCCAATTCTCCGGAAATCGCTCAAGGCTTGCCACTTCCTGAGGAATGGTATGAGATCAACGGATATATTAAAATCGGGGATACCGGCCTGGTGACAATTTATTCTCCCAATCCGGAAATCGGGCAAAACGTGCGTACTTCTATGCCCATGATCGTAGCTGAAGAACTCGATGTGCCATGGGATCATGTCGTAGTTGAACAAGCGCCACTGAACACCGGCTTCTATCAAAATCAGTTTGCCGGGGGAAGCCTCTCGATTCGTCTGAGCTGGAATGCGCTAAGAATGGCGGGGGCTACCGGAAGACGTATGCTTTTGGAAGCCGCAGCTAAAGAATGGGGTGTTGAGGTAGCTGATCTGACCGCCAGCGAAGGAATGATCAAAGAAAAAGAAGGTGATCGCTCTGTTTCTTATGGAGATATTGCCTCAAAAGCCGTGGGTATCGAAATTCCTGAAGAAGTAGAGTTGAAGGAGGTAAAAGATTTTAAACTCATCGGTACGAGTCAGAAAAATGTTGACGGGAAAAAGATCGTAACCGGGGAACCGCTTTTTGGTCTCGACTTTCACCGGGATGGGATGAAATTAGCCATGATTGCACATCCACCGGCATTTGGAATGAAGATTGGAAAGTTTAATAAAGATGAAATCATTGGTATGAACGGAATCGATGACGCCTTTGTCATCGATATTTCGATTGAAGAGCCCGGAATGTTTGATGAAAGAGGTTTTCACGAATTGATCGCCATAGTTGGAGAATCTACCTGGCCGCTGATGGAGGCGAAAAAAGCACTGAGGGTGGAATGGGAAACTGTAGGAGAATTAGAAAATTCTGCCAAACACAAAGAACGTTTAGCCACTGCCCTTGAATCGGGAGAAGTTCAGGAGAAACGGCGGGATGGAAATCCCGAGGCTGCCTTCAAAAAAGCAGCAAAAGTGATAGAGCGTACCTATACTGCTCCCTTTATCGCTCACAATACGTTGGAGCCTATGAATTTCTTTGCCAATGTCAGCGCTGATGCCGCTGAACTCATCGGCCCTACACAAACCCCTGAAGCCCTGGAAGGTTCTGTGGCCAAATTGCTCAATATGCCTATTGAAAATATCACGGTTAATATGACCCGGATAGGTGGTGGGTTCGGAAGACGACTTTATGTCCACTTCGGCCTGGAAGCAGCAGCCATTTCTAAAAAAATTGGAGCACCTGTGAAGATGATCTATACCAGGGAGGACGATATGACACAGGGTACTTACAGGCCTACCTACACTTCTGTATACAAGGCCGGGTTGGATGAAAACAACAAGCTTATTGCATTTTCTGTAAAGGGTGCCGGGTTACCGGATGGCCCGGTATTTCCAAATCGATTCCCGGCAGGTACTGTGGAAAACTATTCTGCTGAAAAAATAGCAGCGCCTACCAATGTGACTACAGGGGCCTGGCGTGCTCCCAGGTCCAATTTTACAGCCGGAGCAGAACAGTCCTTCCTCGATGAAGTGGCCGAGTTGGCCGGAAAGGATCCTATAGATTTTCGCTTAGAATTATTTGACCGGGCAATTAATGATCCGGTGGGTGCAGAGCACGACTATGAAGCAGAACGCTACGCCGGAGTACTGAAATTAGTGAAGGAGAAGTCCAATTGGGGAACGCCGATGCCAGGAGTGCATCGTGGGGTTGCTGCTTATTACTGCCACTCCACATATGTAGCCGAAGTATTCGACATGATCATGGAAAACGGAAATCCTGTAGTTCAGAAAGTCTGGTGCGCTGTTGATTGTGGAATAGTGGTAAATCAAGACGGTGCAGTGAATATGATTCAAGGTGGCGTTGTAGATGGTATTGGCCACGCCATGTACAGTCAGCTCACCTTTGAAAACGGGGCACCGAAAGAAATGAATTTCGACACCTATAAACTGATCCGCCATTCACAGGCACCAAGGGAAATCGAAGTATTCTTTGTAGAAAATGAGATCGCTCCTACCGGACTTGGAGAACCGGGATTGCCCCCAGCCATGGGTGCATTGGCTAATGCCATGTACAAGGCTACAGGTGTGCGATACTACGATCAGCCGTTTATGGGAATGGAGCGAAGAGTGCTCGGTTAGGCCGATGCATCAGACAACCTGAAAACCACAGACATACGGATCATCCTCATCGAGGGTGATCCGATTGTATCCGGTATTCTTAGCCCATCCTTTTATTCCGGGTATGATGGCAGGGTAACTTCCTACACTAACGACTCCTTCAATGGTCGCTGTAAATGTAGATCCGATAATGCTTTCGTGAATAAATTCCTGCCCTGCTTTTATCCTTCCCCTGGCATACCATTGGGCTAGCCTGGCCGAAGTTCCCGTACCACAAGGAGAGCGATCAATAGCCTTATCGCCGTAAAATACGGCGTTCCTCCCACTAGCTTCTGAGGTGCGTGGCTCACCTGTCCACATCAGGTGACTTACATCACGGATGGTATCATTCTCCGGATGAATAAAGTGATTCGGGTATTTCTCGTTAATTCGTTTTCGGATTTCAGGACTTAGCTGCACCAACTGAGCGGCACTATAATGCTCAAGGCCTTTATAGTTTTTCTGAGGATCAATAATGGCGTAAAAGTTACCCCCATACGCCACATCAAAGGTAAGGCTGCCCAGAACCGGGCATTCTATTACCAGGTCTTCAGCTGCCAGATAAGAAGGCACATTTTGAAGTTTCACCCAGTTTACTTTGCTCCCTTTCTTCGAATAAGATGCTATAATTAATCCGGCCGGTGTTTCCATTCTTACCGTGCCCTGATTCTTGGGAAGGATCACTTTTTCTTCTATTGCCATGGTGATGGTCCCGATAGCGCCATGTCCGCACATGGGTAAACATCCGCTGGTTTCTATAAACAAGATCCCGAAATCATTCTCAGGGTCTGAAGGGGGATAGAGGATACTTCCACTCATCATATCGTGACCCCTGGGTTCAAACATCAGACCTTTGCGAATCCAATCGAATTTCCTCACAAAATGCTGGCGTTTCTCACTCATCGTCTTACCCGTAAGAGGTGGGCCGCCTTTAACCACAAGCCTCACGGGGTTTCCGCAGGTATGTCCGTCTACACAGTAAAAGGTGTGGCTGGCCAAAAGTGATTAGATTTTTGATTGGGTTAGGGCGCCATCTACCCTTCTCAGCAGCTGGAGAGGATTGGCATTTTGCAAGGCTACCGGTAATAATTCATCCGGGCAGTTTTGATAACACACCGGTCTTAACCAACGCTTGATGGCATCATGGCCAACTGCGGTAAACCGGCTGTCTGTAGTAGCCGGATAGGGTCCTCCGTGATGCATAGAGGCACAGACTTCAACACCGGTAGGTACCCCGTTAAAAATCAGGCGTCCTACCCGGTCTCTCAACAGTCCTATCAGAAAATCATACCCCCTGAGTTCATCCGAAGTACCAATAATTGAAGCCGTGAGCTGACCCTCCAAAAGAGCCACAGAACGCTCAAGGTCCTCTATGTTCAAACATTCTACCAGGAGCGAAAATGGCCCGAAAACTTCCTGGTGGAGTTTGGGATTCTCCATGAATTCTGAGGCACTCACCTTTAATATCGCCTGCCTACCTACATTGGGTTCGGTCTTCTCTTTCCACTCGGCTACAACTGCAGTACCTTTCTGGGAATGCATCATTTTCTTGCCCTCCTCGTATTTTCCTGCAATGTCCGGGTGTAACATACTTGATGGGGAAATATTGAGAATTTCATCCGTCAGGATTTCTGCAAACTGCTCTAATTCTGAACCCTTTATTCCCATCATTATTCCCGGATTTGTACAGAATTGACCACTCCCAAGGGTAACTGAACCGGCTAGAGTTTTAGCCCATTTCTCTTTTTCTTTTTTCAGTATCTCAGGAAGAAAGACAACAGGATTTACACTGCCCATCTCAGCAAAAACAGGAATAGGTTCTTCCCTTTCAGCGGCCATGTTGAACAGAGCACGTCCTCCTCCATGACTACCCGTAAATCCTACAGCTTTGATCTGTGAATGCTTTACCAAAGCCTCCCCTACTGCGTGCCCCTTGCTGTTGAGGTGTGAAAAGACCCCTTCGGGCATACCACTTTTCTTTGCAGCAGAGATAATGGCAGATGACACCATACTGCCCGTTCCGGCATGCATTGGGTGACCTTTAACAATTACCGGGCAGCCGGCTGCCAGGGCACTCGCTGTATCGCCCCCAGCAGAGGAATATGCCAAAGGGAAGTTACTGGCGCCAAAGACAGCAACCGGACCTAAAGGGACCATCATTTTTCGCAGGTCTACTCTGGGATTCGGCTCTCTGTCCGGCATTGCGGTATCAATACTTGCTTCCACAAATGAGCCCTCATCCAGGAGCTCAGCGCAAAGCTTTAACTGATTAACCGTCCTGCTTCTCTCCCCTTTTGCCCTGCCTTCGGGCAAACCAGACTCTTTACAGTATATTTCTATCAGATCTTCCCCCAGGGCCATAATCTCATCGGCAATAGCCTTGAGAAATGCAGCCCGATCACCATGAGTGGTTTCGGAATAAAAACGAGCGGCTTTTTGCGCTAGGGAAACAGCCTGTTCTACTTCCTCCTCGGAAGCTTCGTAAAACAGGGTGTCATTCTCTTTATTTAAAACTGGATTTATTGTTCTGAACGTAACAGAACCTCTTTGTGTACGATCATATCCAATAATATTCTTTCCGTCTAACATGCTTGTTTGATTTCGGCTTTAATTTAAAGTTTAACGACAGGTCTGCTGGCCATTGCCGCATTGATAATCCCTTGTACCCGTTTCCTTTCTTCTCCCTGAAGGGGCAACCTGGGTGCTCTGACGAATTCTGACCCCAGCCCTGTGGCTACTTCAGCTAATTTGATATTCTGTACTAATTGGGGATTGATGTCCAACTCCAGAAGCGGCATAAACCAGCGGTAAAGAGCAAGGGCTTCCCTGTGCTTCCCTTCCTTTATCCATTTATATATGGCTACCGTTTCCCTGGGAAAAGCGCATACCAGACCGGCCACCCAACCATCTGCTCCAGCCAAAAGGCTTTCCAGGGCAAGGGTATCTACTCCACACAGGATGTTCAGACGCTCGCCAAAACGGTTTCTGAGTCGGGTGATATTAGTGATATCGCGCGTAGACTCCTTAACAGCCTGGATATTTGGAAAATGAATTAATTCCTCAAACATCGAAAGGCTTACTTCAATACCGTAATCCACAGGATTGTTGTAGATCATAATGGGTAAAGTGGTACTTTTCGCAATTTCAGAGAAATACGTTACGGTCTCCGTATTATTTGCCTTGTACCGCATAGGAGGCAACACCATGAGTCCGTTTGCTCCGTATTTTTCTGCAAGCTCTACAGCTTTTAGTGCGCCACGGGTAGACTGCTCGGCAATATTTACAATCACAGGTACTTTTCCGGATACATATTTAACAGTTGCCGTTACCAGGGATTCTTTTTCACCTTCTTCCAGGGTACTCGCTTCGCCCAAAGTACCCCCAAGGATAATTCCACTTACTCCTGCCTTAATCTGGGCATCAACATTCTTCAGAAACAGTTCCAGGTCTAAAGTGTCATCACTGGTAAATTTAGTTGTAACGGCGGGCATAACGCCTTCCCACTTAAAGTTCATACGCTGCTGAATTAGAATTGCAAAGTACATTTCTTTCTTTGTAATCACAAGCCGTAAAAAGATTGCACTTTTCTTATTTTTTATGAATTAAACGCTCTGAAAATCAGGGACTCACCCATTATAATTCACGCTTAGTTTTAAGAATCATTTGTACTATTATTTAGAATGTTTTACTTATTTTTGGGCCACTTTGAAAAAATCACCATGATAAAATATCTCTCTATTGCTGGCCTCTTTCTGATGGCCAGCTGTCATTCCACAAGTAAAACAACCAGTTCTGTAACTTCTTCAACCACCACAGCAGATCCTGCTGTCTACGCGGCTACCATTACCGAAAGTGAACTTAAGGAGCATCTTTATACTTATGCTTCTGATGAGTTTGAAGGCAGGGAAACCGGTGAGCCAGGACAAAAAATGGCGGTTGATTATCTCAGACAACACTACCTGGATCTGGAAATTCCGGCGGCACAGGATAACGGCGACTATTTCCAGAAGGTGCCTCTTGAAATGGCCAAATTACCAAAAGGTGCTTTACAAATTAATGGCACAGATTACACCCTGGGCGAAGATTTTATCACCTTTACCCCTTTGGAAGGTAATTTTAATGAGGTGGTGTATGCTGGTTACGGAATTGATGATCCTGAATATTCAGATTACACTGGCTTAGACGTTGAAGGAAAAGTGGTCTTAGTAAAAGCAGGTGAGCCTGCCAATGAGGACGGGACATTTATATTAACGGGTACGGACAGAAATTCCTCCTGGGGAAACATGTCTGAAGGGCCAAATATGAGATTAGTGGCTGCGAAGGCCAAAGGTGTCAAAGCTATCCTCTTTGTAGATTCTGAAAATTTTAATCGCTACGGGCGATACTACAAGCGTATGAAAAGTAATGATCGGGGCAGGTTAGGCTTTGAAGCTGATGCAAATAATCCGGCCTTAATTTTGATCAACGAGGCCATGGCCACGGCCATCTTTACTAAATTCAATGATCTTAAAGGCCCGCTCACTCAGGAAACAAATTTGGTAGCCACTCTGGAAAGCAGCAATGAACCCATCTCTACCGAAAATGTTGTGGCCTATATCAAAGGAGCAGAAAAACCTGACGAATATCTCGTCATTTCATCTCACTTAGATCATATAGGGGTTTCAAAAGACGGAAGTATAAACAACGGGGCGGACGATGATGGATCCGGGTCTGTGGCTATGCTGGAGATTGCCGAAGCTTTTCAAACGGCCGTTGAAGCCGGACACCGACCCAAGCGTTCAGTGGTGTTCCTGCATGTAACCGGGGAAGAAAAAGGACTGTTGGGCTCACGATATTACACAGATTACAATCCTGTATTCCCATTGGAGCAAACAGTAGCAAATCTCAACATCGACATGATAGGGCGAATTGATCCTAAAAGAGAAGGCGATCGCAATTACGTCTACCTCATAGGGTCAGATAAGTTGAGTTCAGACCTTCATAAACTCTCAGAAGAGATCAACGACAAATACACGAATATCACCCTGGATTATACTTATAACGACGAGAATGATCCCAACCGCTTTTACTACCGAAGCGATCACTACAATTTTGCCAAAAACAACATACCGATAATCTTTTATTTTAACGGAACTCACGATGACTACCATAGGCCCGGAGATACGCCGGATAAGATCAATTACGACTTGCTGACGAACAGAACCAAGTTAGTGTTCCACACCGCCTGGGCAGTGGCAAACAGGAGTGAACGTGTAGTGGTAGACAAGGATTCGAAATAGTAAACTTTTTTAGTAAGATCAGACCAACAGGATTCAAATTTCGCAGAAAGTTGTAAATCTGCTCCCTGTACTATAGAAAAAAGAAGTCCCGCTGATAACAGCAGGACTTTTTTGCTTTTGGGTGGAAGACCGGGCTCGAACCGGCGACCTCTGGAACCACAATCCAGCGCTCTAACCAACTGAGCTACAACCACCGTAACTAAGCGGTGGCAAAGGTAATTTTTTTTGCCTATTGCATCAAAATAAAACAATTGATATTTTAAAATAAAATCAAGTTAGACTTAACTCAAGGATTTTAACAGTTCTATAGCGTACTATTTGGCCATTTTTACGACCACACGTCCCAAAATATCGATATAACACACAAAATCCGGCGTTTCACAACAAATATTAGAACCGGCCTGCCTTGCATCTTATTTTTATTGCTTGAGATATTATATAGGTATGCGCCAATTTGCGTCTTCAATAATCAAGCATCAGAATGTATTTACCAGATCGGTGAGCTGCCTGCTGATGGCCATCCTATGCTTCATTCCAACCTGTGCGCAGGATGACTCTAAAAGTCTGCAATCCAAAATAGAGTCCTTACGAGCTCAGGAGAACTTTCAGGTAACAGATACAGTCCATATCAATCTTCTCAACCAATTAGGTAAGAATTATCGCTTCTACAAGACTGATAGCCTGCTCACTATATCAAAACAAGCCTTGAAATACAGTCAGAATGCCGAATATGTAAAAGGGCAGAGTGAGTCTTATCTGGGATTAGGGGATTATTATTCCGGAAAAGGTGAAAGGGTTGCTGCGATAAACAATTACACCAAAGCCCTTGTCCTCTCCAAAAACATCGAGGCTAGTGCATTAACCCTAAGAATTATTAATAATCTGGCTTCAGAGTATGCCTTTAAAGGCGATTTTGCCAAGTCCCTGAGTAATTATCTCAAAGGAATCGAGCTGGCGGAAGAAAAGGGTGAATTGGAGATGTTATCGATAATGAATGAGAATATTGCCGGCCTTTATGCCTCACAGAAGGATTACGATCAGGCCCAGATATTCTACGATGCCGTAAAAAAACTGAATGAAAAACTCGGAGATGAAGTAAACTCGGCTCAGACCATGAGCAACCTGGCTTCTCTTTACGCCGATATGGGGAAATTAGATTACGCCATGTTCAATGTGAACCGGAGTATTTCCATTTTTGAAGACAACCAGGTAATGGATTGGCTTGCCTACGCCTATGAAATAAAAGGAAAGGTATATCTGAAACAAAATAAGTACCAATGGGCATTATATTGGTACCACCAGGGAGAATTACTTCATGAAAACCTCGACGATGACAGGGGTAAGATCGATTTATTCAATGGGATAGCAGAGGCTTACCTGGGGCAGAAAAAGGACAGTCTCGCCCAGAAATATGCGATGGAAGCCTATGAAATTTCCAACCGCATCAATTTTGTGGAAGGAACGCAGAAGTGTGCAAAAACACTTTACAAAATCAGCAAAAACAGAAAAGAATTCAGAAAAGCCCTGGCATTTCATGAAATCTACCAGGAAGTCAGCGATACCCTTCACCGAAAGGAGAATAAGAAGAGTTTAACCATGCTCAAGACCCGAGAAGAATACAATCGGCAGAAACAAGAGCTGATAGAAGCCAATCAAATCGCACTTGCCAAACAGCGGGGATTGATCTACGCCGGTATTATCGTATTGATCATCTTTGCCATTATCACCTTCTTTATCAAAAGAGCTGAAAAGATTCAAAAGAGGCTAAACACCGAATTAAAGGCGAAAAAGGAAAAGCTGGAAGCACATGAAGCCGCCCTAACCGACAGTAATGAGACTAAAACAAAACTCTTCTCTATCATAGGACACGACCTCAGAGGTCCTATCGGGGCATTGCAGGGCTTGCTGCAGATGTTTACTGACGGAGAAATGAACAAATCAGAGTTCTTTGAATTTATCCCCAAACTCAAGAGTGACGTGGATCATATCTATTTCACCTTAAACAATTTGTTGTCATGGGGTAACTCACAAATGAACGGATCAACAACCAAAGCCAGTGTATTCTCTCTGGAATCCATTGTTGATGAGAATATTAACCTGCTTTCTGAACTTTCAAAATCAAAATCCATTAAAATTGTCAGCGAACTCAGCGGCAATACCCTGATCTGGTCAGACAGTAATCAGATTGATATTGTTGTACGAAACCTGATCAGTAATGCGCTTAAGTTTACTCCTGAAAATGGGATGATTACCATCAAAGCCCAGGAAAAGAATGACAACTGGGAAATCGCTGTTCGAGACACCGGCGTAGGCATGGATAAGGTTACTGTTGAGAATCTTTTTAAAAAGAACAACAATATTACCACCTACGGTACCAATAACGAAAAAGGGACAGGTCTTGGTCTCTCACTCTGCAAGGAAATGGTTGAGAAAAATGGAGGAACTATCTGGGTAGAAAGTGCCCTGAGAAAAGGGAGTACTTTCTTCTTTACCCTACCCAAAGCCGAAGACAAATACAGTCAGGCCAGTTAAATAATATCACTCAGGCTTTTTACCCCTACAAATCGCTCTGCAGTAAAACCCTCTGCGTATTCAACCCCAATGATCCTGCCCATATCACGTGCCCGATAGGTGACACTGTCTGTGAAATTCTTACTACTTATAGGGGTACTGGGTTCCTTACTTTCAGGATCGTAAAACTGTGAGGAATACGCCATGATAGATTCCATCTTCTTATCCATAAAGCCTGTAATGTCTACTACAAAATCCGGATCGAGATTTTTCCACTGTATGTAGTGATACACTTGTTTTGGGCGCCATGCTTGCTGCCACTGGTCATCTCCCTCTGCCATGGTGTCAATTTTAACCAAGCCACTCAGGAAACAAGCATTACTCACTAACTCACTACCCCTGGCGTGGTCAATGTGACGGTCTTCAATTGCATTGCATAAGACTATATCAGGTTGGTACGTTCTGATCTTTCTGATCAGGGCCAGCTGATGTTTCTGATCATTGAGAAAAAAGCCATCGGCAAACTCCATATTCTCCCTCACACTCAGTCCTAAAACTCTAGCAGATGCAGCGGCTTCCTTATCCCGTATTTCTGCCGAACCCCTGGTTCCTAGCTCGCCACGAGTAAGATCGATGATCCCTACTTTTTTGCCCAGGGAAATTTCTTTGGCTATAGTTCCTCCTGCACCCAGTTCGGCATCATCCGGATGGGCACCAAAAACTAATATATCTAATTTCATAAATCCTTGTTCTTTGGAAAATTAATGCGAAGGGACAGTTAGTTGCTGTTTCTTTGCAATATGGATGGCTTGTTCTATATCTTTTTTCAGATCGTCCACTTCTTCTATCCCTACTGAGAATCGGACAAGTCCCTCTCTGATCCCTTGCTTTTCGCGCTCCTCCTCTGAGAGTAAGGCATGTGAGGTTTGAGAAGGCGAAAGTACTGTGCTTTCCACTCCAGCCAAACTCATTGATGATTTGATCAGTTTCAGGGATTTCTGAAAATGTGAAGCGTTGATGTTTTCCTTTAACTCAAAAGACATCATTCCGCCGAAGCCGTGCATCTGAGCTTTTGCTATTTCATGGTCGGGATGACCTGGCAATCCGGGATAATACACCCTGGTGATATCGTCATGTGCATCGAGAAATTCAGCCAGGTTTTGAGCATTTTCGTTTTGTGCCTTAACGCGCAATCCCATGGTCTTAATACTGCGTTCCAACAGCCAGACGGTATAGTCGCTCAGACTACCCCCCAGGTTTTTCGCCAGATGGAAAATGCGTTCCATATGTTCTGATGAAGAGGCTACAGCCCCGGCAAGGATATCCGAATGCCCTCCCATATATTTGGTTGCGCTGTGAATAACTACATCAATTCCAAGATCAATCGGATTTTGATTCACCGGACTGGCAAAGGTATTGTCGATCATTGAAACGATTTGGTGTTGCTTCGCAATGTCTGCAATAGCTCTGATATCAGTAATAGTCAGCAGGGGATTTGAAGGAGTCTCGATATAAACCACTTTTGTAGCAGGGGTTATGGCTTTTTCAACAGATTCCGGATCAGATCCGTCTACAAAACTAAAGTCTATTCCAAATTTTTCAAATTGCTCGGTGATAAGATGATAAGTACCCCCGTACAGCATCCGTTGTAGGATAATATGATCCCCTGCTTTTAAAAAGGCAAGGATGGCCGTGCTTATCGCTGCCATTCCACTCCCGAAGATCATGGCCTCTTCCGCATGTTCCAGGGCTGCAATTTTTTGAGATAATGCCATTTGGTTAGGCGTATTAAAATATCTCGGATATCGCTTTATTTCCACATCCTCAAAGGCATATGAGGTGCTCATATACAACGGGGATACAGCCCCCTTGAAGGTTGTGTCCTTTAGTTCCCCCACATGGGTGCAGACCGTATTCAGACCTTTTTTCTTAGTTTTCATATCGCCATTATTGATGCGCCTAAAGGTACAAATTTCACTTAAACCACTGTTCGCTTCCAATAGCCTTTTCTAAACCAGATCACGGCAATTACTGAGAGTATAACCTCGGCAAGGGTTATCGCAAGGAAGACCCCCAGGGCTCCCCAATCGAGATAGAGGGAAACCAGATAAGCAAAGGGCAATTGAATCAGCCAGAACGCAATAAAATTGATCTTAGTAGGCGTCCCGGTATCACCTGCCCCATTAAATGCCTGGGTAATCACCATCCCGTAGGCGTAAAATACATAGCCCGCGGCAACGACCTGCAGGCACAGCGCTCCGTTCTCAATAACTGAAGTTTCCTCCGTGAATAAACCGATGATCCCTCTTGCGAAAAGGAGGTAAATCAGGGATATGGAGAACATAAAGATGGCGTTGTATTTCCCGGTGATCCAAACCGACTTTTCAGCTCTTTCAGGCTTTTTAGCACCCAGATTCTGACCTACCAGTGTTGCAGCAGCATTGCTCATACCCCATGCAGGCATAAAGGTAAACATCATTACCCTGATAGCGATCGTGTAACCGGCAAGGGCTTCACTGCCAAATTCTGCCATCAGTCTCATCAGGAAAACCCAGCTGGAGGTACCAATAAGAAATTGAGCAATTCCACCGAGGGAAACCTTGATTAAATTGAGCATAATATTAAACCTCAACACGATATTTGAAAAGGCAATCTTAATCTTACTCCCGCCCCTGAACAGAATATAAAGCTGGAAGATTACAGCACTTCCCCGCCCAATATTGGTGGCTATCGCTGCGCCCATAACGCCGTATTCGGGTATCGGCCCAAGGCCAAATATAAAGATCGGATCCAGTATGATATTCAGGCCATTAGAGAGGATGAGGGTCCACATGGCGATTGAAGCATCCCCTGCACCCCTGAAGATGGCATTGATCAGGAAGAGCAGTACAATGGTGATATTGCCTCCCAGGAGATATTTTGTGTAGCCATGTCCTTCAGCAATAAGGTCGGGTGAACCCCCATCAGGGCCAGTATTTCCTTGGAATATATCAGCCCAAACACCCCTATGACAAGGGCGATGAAAATACCTAAAAATATGGCCTGGACTGCTGCCCTGACTGCTCCTTCCCTGTCCTTCTCCCCTATCCGCCTCGCAACTACTGCCGTTGCGGCCATGCTTAACCCAATAGCCAGGGCATACACCAGGGTCACGACGGATTCGGTGAGGCCAATGGTGGCAACTGCATTGACGCTAACTTGAGAGACATAGGCAATATCGACAATGGCAAAGATTGATTCCATCATCATTTCCAGGATCATAGGAATAGACAGCATAAAGATGGCCTTTCGAAGGCTACCCGAAGTAAATTCACTTTCTTTCCCGCTTACCGCGATCAGGAATGAACTGTATAGTTTTTTAAATGTGATTTTATGAGAAGATGACATAGCTTAGAAATTTATGTTTGGTGAAGAACAAAGTGCCTTTAATTGGAGAGGAAAAGATCGATCAGATCTTTGCCTCATCCGGAAAAGCAACTTTGCGGAACATAATTTCTATTACTTCATAATGAGATAAAGATGCAGAATTTTTTTTAACTATTGAGAATTATCAAATAAAAAAGGAGAGATAAAATATGTAAAGTACTGATTATCTGCTATTTGAATTCCTGTATCAAATCTTGTGCTTAGTCCGGTTTTACCGTACTATCAGTATTTCCACTAATCATCTATGAAGAAATCGGATAACTAAATCTGCTACTTTGCGTAATGAACCTTGTACCTCCAGTAGCTCAGCGCTCCTAAGGCCATGACCCCTACCACCGTGTACCAAATAAAGGAAGGGGTGATCACCTGTGCCCCGCTGGCATAACTATGTAATCCTACCAAGTAGAAATTTACGCCAAAATACGTCATCATAATACTGGCAAAAGCGAGGATACTCAAGAAGTTAAACAACCATTTTCCCCTTAAGCCAGGTACCAACCGGGTATGGATGACGAAGGCATAGACCAGAATGGAGATTAGGGCCCAGGTTTCCTTAGGGTCCCAGCCCCAATACCGGCCCCAACTCTCGTTTGCCCATTGCCCACCGAGAAAATTACCAATGGTAAGCATGATCAGGCCCACTGTTAAGGTGAGTTCATTGATGATGGTAAGTTCTTTCAGAGTGAGGTCCATTCGGGACTTATTTTTCTTATTCGTGAGGATGATAAGTAACAGAGAGACCACTCCAAGGATCATCCCTACCGTTAGAGGCCCGTAACTACCTACAATTACAGCAACGTGGATCATCAACCAGTAACTGTCGAGAACGGGTACCAGGTTGGCAATAGCCGGGTCTACCCAACTCTGGTGTGCGATCCAGAGTAACATGGAAGTGACAAAAGTTGAGGCTGCTATGGTCATATCGCTCTTTCTTCCCAGGGACAGCCCCATGGCTAGAGTAGCCCAGGAAACGTATAAAATACTTTCATAAGCATCACTCCAGGGTGCGTGACCCGAAATATACCACCTCATTATCAGTCCGGCCGTATGCCAGATAAAGAAGAGAATGATAACTCCTTTGAAGAAATAGGTGGCAACCTTCCAAATTTCGCGGTCCTTAAAGATTCGTAATACCAGAACGAAAAACATAAGGATACCAACGAGCGCGTAGTATTTATAAAGCCTGTTAAAGATGTCGAGTTTGTTGTAGATCACCTCAGCTTCTACCCGGTTTTGCGAAGGCAGCACCTCCGAGCCGTGGTTCTTTTGATTTTGTTGAAAAGCGGCGAGAATTTTATCCGTTTCTGAATAGTCCCCGCTTTGTTTGGCTTCCCTCAGGGAAATCAGATAGTACGGAACGGCATTCTGAATAAAATTAGCATAGAGCGAATCTCCGATCTGATATTTTCCACTGCGATATTCCATTGCAGAGATCCATTTGTTATTTTCGTCGTTGAGGAGTGGAAAAATTTTCAGGATCTCACCACTCAGGGCCCTATCCAACAAACTCAACCTGAAATAGGCGTCCTTAAAATCCTGCTGGAACTTATTGGGCGTCTGCGTGGCAAATGCCTCCTGTAGATAAGGAGCTAATTTATTCCGGCCCTGTGCATCGAAAAAATCGGTGGCTTTTATAAATTTTTGTCCCTGAGGCACCCCAATAATCTTGCGAATACTGTCATTTTGGGCTTTCTTATCCAGGGCGATAAAATCAGTATTATACCAAAGTGCCGGATTCAGCATCATGGAAAGAAAAACCTGGTCAGCATTCATCTCCTTATAAGTATCCTTTAGGCTGAGTTTTCGGAGTAATTCCGAAGCAAAAGTATTTATCGGCTTCATCCTGCCTCCCTCATCCTGAATAATGAGTTTCCCAAACTTTGCCGCATGCTCTTCGGATATTACAGTACTGGTGAGGAGGGAATCGAGCTGTGCTTTTGAGGGACCATTATTGCGTATATGATCATCAGCTTGAGGCGCTTCCTGAGCAAAAAGAGGTGTACAGAGCGCTAAGAGCACTATCGTAGCGATGGCTGCTTTTTTCTTCCTCAGTTTCTCCAAGGAGTTAGCGAGGTCTTTAAACCTGGTTTTCCCAAAGAACATAATTCCCAGAAGTCCGAGATAAAGCAGAAAATAGCCTGTATAAGTGATCCAGGTACCCAGCATGTCATGATTTACAGAGAGGACGGTTCCTTTCTCATCCGGATCAAAGCTCGCCTGGAAAAATCGATACCCTTCATGATCCAGTACGTGATTCATGTAAATATCATAGTCGAACGGGCGTTCATCCTCCACGGTAATCTTGCTCATGAAGGAAGCATAGGCCTTTTCGGTGCCGGGATATTTTTCAGCGATAAAATCGTTGAGCTTTATGCTAAAAGGCAATTCATAAACCTTTGACCCATATCCAAGGGTAAAATCGAGGCCGCCGAGAGTAAATTTATCCATGTAATTACTACTGCCCTTCCCTCCTAACACTTCTTTTCTAACGGTCTCACCATTGGTCGTTATATCAAGGATTAAGGCATCCTGGGCGTTCTGATTCTCTTCTTCTTCGGGAATGGGTACAATCCCGTAAGTACCCTTGATCAAAGGCTCTGGTATCACAAATTGCATCGTCCCTATGGAATACAAGGACCTCAGCTGCAAAGTCTGAAGGCTATCGACGGAGAGGTTGCCCTGAAATTGATCAGCCATCCGCATAAAACTCCCCACAAAGGGTGACTTTATCTGATACTCTTCTCCGTCTGTAAAAATATTGATCGCACCATCGGTCGCCTTATTAAGCGAGAACAGTACGTTGTGGATATTAGCAATTTCTCCTTCAGCGAGGTAGTGCTCGTGGCGATTTCCATCACCGGCTTCGACGATCTTTAAAAAATTTGATCCATTTTCATCAGGGATCAGGCCCTTTTTGGCGCCCTGTATAAATCCCGCGTATTTTATCTCAAACTCCTGCCCGTCAAAATCATCCCTCCAGGGCAAACTAGCCTGAATAGCCTCTGGTGTTACGATGAGGTTATCTTGAAGCGGTTTCCGCCTCAGCTCGCCATCCATCTCGCCGTCGACCAGCACGGTGAGGTAGGTTTTATCAGAATAAAAGACATTTTCTGTATTTCCCTCCCGGATCGGCATCATCCCTTCGTATCCTATATAACGGGTAACCCCTGCCCCAATAATGATAAGAATCCAGGAAAGGTGCAAGGTAAGGACCGGCCATTTCTTCCATTGAAGAAGTCGGTATCTAAACATATTTCCCATGAAATTAATCACGAAAAATATCATGATCACCTCAAACCACGTGGCATTGTAAATCCAGATCTTGGCGGTTTCCGTGCTATACATACTCTCGACAAAAGTGCCGATCGCCATTGCGGCTGCAAAAACCAAAAATAGAACCGCCATAAGGCGGGTAGAAAAAAGGATCTTTTTTAAGGTCTCCATCATCAATAAGAACTATTTGCCCATTATGAGGTGCAAAAATACGGCCTTTCTGCCTTTTTAAGGGGTTGAAGTTGCCATAAAAAGTTAAACATTATTGTTAATTCTTTACTAAGTTAATCCTTGTCAAAAATTGTACTTTTGGGCATGCTTAAAGTCATCCTCATAGGCACAGGGAATATCAGCAAATTTCTGTTTGATGTGTTTATCTCAGATCCTTCGGTGGAAATGGTTCAAGTGGTGGGTAGAAATGAAAAAGCACTGGAACATTTTAGCGCATCTACTCCTGTTAGCAACAACTTTGAAAACCTAAAAGAGGCTGATGTTTGCATTATCGCAGTCAATGACAATGCAATAGAAGAGGTATCGCATCGCTTGAATATTAAAAAGGGAATACTCGTACATACAGCAGGAAGCATAAGTATAGAAGTACTTCCAAAACACCTGCGAAGAGGTGTTCTTTATCCTTTGCAAACGCTGAGTGGCATTGTCCCGGAAAAAAGGAGGGAGATACCCATCTGTGTGGAAGCAATTCAGCAGGAGGATTACGAGGTCTTACATCAATTGGCCCGCTGTATTTCAGACCGTGTTGAAAGAATCGATTCTGAACAGCGGAAACAACTGCACCTCGCTGCCGTATTCGCAAATAATTTCAGTAATCATATGTATTTCCTCGCTTCGGAAATTTGCAAGGATCATGAGGTACCATTCGACCTTTTACGACCCCTGATCCGCGAAAGCTGTAATAAGATCATGAATTTTTCGCCATACGAAGTCCAAACCGGCCCTGCGCGGAGGGGAGACGTTAATATCCTTGAAGAGCATCTGAATATGCTCAATAACAAAAAGCTAAAAGAAGTCTATACAACCCTAAGCGAATCAATACAAGAAACCTATGGAAAAAAGTTATAAGGCCTATCTGAGTCAGATCTCAACTTTTGTTTTTGATGTAGATGGAGTGTTTACAGATGGCAAGGTGCTGGTGACCTCGGAAGGGGATTTATTGAGAGCAATGAACATTATGGACGGTTATGCCGTAAAAACTGCGATTCAAAAAAAATACAATATCTGCATTATTACAGGCGGCACAAACGAAGGGGTTAGGAAACGTTTAAAGGGCCTGGGAGTACAGGAGGTTCATCTGGGTGCCCACAATAAGGTGGAGGTCCTGAACGATTTTTTAAAGAAAAAGGAAATCCCGGCAGCACACGTTTTGTATATGGGAGACGATATTCCAGACATCCCTGCCATGCAAGAAGTGATATTGCCTTGTGCCCCACAGAACGCAGCCCCTGAGGTCAAAGCCATTTCTAAATATATCTCACATAGAAATGGAGGAGAAGGCTGTGTTCGTGATGTTATTGAACAGGTATTGAAAGTAAGGGGCGATTGGTATCAAAATTTTAGTGCAGCCAATGATTGAGAATCCGCTAAGCGATAGACTAAAAGATTTCAGGATATTTCTGGCTTCGGGATCTCCTCGTCGGCAGGAACTTTTGAGAGCGTTGGGGGTTTCTTTCGAACTTGTAAAGAACAATGTGGAAGAGACTTATCCGGAACACCTGAAAGCCGCAGAAATATCTGATTATCTCGCACAATTAAAAACGGTTAACCTGACCCAAAAGTTAGAGAAGAGTGATATACTGATCACAGCAGATACCGTGGTATGGCACAAGGGCGTATCCCTTGCTAAGCCGTCCAATAAAGGGGAAGCTCTGGATATGCTAATGAAACTATCTTATGACTGGCACGAAGTGATTACAAGTGTTTGCTTTTCTACATCCGAGGAACAAAAAATCATGAATTGCACTACTGAAGTGCTCTTTAAACAATTAGAAGCGGAAGAAATTGAATTCTACACGACTGCTTTTGAGCCTTTTGACAAGGCCGGCGCTTATGGAATTCAGGAATGGCTTGGGAATATTGCCATTGAAGAAATCCGAGGATCCTACTCTAATGTGGTTGGGCTACCTACACATTTAGTTTACAAAACGTTAATGGACATGGCCTCCTGACCTTGTTTGGGTACCTTTGCGAAAATTTTAAGCATGGTATTTCAAACGAATTTTCGCTCTTTTATTTTCATTTTCACAGTACTTCTTTCGATGGGGTCTTGCAAGGAAAAACAAGAAGAAATAGCTTCTGTTACGTCGGAAACAGCTTCAAATTCCGAATTTGGGAAGGAGGAAGCCAGGCCCCTGTCTGAAGATTTTAAAAAATACTGGTTTGCCGGCGAAGCAGAGATCACTTCGTACCGACTAGAGCAGGCGAGATACGGTGAAATAAGAGATGGGGAAGCCGTCCTGATCTTTGTAACTGAGCCCTTCGTTCCGGAAAAACAGGTGAAGGCCGATCAAAGCTCGCCCTCAAACGTTTCGGTATTAAAACTAAATGCGACAAAAAACTTCCTGACCGGGATATATCCGTACTCCATAATGAGCAGTACTTTTTATCCCGTTGCCGATAACCAGCATGCCATAAAGGTGACTTCCTCCATTCAAGAATGGTGCGGTCAGGTTTATGCGCAATTGAACAACAGAGAGGAATTTGAAATACAGTCGTTCTCCTATTTTGAAGCAGAAGGAGATCAAAAGCTAAAACTCCAAAAAAACAATTTGGAAAACGAAATATGGTCCAGATTGCGGATCAATCCGGAAGCCCTTCCCAAGGGTGAAATCAATATGATCCCTTCCCTGGAATACCTGCGACTGGTACACCAACCCATTCAGGCTTACAAAGCAGTAGCTAAAATTGAAAAAAATGACGAAAGGTCTGTTTACACGCTAACCTATCCTGAGCTGCAACGTGAATTAAAAATTACTTTTAATTCTTCATTTCCACATGAGATTCAAGCCTGGACTGATACCTATCCCAGTGGTTTTGGCCCATCTCCAAAAATACTTACCACAAAAGCGACAAAAATAGAATCTTTAAAAACTCCTTATTGGCGAAGAAATGGAAATGAGGATGTATCTTTACGCGATTCATTGGGAATATAAGTTAAATGGAAGATTTTATTTTTGACCACACAAGGGAATTGTTAGGATCAATTGTTACCCTTATGATGGTTTTGATCCTGCGTTTTATAACGTATAAGGCCGTTAGGAAAGTTGGCAGTATCAGTGACCTCAACGAGGCCAGGACACGCCTGGTAAGCAAGTATATTTCCTTTGCCTTTTGGGTTTTCGCCGTTGTGGCCCTCATCCTGATCTGGGGTGTTAACATCAGGGAACTCGGCCTTATTTTCTCCTCTGTATTTGCGGTTATCGGGGTGGCCCTATTTGCCCAGTGGTCCATTTTAAGTAATGTAACCGCCGGCATTATTCTCTTCTTTTCGTTTCCTTTTAAAATAGGAGACCGGATCCAGATCATGGATAAGGACCTTGAGACTTCAGGGACGTATCTCATCGAAGATATCAAGGCCTACCATATTCACCTGCGAAGGGAAAACGGAGAATTGATCACCTACCCCAACAACCTGATGCTTCAGAAAGCGGTGTGCGTAATTTCCGATGAGGACCTCGATAATGATGGTAGTGACGCCATCTAGGCTGTTAAAGAATTTTTAAAAACCTCTCAGACCCTGTATATCTTTCTATCTTTGGGCATCAAGCAATTCAACCAATCATGCGCTACCGACTGAGATTACTTCTCTGTTTTCTGATGGTTATGGGTTTTACTTTCGGCCAGGCGCCGGACAGACCTTCGTCGACAGACATTTTCCACAGTTTACAAAAACTCAATTTCCTGGGCTCCGCAATGTATATCGCGGCTCATCCGGATGATGAGAATACCCGACTTATTTCTTATCTCTCAAATGAAGTACATTCCCGAACTGCATATCTCTCCATTACCCGGGGCGATGGGGGGCAGAATCTTATTGGGCCGGAATTAAGAGAGCTTTTAGGAGTATTGCGTACTCAGGAACTGCTGGCAGCCAGAAGGGTGGATGGCGGGATACAATATTTTACCCGTGCTAATGATTTTGGATATTCGAAACATCCTGATGAAACTTTGAGGTTATGGGATAAGGACGTGGTGTTGGGGGATGTGGTTCGACTTATACGTCAATTTAAACCTGATGTGATCATCAATCGTTTTGACCACCGCACGCCGGGATCCACTCATGGCCACCATACTTCTTCAGCCATACTCAGCGTTGAAGCATTCGATCTTGCAGGAGATAAAGAGGCTTATTCTGACCAACTCGGCGAATTGGACCCCTGGAGTCCTAAACGACTTTTTTTTAATACCTCATGGTGGTTTTATGGAAGTCAGGAAAATTTTGCTAAAGCCGATAAGTCGAGACTCCTAGAACTGAATACAGGAGTATACTTCCCCATGTTAGGAATATCAAACAATGAAATTGCCTCTTTGGCAAGCAGCCAGCATTTGTGCCAGGGTTTTGGCCGCTTAACTTCAAGGGGAGCAGAAAGAGAATACATTGAACTACTCAAAGGAGAAATGCCCGAAAAAGATCCCTCCAATCTTTTTGAAGGAATTGACACCTCCTGGTCTCGAATCGAGGGAGGAAAAGCTATAGGAGATCTCCTATACAAGGTGGAAAACAGTTTTAATTTTAAAGACCCTTCCACTCATCTTAACGATCTACTCACGGCTTATACCTTGTTGTCGAAAACGCAGGATGGACACTGGAAACGGATAAAGTTAGAAGAGCTAGAGGAGATCATAGCCAGCGTCTCGGGACTCTACCTGGAAGCTTCAGCTGAATCCTCTTATTCAAATCCTGGAAATACTGAAAACGTGACTATTGAAGCCATAAATCGAAGTAAAGCTTCAATAGTGCTTAAATCAATTTCTATTGCTGGTCGAACCCGCCTTCAACCCGAAGAAAAATTGGTGAATAACCAAAAGAAGAATTATGACTTCCTGTTCCAGATTCCTGCAGAAACAAACTATTCAGGCCCCTATTGGCTCAGGGAAAAAGGCAGCCTTGGGATGTATAAAGTCGATGATTTAAATTTAATAGGTAAGCCGGAAACACCAACTGCCTTTAAAGCGAAGTTTAATTTGGAAATTGAAGGCGTAGCCATATCCATCGAAAAACCATTGATCTATCGTTTCTCCCGTCCCGATAA
The DNA here is from genome assembly GCF_004139715.1 of Muriicola soli. Classification (GTDB taxonomy): domain Bacteria; phylum Bacteroidota; class Bacteroidia; order Flavobacteriales; family Flavobacteriaceae; genus Muriicola; species Muriicola soli. The sequence goes on along the minus strand of NZ_CP035544.1, from coordinate 1,120,443 downwards.
AGGAGAACTTTATAATCCTTTTAATGTCTTACCCGCCGCATCGGCATCCATCACAGACAAGGTTTTTATCTTCTCTGACGCCGACCCAAAGGAGATTGCAGTCTCTGTGAAGGCCTTAATGGATAATGTCAGGGGAAGTCTGAGTCTTACTGTTCCTGTCGGGTGGAATGTAGACAAAGCACAAATACCGGTTGAACTTTCCAAGGATGGCGAAGAAAAGATCTATCGATTTGTGATCACTCCGCCCGATGATGAAAGTGAAGGCATAATTACACCGGTACTTACCATTGGTAATAAAGTCTTAAACAAGGAATTGATAACCATAGCTTACGACCACATCCCTTCTCAGGCTGTTTTGCTGCCTGCTGAAACAAAGGTAGTTCGGTTAAATATTAAAAAATCCGGGCAAAATATAGGTTACATTATGGGCGCAGGTGATGATATTCCCCAAAGCCTGGAACAAATCGGATATACGGTCTACACTATTTCTCCCGAGGATATTCAGAAAGGATCTCTTGCTAAATATGATGCTGTGGTTGTCGGGATCAGAGCGTATAATGTTGTAGACGAGATGAAATTTAAGCAAAATGCCTTGCTCGACTACGTTAAAGAGGGAGGAAATCTGATCATTCAATACAATACCTCGGGACGGAGTGGCCTTAAATTTGACAATCTGGCCCCCTACCCGCTCAATGTTTCGAGAGACAGGGTTACAGATGAGGATGCCCCGGTGAAAATACTTATGCCGCGGCATCCGTTAATGAGCTTCCCCAACCAAATCACAGATAAAGACTTTGATGGCTGGATTCAAGAGCGTGGCCTCTATTTCCCTGATCAGTGGGACAAGGCCTTTTCCCCGGTATTATCCATGGCCGATCCGGGTGAATCTGAAAAAGAAGGAAGTCTTTTGATTGCCTCCTATGGAAAAGGAACGTACATTTATACCGGCCTCAGTTTTTTCAGAGAGTTACCGGCAGGAGTCCCCGGAGCCTTTAAACTCTTCGCCAATATGCTGTCCCAAAACAAAGCTGAAGTGCAAAATGAAATTCCTGTAAAAGGTAAATAATGGACGAAGTAAAAAAATGGAAAAGAGAGTATTCCCTGGTGATCATCCTGAATGCTCTTTACATCCTTATTTTTTATTTCATTATGATATCTAACGCCTGATCTATGGGAAATTTAGACTGGTTTGTACTCTCCGGGACTTTATTGTTTATAGTGATCTATGGCGTTTGGAAAACCAAGGGTAGTAAAAACGTCAGCGACTATGTCCTTGGAGGTAATCAGGCCAGATGGTGGACCATTGGTTTATCCGTAATGGCCACCCAGGCCAGCGCAATTACCTTCCTGTCAACACCCGGCCAAGCCTTCCACGACGGAATGGGATTTGTGCAATTCTATTTCGGCCTTCCACTGGCTATGATCGTCATCTGTCTTGTCTTCGTTCCCATTTACCATAAACTCAAGGTCTACACAGCATACGAATTCCTCGAAAAGCGATTCGATCTCAAAACGCGATCCCTGGCCGCCATCTTATTCCTCGTACAACGAGGCCTGGCTGCAGGTATTACCATTTACGCCCCTTCAATTATTCTTTCTGCCGTACTGGGGTGGGATCTTCTTACCTTAAATATCATCATTGGTATCCTGGTTATCATTTATACCGTATCGGGTGGAACCAAGGCAGTAAGTGTTACACAGAAACAACAAATGATCATCATCATGACCGGGATGTTCATCGCTTTCTTTTTTATCCTGGGAGCACTGCCCCCCGAATTGACATTCAGCAATGCTTTAAAAATTGCAGGGGCCAGTGAAAAGTTAAATATCCTCGATTTTGATCTGAATACTTCAAGCCGGTATACCTTCTGGAGTGGTATAACCGGGGGCTTCTTCCTCGCCCTTGCCTATTTTGGCACAGACCAGAGTCAAGTACAGCGATACCTCTCAGGGAGGTCGGTACGGGAGAGTCAGCTCGGCTTAATTTTCAACGGCATCTTTAAGATTCCCATGCAGTTTTTTATCCTGCTTGTGGGGGTTATGGTCTTTGTTTTCTATCAGTATAATCCTTCCCCGGTCAATTTTAATCCAGCGGCCCGTATCGCGGTGGAAAATTCTGATTTTGCAGAAGATTACAAAGAACTGGAAGAGAGACACAAAGAAATAGAAACAGAGAAATTGATGGCCCAGGATGAGTTCTATGCCGCTTTGAAATTAAAGGAATACGCCGCTACGGTAGAGGCCAAACAACATATTCTTAACGTCAATCAAAAAGAGAGAGTAAACAGGGAGAGAGCGAAGTTACTCATTGAACAGGCTGATAATCTGGTTCAGACAAATGATAAGGACTACGTCTTTATTCACTTTATACTCAATAACCTTCCTAAAGGCCTGATAGGACTATTACTGGCTGTGATCCTGTCGGCAGCCATGTCTTCTACCGCTTCAGAATTAAATGCCCTGGGGACGATTACAGCCCTCGATCTCTATAAACGCAACAAGAAGCAAGAGTTTACTCAGAAACACTACGTAAGGGTATCCAAAGGCTTCACCCTGATGTGGGGTATTATTGCAATTTGTATTGCCGGAGTGGCCGACTTGTTTGACAACCTCATTCAGTTGGTAAATATTATAGGTTCTGTTTTTTACGGAAACGTTCTCGGGATCTTCCTCCTTGCCTTCTTCTTTAAATTTGTAAAAGGAAATGCCGTTTTTGTTGCAGCGATCATCACTCAGATCGTTGTTATTGTGGGCTTCCTGGGAGATTGGATGTCTTACCTTTGGCTCAATGCCTTCGGATGTACACTGGTGATCCTCCTGGCTATGGCTCTCGAAGGATTTGATCGGGTATTGAGAAACCCGCCTTTAGAAACTTAAAAACCCCTGCATCGCAAGGGTTTTTATCAGAATTTTTCCAAGTCGCCTACATGGCTCCCCATTCTTTTAAGGAATCTTCGTTAAGCTTTACATAGTCGGCATTTTTTGCAGCCTTGGCAGCAGCCAGGGAATTTTTAGCAGCCTCTATAGCTCCTTTCTTGTCTCCCATTTTTGCATAAATAAGCGATTGAGTCCTCATGATCCAGAACGCATTACTATTCATAGCCACGGCTTTATCTATCCATTCTTTTGCTTTGTTCAGGTCCATTCCCTGATCGTAGTAGAAAGTAGCGGCGGCAAAATAATCATTACCTGAAGGACCCGCCATTACAGATTCAATACTTTTCATGGTCATCTCTTTGGAAGGCACCGTGAAAGGTATTCCAATGTAAGTGTTCTCCCACATCATCCCAAGGGTTGCGCCGCTGCTGTGTAAATCGTCAAAGGAAATTGTAAATGTTTCTATTGGCATTTCAATAGGTAAAGTATTCACTTTGATCTGGGCAGCAATCTTGCTTTCGTCCCACTCCTGAGGCGTTCCGCCGCCTCCTGTTTCGGTGTAAAAGTATACGTCCCAAGAAGTTGCACTGGGTTTCGTAAAGATGGCATAAGATCCGGCCTTAAGTGATCCGTCCCCTACTATTATATCGGTATCGAAAGTTATGGTAGTTCTTGCATTGGCTCCTGTTCTCCATAATTTATCAAAAGGAACTAAATCACCAAATATGGTTCTTCCCCGCATGGAAGGTCGTGAATATTCCACTGTTACGTCGGTTAGTCCTACCCGTTGCATGATTTTTGCAGCCGGACTGGGCTGGGGTGATTGAATTTGTGCCATCGCAGGTATGCTCACCAATATGGCCAAGAATACATAGATTAATCTTTTCATTTTTTAAAAGGTTTTGGTTCTTTCAAATTTACGGATAAATAGGATATAAAGGTCTGTAAACTTACCTTAAAAGACGGTTGTTTCTCATGCTGAAAAATACTTAATAAATTGAATTAATTGGACTTAACTTTACTATTTGTTTAACAATTATTATTTTTTATTAAACAATAATGATCATATTTTTGATGAAATGTTAAAAAGGTATGTATAGATTATCGGCTAAACAGTCGTTTCCCATCTCAAGACAACTAGCCTGGGACTTTCTTTCCAATCCAGCCAACCTGAGTGTCATTACCCCTCCTGAAATGGGTTTTAATATATTGTCCGGAGCTGACAGACCCATGTTTGCCGGTCAGATCATCCAATATAAAGTAAGTCCCTTTCCGGGTTTTTCCACCCGGTGGGTAACAGAAATCACTCACGTAAATAAAGGTTCTTATTTCGTCGATGAACAACGATTTGGCCCCTATGCGCTGTGGCATCACAAACACTTTATCAATGAAGTACCCGGAGGAGTCGAAATGGAGGATATCATTGATTACAAGCTCCCACTGGGTATCCTCGGAAAGATGGCTCATCCCCTGCTGGTAAAAAAACAACTGATTTCCATCTTTTCATATCGCGAAGAACAACTCTCTTCCAGATTCGGAAGTTTACCCGATTCCAAAAGAACATTTAAAATAGAACAGATATAATATGAAAAATAAAAACATACTCCTTATCGGAGGATCTCAGGGCATAGGCCTTGAACTGGTAAAACTATTACAGGATACCCATACGGTATTTGTCGCTTCAAGAACTGCTGATGAATTGTCATCACTGAACGTAACACATATCTCCTTTGATGTAACTAAGGACGAACTCGACCTTTCGGCTTTACCGGAATCGCTCGGCGGTTTTGTATATTGTCCCGGAAGTATTAATCTAAAACCCCTGAAAATGATGGGGCTGGATACTTTCAGAGAAGATATGGAGATCAATTTCTTCAGTCTAGTCAAAGTCGTAAAACAAATTATGCCTAAAATGTCGGAGGGATCATCTATGGTTTTCTTCAGTACAGTAGCTGTAGGGATGGGCATGCCGTTCCACACAAGTGTAGCTGCTGCAAAAGGTGCAATAGAGGGGTTTGCAAAAGCTTTGGCTGCTGAAAATACGCCCAAAGTAAGAGTGAACGTCATCGCTCCTTCTTTGGTTGATACTCCTTTAGCGTCAAGGTTACTCAGTAACGACAGAAAAAAAGAAATGATGGCCGACAGACATCCGCTTAAACGAGTGGGTACAGCCGAAGATATCGCTCGTATGGCCGCATTCTTGCTAAAAGAGGACAGCAGCTGGATGACAGGGCAAATTTTGGGCGTAGACGGTGGAATGTCGTCCCTTAATATTTCATAAATGGCAGAAGTAGCGGTATTTTGGTTTAGAAGAGATCTAAGATTGGAAGATAATACGGGTTTAATTCATGCCCTGAAGGGCGACTTCCCTGTGCTCCCAGTTTTTATCTTTGATCCTCAGATACTTGGGGAATTGCCTGAAGATGACGCTCGCTTAAATTTTATCCACGACAGATTGAATAGCCTCAGAGATCGCTTGCAAAACAACTTTGGGTCTTCCATTGCATTTTATCACGATGAGCCACTGGATGTCTTTAAAAAACTAAATAAAGATTTTGATTTAAAAGGAGTCTATTGCAATCGGGATTACGAACCGTACGCTACAGAACGCGATGGAAAAATTAATGACTACCTAAAGTCTGTCGATATTGATTTTCATACGTTTAAGGATCAGGTGATTTTTGAAAAAGATGAAGTAGTCAAAGACGATGGTGACCCCTATGTAGTGTATACGCCTTTCATGAAGACATGGAAGGAACATTTTAAGGAAGTAAAACCTCTTCAGGATGGAAAAGATGATCTTCAGGGAAAAAACTTTTACCAGAATAAAGAATTGCCTTTTCTCTCACTTCAGGATATGGGATTTAAGGAATCAGATATAAAAGTTCCTGATTATGATGTATCTCCTTCACTAATTGAAGACTACGAGAAAACCAGAAATTTCCCGGCCAAGGACGCTACATCTCACCTTGGGCCACACCTGAGGTTCGGTACAGTCTCAGTTCGGGAAATGGTAAGAAAGGCAAAGGCGGAAAAAAATGAAACCTTTCTTAATGAGCTTATCTGGAGGGAATTTTTTATGCAGATCCTCTGGCATTTTCCCAGAACGACCAATGAGGCATTTAGAAAGAAATACGATCGCATCCCCTGGCGAAACAACGAAGATGAATTTGAGAAATGGAAGAACGGTAAAACGGGTTACGCCCTTGTAGATGCCGGAATGCGGCAGTTAAATGCCACAGGGTACATGCACAACAGAGTGAGAATGCTGGTCGCGAGTTTCCTCTGCAAACACCTCCTGATCGATTGGCGGTGGGGAGAAGCTTATTTTGCAGAAAAACTTTTGGATTACGAGCTCAGCAGCAATGTAGGGAATTGGCAATGGGCAGCAGGAAGTGGAGTTGACGCCGCACCCTATTTCCGCATCTTTAATCCCATGACTCAAATCGACAAGTTTGATAAAGACCGTAAATACATCAAAGAATGGGTCCCGGAAGTGGACACAGACGATTACGTCCCAAAAATGGTCGATCACAAAGAAGCCAGAGAACGGTGTCTGGACACTTATAAGTCGGCCCTCTCTTAGGCCATAAATTGAAGAAGACCCACAGTCGTTGGTTATTTGCTTTTTACTATATTTAAGCACATCTGACCGCAGTAGAGCAATTAAGCTCTATAGATTTATTCAGCATAAATTAGTGCACCACCAAAAACCCTCAGATTATGAAAAACATTTTTTACCTCTTTATCTTCGCCTTAATCCTTCCTTTACACGCTCAAAAGATCAATGGCAGTAAAAAAGCGATAGTTGAGAGTATTGAACAACACAAGACCAGACTCATCCAAATTAGTGATTCTATATGGGCCCAGGCAGAAACGGCATTTGAGGAGGACGATTCTTCCAAAATACTTGCAGATTACGCCGAAGCCAACGGTTTTACCGTAGAAAGAGGGGTCGCGGAAATGCCCACAGCCTTTGTCGCCACCTATGGATCCGGTAAACCCGTGATTAGTGTACTGGGAGAATTTGACGCACTACCGGGGATCTCGCAAAAAGCCCAACCTACAAAATCTCCTTTGGAAGAAGGTGCTGCCGGTCATGGCTGCGGTCATAACCTCTTTGGAACCGCCAGCCTTGGAGCCGCCATTGCCGTGAAAGAATTAATTGAAAAAGGTGAACTCAAGGGTACGGTGAAATTTTTTGGTACCCCGGCTGAAGAAAAATTTTTCGGGAAGATCTGGATGGTAAAGGAAGGATTATGGGATGATGTTGATGTGAACCTGAGCTGGCATCCCGGTGCAAAAACTGAGGCCGATGTACAGAGTACTTTAGCCCTTATCGATTTCAAAGTTGAATTCTTTGGGCAAGCTGCACATGCCTCCGCCGATCCGTGGAATGGCAGGAGCGCCTCTGATGCCCTTGAATTATATACTACTGGAATAAATTATTACCGGGAACACATAAAACCAACAGTGAGGATTCATTATCATATTCAGGACGGCGGTCAGGTGGTAAATGTAGTACCCGATTATTCCCGACTATGGGTACGGGTAAGGGATACGAAAAGGATTGGCATGATGCCCGTTTACGAAAGAGTAAGGGCAATGGCTGAAGGAGCAGCTATACTGGCCAACGTCGATTATAAAATTTCGCTTATTTCCGGGATCTACGAAGTATTGGTGAATCGGGCCGGTGGCGAAGTGATGCAAAAAAACCTGGAATTATTAGGCCCTATTTCCTATACAGATGAAGAAACGGCCTTTGGAAGACGAATTCAGGAAGAAACAGGAAAACCGATGGTGGGGATGGCCAGTGAGATATCACCACTAGAGAAAACCAAAGAAAATCCCGGAGGCGGTTCCACAGATGTGGGCGATGTAAGCTGGAATGTGCCAAACATCAACCTCAGTGTCACTGTGGCGCCAAAGGATACACCCTGGCATTCCTGGGCTGTAGTGGCCTGCGGAGGCATGAGCATCGGTCACAAAGGCATGGTACACGCGGCTAAAGCCTTGGGAATGACCATGGCAGATCTATTTGAGAATCCAAAGATGGTTGAAAAAATTAAATCAGAATACAAAGAACGCAAGGGCAATGAGGTCTATGAACCCATGATCCCTGACGGACCACCACCAATAGGAAATAATTAATAAAAAAGAAGCTATGTTCGGATTGTTTAAAAAGAAAGACCCGGTAGAAAAATTACAGGCGCAGTACAAGGCTGTGATGAAAGAGGCTTTTGACCTTTCTAAGGTCAACCGCAGTGCAGGTGATGCGAAATACGCAGAAGCTGAAGAGATTCAGAAAAAAATTGATGAGTTGATGCAAAAGAATTAATCGGATGGGAGAAAAGCAGATTATCAAGGAATACAGCAATGGTGAAATTACTGTTATTTGGAAACCCGCGTTATGTATTCACGCCAAAGTCTGCGTGAACAAACTTCCTTCCGTTTACAAGCCTGATGAGAAGCCATGGATCACACCTGAAAATGCATCTTCAGATGCCTTGCAATCGCAAATTGACGGATGTCCATCAGGAGCACTGTCTTATCGGTTAACAAATGAAAAAGAAAACACAAAAAATAAAAATCAGAATATGAGTCAGAAAGTAGAAGTAACACCCGGTGGACCACTGATGGTACACGGAGAACTGGAAATTACCATGGCAGATGGATCAAAAGAAACTAAAAAGAGAGCTACAGCATTTTGTCGCTGCGGTGCTTCGGATAACAAACCCTATTGCGATGGTAGTCACAATGACATCGATTTTACAGACAGCTGATGTGCCAAATAAAAGCGGATTCAACCCCCCTCGAACGGACTATGTTAAAAGTCTTCCGCTTTACATTCTTATTTTACTGTTGTCTTTCGCTGGACACACACAATCCAATGCTGTGATATCACGACTTGAAACGTATGATCTCAACACCGGTGAACGTAACCTCATCCTGGAAGAAAATGCTCATTTTGAAGCTCCTAACTGGAGTCTGGATGGAACATATTTGATTATCAATCAGGATGGTTTGCTTTTTAAAATAACTCCCGGTCTAAACACCAAGGAACTTATTGATACAGGTGAGGCCAGACAATGCAATAATGATCATGGAATCTCTCCTGACGGAACCTTACTTGCCATCAGCAATAACGATCAAATGGAAAATAGTGGATTCGGGACCTCCCGAATTTATACTCTGCCCATTGCAGGGGGTCTCCCAACCAGGATTACAGAAAAAGCTCCTTCCTATTGGCATGGTTGGGCGCCGGATGGTAAATCTGTAGTCTATACTGCGCATCGCAATGGTGACTTTGATATTTATCGCATTGGTATCAAGGGCGGACAAGAGGTTCGACTCACGGAAGAAGCGGGTCTTGATGACGGCCCTGAGTACAGTCCGGATGGCCGGTTTATCTATTACAATTCATACCGTTCGGGTTCTATGGAGCTCTGGCGGATGAATGCAGATGGCAGGAATAAAGTGCAGCTCACAGACGACATCTATTCGAATTGGTTCCCGCATCCTTCACCAGATGGAAAATATCTCGTATTCCTTACATACCTTGAAGATCAGGGCCAGGCACATCCGCCTTTAAAACTAGTAGCTCTTCGTCTCTATAACCTTCAGAATAAACAAATTACAAGCCTGTGCACCTTTATAGGAGGGCAGGGCACCCTGAATGTACCTTCCTGGGCCCCGGACAGCGAAAAGTTTGCATTTGTATCTTACGAGCCTAAGAAATAAAAACACCAGTACTATGAAATATATGATCCTTCTGGCCCTCTTCTCTTTGCCATTATCTGGTCATTCCCAATCGTTTTCTTTCCATATAGATCATTATTCAATGATCGTGGAAGACCTTCAAAAAACCGGTGATTTTTATTCTGATGTACTCAGATTACAAGACATCCGCCATCCTTCCAAGGCAGCTGGCTTTAGGTGGTTCAGTATAGACGGAACCTCACAATTACACCTCATTAGGAAGGATAAGGTTGATAAAATCAGGTCAAAAAGTGAGCATTTGTGTCTTTCACTCCCTAATCTGGAAGAATTTATTGACTACTTAAAGGAAAAAAATATTTCCTTCTGGGACTGGGAGGGAACAAAAGGAGCTGTATCTCTAAGGGGCGATGGCGTTCGCCAAATATATCTTCTAGACCCTGAGGGTAACTGGGTAGAGATCAATAATGCCAAAGGGTAATTTCATCTGCAAAAAGATTCCGTTAACATATCTATAAGACAGTCCACTCGGGGTAATCCTTATTTTTATCCTCAAATTTAATTCTATGGCCAATTCTATACGGAATATTAAACCACTGGGATTCCCCTGGGAAACCGAAGACCCATTTCTATTTTGTGTATACCACCTCGATCACTATCCAAAAGGCAACGAAAATATGGGTCCGGCCGCATCTCTGGAAGGACGAAACCTGGGTAATGATTTTTCACCCAATGCCCAGGGTTGGAGAATGTACCACGGTCATACCGTACCCGGCTTTCCTTATCATCCACACCGTGGTTTTGAAACGATAACTATCGTAAATAAAGGATTTTGTGATCATTCTGATTCCCTCGGAGCTGCAGGCAGATTTGGCCAGGGCGACGTGCAATGGATGACCGCAGGCAGGGGGGTACAGCACTCCGAGATGTTTCCTCTGCTTAAAAAAGATAAAGAAAACCCTCTTGAGCTCTTTCAGATCTGGTTAAACCTTCCCAAGGCAGCTAAAATGGTAGATCCGCATTTCAGGATGCTGTGGAATGAAGAAATCCCACAAATTAAGAAGGACGGTGTTTCCCTGAGAATTATAGCAGGAACATATAATGGGAATAAGGCCCCCTCCCCAGCTCCGGATTCATGGGCCGCAATTGATGAAAACCACGTAGCCGTCTGGAACTTGCATCTGCAACCCGGTGCCAGTTTTACATTTCCTGAAATACCGGAATCGGTAAATCGCACTTTGTATTTCTACGAAGGAGATTCCTGTGTAATTGATAGTACGCGTATCAAGCCCGATAATGCCATCGGCTTAAACGCCAAAGAGGTGGAAGTAACCAATAACGGTTTGGAAACAGCTCATTTTTTAATGTTGCAGGGTAAACCTATTGATGAACCGGTCGCCAAATACGGTCCTTTTGTAATGAACACTGATCAGGAAATTCAACAGGCCATGCAGGAGTACCGGCTAACCCAGTTTGGAGGATGGCCCTGGCCACATCCGGATAATGTTCATGACAGGGAAAAGGGGAGGTTTGCGAAATATCCGGACGGAACCCTTGTAGAAAAATAATCCCCTTGGAAACAATTCGACTTTTATTGGATTTTGGCTTGTTGATCCTCATTTGGATGGTACAGCTGATCGTGTATCCGGGCTTCCTTTTTTATTCAGAAGAGGGCCTCATTTCCTGGCATAAGAAATACACTCCGAGGATATCTATCATCGTTATTCCGCTGATGCTGGGCCAGTTAATGCTATACGGTTCTCTTCTCCAAAGTGAAAAAACAATTTACAGTATTGCTTGTTTTGTCCTGGTGCTTCTGGTATGGCTTCTTACATTCACCATTTTCGTTCCGAGACACAAGTCCATTACAGCCGGCGAATTCTCTCGAAATACTTTAGTGGAATTGGCAAATTTAAATTGGCTAAGAGCCATTCTTTGGTCTGCGATATTTATTTGGAACTACTTTACCTTCTATGATTAATTCCCAATAAAAAAGCCCGGAGCCAGCATACCTTTGCCCTCTTCAGGATATCTGTTGAGATAAGAGGCGACAAAGGGGCATAGTGGGGCAAGTTTTACCTCGAGCGACCTTATATGAGCAAAAACTTTCTTCAAAAGGGCACTTCCCACGCCTTTACCTTCGAGTTGCTTCGGGACCTCGGTATGAGTGAGATAAATAATTCCCTGAACATTCTGGATATATTCAACATAGGCCACACCCTGTGGGAGTTGCAGTTCAAATCTTTTTTGATTTCCTACAGTAGTGAGAACAAGCGGGAAGTCTTCAGGATGAGCCATCAAATCCTTGTGATATGAGCGCCAATGGCTCGTAAACGGGTATCTATGGATTCATATCCCCTATCAATCTGTTCAATATTGTGAATGGTAGAAGTACCTTTAGCTGATAGCGCAGCTATAAGAAGGGACACCCCTGCTCTAATGTCGGGAGATACCATGACGGTAGACTTTAGCGTCGATTTAAAGTCGTGCCCTATAACCGTGGCCCTGTGCGGATCACATAAAATAATCTTGGCACCCATGTCGATGAGTTTATCGACAAAAAACAATCTGCTCTCAAACATTTTCTGATGGATGAGCACCTCCCCTTTGGCCTGAGTGGCAACAACAAGGATTATACTGAGCAAATCAGGCGTTAAGCCAGGCCAGGGCGCATCAGCAACCGTTAAAATAGATCCATCAATGTAGTTGTGTATTTTGTATCCGGTGGTATGCGCCGGAATAAAAATATCATCTCCTTTTCTTTCTATCGTGATCCCCAATTTACTAAATGCCGTGGGGATCTGACCCAAATTTTCCCAGCTGACATTCTTGATGGTGAGTTCACTCTTGGTCATCGCTGCAAGGCCTATCCAGCTCCCAATTTCGATCATGTCGGGTAGCATGGTATGACTAGTTCCCTTCAGGGACTCAACCCCTTCTATGGTAAGCAAATTGGAGCCAATACCATTGATCTTTGCCCCCATCCGGTTCAGCATCTTACAAAGCTGCTGCAAATAAGGTTCACAGGCAGCATTGTAAATGGTGGTCGTTCCTTCTGCCAAAACTGCTGCCATAAGGATATTCGCAGTACCCGTAACCGAAGCCTCGTCTAGTAGCATATAGGTGCCCTTGAGTTTCTTGGCCTCAACACCGTAGAAATGTTCTTCTTTATTATACCTGAAGCTGGCTCCAAGCTTAATAAAACCTTCAAAGTGAGTGTCTAGTCGCCTACGGCCTATTTTGTCTCCGCCCGGTTTGGGAATATAGCCCTTGCCAAATCTTGCAAGAAGCGGTCCAACAAGCATTATGGATCCTCTCAGGCCCCTTCCGTCCTGTTTAAATTGGTCTGAAAGCAGGTAATCCAGGTTGACATCATCGGCCATAAAGGTGTAAGAACCTTTCCCCTTCTTCCTGATTTTAACTCCGAGATCCTCGAGTAGTGCAATCAGTTTATTTACATCGACAATGTCCGGAATGTTTTGAATGCTAACTTCTTCGGGTGTGAGAAGTACAGCGCATAAGATCTGAAGCGCTTCATTTTTAGCTCCCTGTGGCGTGATGCTTCCGTGTAGTTGGTGTCCGCCTTCTATTTTAAATGTCCCCATGAATTACGCGGAAATTAATAGCGTTTTTTACCTCGGTTACCGCGTTGTCCTTTTTTATTGGACCCGCTGGGCCTATTGCTCTTGGTTACTCTCTGTTTCAGGAATTGTACACTTTCGGTGAGATTTTCCCCGTCAGACGCCAGATCGATTTTTCCGTCACTTAACTCGTACAAATGCTTAAAGATGGCTTTGTCATCTACTGTGTCCTTGTTCCAATTGAGGTAACACTTTTTCATGTGGTTAGCAATAGCGTACTCAAGGCCATCGCGTTTATCGCCTTTTTCCCACTGAATGGCAACATCGATCATCCTTTTGATATTGTTTCCGTAGAAGCGGTATTTGGGATGATTCTGTGGATATTCAAGAGGTTCTGGTCTGGCTTGCAGCATCTCCTGGCTCGTAATGGGAAAAGGAGAGTCCACATCGAGTTTAAAATCGGACATGATAAAAAGCTGGTCCCATAACTTGTGCTGAAAATCGGGTACGTCCCTGAGGTGTGGCTGAAGGTTACCCATCACCGATATGATCGATTTGGCTACCCGGTTGCGCTCCTCACGGTCTTCTATAGACACGGCATAATCAACCATTTTCTGGAAATGACGGCCGTATTCAGGAATAATGAGATATGGGCGTTCTGTATTGTATTCTAGGGTTTCTACTGAATTCAAAGTGCTGTATTTAAGTTGATGAACAAGCTCGGAAGTAAAAATATTTCGGCTGCAAATTACTAAAATTATGGCAGACTACCTATCTATAAGGAGATAACACCCTCTACCTGGGCTACTTCCTTGTAATAGCTGATCACCGCATCCGGGTTGGCGAGATTAACGGTGACGGAGAGACTAGTGTATTTACCTTTGCTGGATTTTCTGGATTCGATCACTGCCCCGGTATTGTCAAAGATGCGTTGAATAGTCTTGATTTTTGAAGGATCCGTTGGGACGATAAACTTGTACAAATAATCTGAAGGCCAGGCACTCGTGCGTAAAAGTTCTTCCTTTAACCGCTTGTAAAATTCATCGGAGCTCTCGTTCTTCATGCAATTCCTTTTTGCAAATATAAAGGGAATCCGGCTATTTTACCACCATGGATGTATTGTTTACTTTTGTCTAGAAGATTAGGAAATTATGCCAAAACGGATTGTAATTACTGGCGGACCGGGAACCGGTAAAACCTCAATAATACAGATGCTCGAGGAGAAAGGCTTCTTTTGTTTCCACGAAGTAATAAGGGATTTTACATCGGAGGCAAAGCAATTTGCAGATTTGGAAAGACTACACTCTAATCCCCTGACCTTTGTAGATGACCCTTTTCGTTTTAACAAGCATATTCTGGAAGCCCGACTCTCACATTTTAAGGCAGGAGATGCACTGGAATGTGACCTGGCTTTTTACGATCGTGGCCTTCCCGATGTCCTGGCCTATATGAACTATTTTGATCAATCCTATCCCGATGAGTTTATCCAATATTGCAGAAATCACAAATATGACCAACTAGTGATGTTACCCCCTTGGAAAGACATTTATACCAGAGATGACGAACGCCTGGAGACTTTTGAACAGGCCATTGAAATTCATGAGGAGCTGCAGAAAATGTATACGGAGTTAAATTACAATTCTCTTGAGGTCCCTATAGGAAGTATTGAGGAAAGGGCTACATTTATTATTGATCATTTGATTCCTGCTTCGTGAAAAATTCGCCTACTGAAATATTATCCAGGTACTGGGGCCATAAGGCCTTCAGAGGATCTCAGGAAGAGATTATTTCCGCTGTATTGGGAGGCAGGGACGTACTGGCCTTACTGCCTACAGGAGGCGGTAAATCGGTTTGTTATCAGATCCCCGGCATGATGCTCGAGGGAATCTGTGTTGTAGTCTCCCCGCTCGTTGCCTTAATAAGAGATCAGGTGGGCAGTTTAAGGGCAAAAGGGATAAAAGCAGTCGCATTAACCGGTGGAATTTCTTATGAAGAAACCATCACCTTATTAGATAATTGCCTTTATGGGGGATATCAATTCCTATACCTTTCCCCGGAGCGATTACGGCAGGAACTTGTCAGGGAACGAATCAGCGAGATGAATCCAAGCCTTTTCGCCATAGACGAGGCACATTGTATATCGCAATGGGGAATCGATTTCAGACCTGCTTATCTCGAATGTTCAGTACTCCGTGAATTACATCCGGAAGTACCTTTTATCGCCTTAACAGCAACTGCAACCTCGACAGTGGCCAAGGATATCACCGAAAACCTAAAGATGCCTTCTCCATTGGTTGTCAGGGATTCATTTGAGAGGGAAAATCTGGTGTACAGCGTCCTTAAGCAGGAAAACAAGAATCAGCAGCTTATCCGGCTCTTTAAAAAGGATTCACAATCGGGAATAGTTTATGTAAGGAGTCGGCGTAAAACGGAAGAGCTTTACCACTTCCTTGCAGATCACGGTATCAGTGCCAGAGCTTTTCACGGGGGTATGACACGAAATGAGAAAGAAGACAGCCTAAAAGCGTGGAAGGAAGACAAAATAAGCGTAATGGTAGCGACCAGTGCATTTGGGATGGGTATTGACAAGGCCGATGTTCGTAAAGTGATCCATTATGAATTACCGGAAAGCATAGAGAGCTATTTTCAGGAGGCCGGAAGAGCCGGAAGGGATGGGCAAAGAGCTTATGCCATTTTATTGGTGAATCCGGAAGATGAAAGCCGACTAAAAAAACAATTTATTTCCGTACTTCCCGATGTTTCCTTTGTAAAGCTATTGTACAACAAACTGAATAATTACTTCCAGATCGCCTATGGCAGTGAAGAAACCAGTGATTTCCCCTTTAATTTCAATCATTTCTGCGATACCTATGGCTTAATTTCCTCGCTGACCTACAATGGGCTTCGCCTTTTAGATCAGAATTCCGTCATTTCCCTGTCTCAGCAATTTTCTCAAAAGACATCTGTTCAATTTACGGCATCCAAGGCTGCCATTTTTAATTACCTCGACGCCAATCCCAAGGACATGAACATCCTTCAGACCCTTTTGAGGACTTACGGGGGTGTTTTCGAATTCGAAACGAAGATAAGTCCGGTTTTGGTGGCAAAAAAAGCAGGCGTCAGGGAGGATCAGGTGATCGCTTCGCTTAAAAAAGCGGAGATGGATGGCATGCTTGAATTCAATAATGAACAACAGGATATGCGGATTACCTTTTTAGTGCCCCGGGAAGACGATCGTACCATCAATACCTTTTCAAATAAAATTAAAGATCTCAACAAGGTCAAGATCATGAATGTTCAGGCGGTACTGGACTATGTTAGAAATGGTTCCCAGTGCAGGTCTGGCCAGCTTTTGTCTTATTTCGGAGAGCAAACGAATATAAAGTGTGGGGCCTGTGATGTATGTCGCAGAGCTTCATCGGTTACAGGAAAAGAGCTCAAAGCACTTGACAGGGACATCCTTAAAATGATTCAGGACAAAGCCCTATCGCCTCAAAACCTAATAAATTCCCTTGGGCAGGATAAAGAAATCATTTTAAATGAATTGCGCTACCTTATGGAAGAGGGCAAGATCGAACTTACCAGTAATAACAAATACACCCTGACAAAATGAGATCATTGAGAATTGTATTTATGGGCACCCCTGATTTTGCAGTAGCCACTTTATCGACTCTTGTTGAAAGCGATTATTCCGTGGTTGGCGTGATCACTGCACCGGACAGACCTGCAGGAAGAGGGCGATCACTCAGGGAATCGGCAGTTAAGAAATATGCAGTGGCGCAGGGCTTGAAAGTATTACAACCCACTAATCTAAAGAATACCCATTTTCTTGAGGAACTAAGGGCTTTAAAGGCAAATTTACAAATTGTGGTGGCCTTCAGGATGCTGCCAAAAGTAGTTTGGGACATGCCGGAATACGGGACTTTTAATCTACACGCATCCCTCCTTCCTGATTACCGGGGTGCTGCGCCCATTAATTGGGCCATTATAAACGGGGAATCCAAAACGGGAGTGACCACTTTTTTTATCGATGAAAAAATAGACACCGGAGCCATTATTATGCAATCCGAATGTAATATTCAGGAAAATGACAATGCAGGTGCACTGCACGATCGCTTAATGCAAGCAGGGGCTGAGTTGGTTTTGGCTACAGTGGATAAGATCGCAGAAGGTGAAGTAGAGACCTATACGCAGAAAAATCTTAAGACCCTAAATACGGCTCCAAAGCTCACAAAAGACAATTGCCGAATAGTTTGGAATCAACCCCTTAAATCAATCTACAACCATATCAGGGGCCTGAGCCCCTACCCTGCTGCATGGACCAATCTGGTGAATGGTGATGACAATATTTATTTAAAGGTCTACGCTGCAGACTATGTGGAAGAGGAACATTCTACGATACCGGGCAAAGTATTGAACGAAAAAAGCAAGATCAGAATAGCAGCAAAGGGAGGATATCTGGATTTGACAGAAATACAATTGCCGGGCAAAAGAAAAATGACGGCCAAAGAAGTATTAAACGGTTTAAAATTGGATGATAATGCTCATCTTGTCTGAAGTACCGTTATTATTGGCCTCAAAGAATCCGTCAAAAAATTCGCACTTTATCAACAAACCCTTGAAGTTATTAACAAAAACCCCGATTTCCCTTGATTTTACTTGCGTTAACGGCAAATCCGTATAAATTTGTTTGAGCTTTAAAATGTTTAACAACAATTAATTTACTTAAATTATGAACAAAACAGAATTAATCGATGCTATGGCAGCTGACGCTGGCATCACAAAAGCAGCCGCTAAGAAAGCTTTGGAATCCTTTTTAGGAAACGTAGAAAGTTCCCTTAAAAAAGGTAACCGAGTATCTTTGGTTGGATTCGGATCATGGTCAGTATCTAGAAGAAGTGCTAGAGAAGGAAGAAACCCTTCTACTGGAAAAACAATCCATATTAAGGCAAAAAATGTAGTTAAATTCAAGGCAGGTTCTGATTTGAGCGGCGCTGTTAACTAGTTTTTGTTCTGTACAATATACTTGAAGCACCTCCCTCACGAGGTGCTTTTTTTGTTGAGGCATTTTTTGTAGTTCAATAGTTTTATTTTACTTTAGAAAAAAGGAACTTCCCAAATGACGAGTTTAAAACCTAAGAAAGGAAAGCTTTTGATTGCAGAGCCTTCATTGACAGGGGATGTTTCCTTCAATAGATCTGTAGTTCTGATTGCCGAACACAATGAAGAAGGTTCGGTCGGTTTTATCCTCAACAAACCCCTCGATTACGACATAAGTGAATTGATCAGTGAGATCATGGTGCCCTTTCCTGTTTTTAACGGAGGACCTGTAGAGCAGGACAATCTTTACTTCATTCACAAAGTACCGCACCTGATCAGCGACAGTGTTGAGATATCGGACGGTATTTATTGGGGAGGCGATTTTGATACTACCATCAGCCTGATCAATACAGGCGAAATTACACCAAAAGATATCAGGTTCTTTCTCGGATATTCCGGATGGTCATCCCTGCAACTCGACCAGGAATTGGATTCCAAATCGTGGATCGTTGTTAAAAATCATTACGAGAGTGAGATCATCGAGAAATCTGCCATCTCATTCTGGAAGGAAAAGATGATGGAGCTCGGAGGCGATTATCTCCTTTGGTCAAATGCACCCGAAAACCCCAGCCTTAACTGAGTCGGGCCACCGCATTGAGTTTACCCAATATGTTTTTTGCTGCTACTTTTATGTAGGTTGCCTTTCTGTAATGACTAACAGATATGACGCCGTCATCGGTATTGCTGATAAAAATTTCATCTGCCTTTTGCAATTCAAATGGAGAAATTGAAGCCTCCTCTATTTGATATTCCGGACTTTTCCGTAGAAGTTCAATGATTTTCTTTCTTACCACACCATTTTTACAGCCGTCGGATAAGGGTGGGGTTTTGATCGATTCCCCATTTACGAGAAATAGATTTCCTTTCAGAGTTTGAACAACATTTTTTTGATCATTGAGTAAAATACAATCGTCAAAACCATTTTCCCTGGCGTATACCCCTCCGATCGTCTGCAGTACCCTGTTTGTAGTTGAAAGGTTAGAAAGCATTCCTGCCTGCACATAGAAGTCCTTATAGAGATCAACGCTGTACTCTTCCTCAAGATGCAGATAAAAAGCTGATGGATGTTCCTTTAATACTACGACATAGGAAACCATCCTTGCTGTACTTTCCTGCTTAGATGAATTAGAAACAAAAACATATAACTCGGCCAAAACTGTGTTTTTGTTGAGCGAACTGGCTTCTATGGTTTTTAGCAACTCTTCCTGAAGAAATTCCATGGTAAACTCCATCGGAATCTCCATTCGTAGGATACGCATGGAGGCCATAAGCCTTAGATAGTGTTCTTCCCAGAAATAGATCTTCCCGGGGGCGATTCTGATTGTCTCTACAAGGGCATCCCCGTGGGTTAAGCCCCGATTGTAAGCATTGAGATAAAACGAATCATCCTCTAACAGATCGCCGTTGTAATTGATCATAAAAAAGCCTTGAAAAATTCAAGGCCAAAGATACTGCTTCTCTTTTGAAAATCTACTTCGATCCCAGCACCTGTTTCAGATCAGCTACCTGGTTCTCCCACAACATTTTGGCTTCATCAAGCTCGTCCTCTTCGGCAAAATCAGTAATAAATAATGAAACGTCACTGGTGATCTCGTCTACGATGATCCTCATTTCAAAATAGCTGTCATCTTCCATGTGCTCCCAGGCAAAACGAATAAATTCATCGCTTTTCTTTTTCAGGAGTTTTGCCCCTTCTTCAGATCCGTCCCAGATGAAGTTAAAGCGTTCACCCCTCGAATTGACATTATCAGCAAACCATTCTGAGAGCCCGGAGGGCGTAGACAGGTACTGAAAAAGCAACTGTGGTGAAGATTGGATGACGAATTCTAATTCAAACTTTGTTTTATCGGACATTTGGGGATTTTTACTTCGGGCAATATATATATTTCTATATGATTAAAAAATATTCTCCTACATTTATTTTTTGAGACCCTAATTTTGATGTAGCAAAAATTAAACTTTATATTTGCAGCCGCTTACAAAACCTATGGCGAGGTAGCTCAGGTGGTTAGAGCGCAGGATTCATAACCCTGAGGTCGGGAGTTCAAGTCTCCCTCTCGCTACTGAAAAGACCACGGCAACGTGGTCTTTTTAATTTAAAGAGATTTAAAAATCTTCTTAGGGCAGAGTGGCCAAGCTATCTTATTTAGTTCTTAAAATAACATTATCCCAATTTACCCAGATAGGCGAGCACATTTTTTTCAATACGCTGGTTGATATTTGAAATATCAGCTGCCTCAAAATGTTCTCCGGTGATATTTTCATACAGTTCTATATAGCGCTCTGAAACCGAATTGATGTATTCATCGGTCATCTCAGGAACTTGTTGCCCTTCCAATCCCTGAAAACCATTTTGAATAAGCCACTGCCTTACAAACTCCTTGGAGAGTTGCTTTTGCGGCTCGTTGTTATCCTGCCGCTTTTGATAACCTTCGGAATAGAAATATCGTGAAGAATCAGGCGTATGGATCTCATCAATTAGGACGATGGTGCCGTCTTTTCGCTTTCCAAATTCATACTTGGTATCAACAAGGATCAGACCTCTTTCGGCAGCTATCTCGGTGCCCCTCTGAAATAGTGCCCTGGTATATTTTTCAAGGACCTCGTAGTCATCTTCAGAGACAATACCCCGTTTCAAAATATCTTCCCTTGAGATATCCTCGTCGTGATCGCCTTTCTCTGCCTTGGTCGCCGGAGTGATCAAAGGTTCCGGGAATTTGTCGTTTTCTTTCATCACTTCAGGCATGGGAAGGCCACAAATTGTCCTTTTTCCGCTTTTGTATTCCCTGGCAGCGTGACCTGACAAGTAGCCGCGAATCACCATCTCTACCTTAAAAGGATCACAAGCATGGCCAACAGCCACATTAGGATCAGGTGTTGCCAACAGCCAGTTAGGCACGATGTCTGAGGTATCGGCCATCATTTTTGTAGCGATCTGGTTCAGGATCTGGCCTTTATAAGGAATTCCCCTGGGCATCACAACGTCAAATGCCGATAGTCGGTCTGTGGCGATCATCACCAAAAGATCATTTTCAAGGGTGTAGACCTCTCTTACTTTTCCCTTATATATTTTTTTTTGTCCAGGAAAGGCAAAATCAGTGCTGATGATCGTATTACTGCTCATAAGTGTTATCAGTTCTGATGCTCAATATTCTTATAGGCATCGATGACCTTTTTTACAAGCTTATGGCGAATTACATCTTTGTCATCAAGGTAGATCATCTGAATTCCCTCAACATTCTTAAGAATTAACAAGGCCTCTTTTAGTCCGGAAATCACCCTGCGGGGAAGGTCGATCTGTCCCGGGTCTCCGGTGAGTAAAAATTTTGCATTTTTCCCCATTCGCGTAAGGAACATCTTCATCTGCGCATGAGTGGTGTTTTGGGCTTCATCGAGAATAACAAAGGCATGATCGAGTGTCCTGCCCCTCATAAAGGCCATTGGCGCTATCTGAATGGTCCCATTCTCAATGTAATGCGCTAATTTTTCAGAAGGGATCATATCGCGTAGTGCATCGTATAAAGGTTGCATGTATGGATCCAGCTTTTCCTTAAGGTCACCCGGTAAAAAGCCCAGATTCTCCCCTGCTTCCACCGCCGGACGCGTAAGGATAATTCTTTTTACTTCCTTATTCTTAAGGGCCCGCACAGCCAGGGCCACCCCGGTATATGTCTTACCGGTTCCTGCAGGGCCTATGGCGAATACCATATCGTTTTTAGACATGGCGTCAACCAGACGTCGCTGATTTACAGTCTGGGCCTTGATATACCTCCCACTGACCCCGTGGACGAGAATATCATTGCTGTCGGCCGGTGATGAAAGTTCATCTTTATCGTTGCTGGTTAGCACTCTTTCAATTACATTTTCATCAAGCTTGTTATACTTTGAAAAATGAGCTGTCAGCATTTTAAAGCGCTTGTCGAATTCATCGAGCATCTGATCGTCACCGTAAACTTTGATCTTACTGCCTCGGGCAACGATCTTCAGTTTGGGAAAATACTTTTTGAGAAGGTCTATATGTTCGTTCTGATGTCCAAAAAATTCTCTCGGACTAATTTCTGTGAGTTCTAGAGTGAGTTCGTTCAAGGAAGTTCGTTCTTATTTGTAATGGGGTGAATATAAATTTCGCAACGCTGTTTTTTTGATTAATTTTGACGTACAAACTTAAGAATAAAACAGTTTGAAGACCCAAAAAAATATCAACATTGCTTAATGGCGATCATCACTTTAACCACCGATTTTGGATATAAAGACCATTTTGTAGGCGCTATTAAAGGAACTATTTACACCGAGCTGGAAGATGCGAAAATTGTTGATATTTCTCACGCCATTAGTCCGTTCAACATCCAGGAATGCGCTTATATCTTGAAAAATTCATACAAAGCATTTCCGAAAGGATCTATCCACATTGTTGGGGTTGATGCCGAGTGCACGGAGGAGAACCAACACCTCGCGGTCTATGTGGACGGTCATTATTTTATCCTTGCAAACAATGGTGTGAGCAGTCTGATTACCACTGAGATTAAACCCGAAAAGGTCGTAGAACTAAAAATCCCAAACCCCCATCCCGGGGCCTTTCCGGTACTGGAGGTTTTTGTGAAGGTAGCCTGCCATATTGCCCGTGGCGGTACTTTGGAAGTGGTGGGGAAGAAATTCAATGACCTCAAGGAACTGAAAGAATTCTCTCCCAGGATTACAAATAACGGCAATACCATTGCCGGCAGCGTGATCTACATCGACAACTACGGCAATGTGGTGACCAATATTCAAAAAAGCCTGTTTGATGCCTATAGAAAAGGTCGCGATTTTGAATTGCTCGCCAGAAATAAAAAGATCAGGAGGATTGAAAATAATTACAGTGATATTGTCGACTTTAACCTGGATAAAAATCAAAGAAAAGGGCCGGGCGATCTATTGGCCCTGTTCAATTCTGCAGACTACATAGAGCTAGCCATCTACAAGAGCGACCCCAACACCGTAGGCAGTGCTTCAAGCTTAATTGGATTGGATTACAGGGATACCGTAACCATTAATTTTATTTAAATGATTGTACGAATCGTGAAGCTTCAGTTTAAAAAGGAAAATATCAGTAGTTTTGAACGAATTTTTGACGCAACAAAAGATAAAATAAGAGGCTTTGAGGGCTGTTCTCTATTAGAACTTTATCAGGACGCCAGTGATTCTACCCTCTTTTTTACCTACAGTCAATGGGAAACTGAAGAACATCTGGAAGCGTACCGCAATTCGGACTTCTTCAAAGATGTATGGGGGCGAACTAAAAAACTTTTTGCAGATAAACCTGAGGCCTGGAGCGTTCAGAAAGTGCACAGCCTAAACTAAACCCTATGTTTGCAATCTTCAAAAGAGAAATAACATCCTTTTTTACTACCGCTACCGGTCCTTTGGCCCTAGTCCTATTTTTACTTGTCAACGGTTTGTTCTTATGGGTGTTCAAAGGGCCTTACAATGTATTTGATTATGGATTCGCAGAGCTATCGGCCTTTTTTATGCTAGCTCCCTACATTTTTCTGATCCTCATTCCGGGACTGAGCATGAAGAGTTTTTCTGAAGAAATGAAATTAGGAACACTTGAGCTGCTCCTCATGAGACCTCTAAGTCCCTGGGCGCTTGTGCTGGGCAAGTTTCTGGGAATTTTTATTCTGGGAATAATGGCACTGATTCCAACTACGATATATGTTTGGAGTATTTCTGCCTTGGGTACTGAAGCCGGAAATTTCGACTTCGGTTTGGTGATGGGATCTTATTTTGGCATGCTGCTATTGCTTATTGCCTATACGAGTATCGGAATTTTTACGTCAACGCTGTCTGAGAATCAAATTGTGGCCTTTCTTCTTGCGATCTTATTATCTCTGTTTGCCTATCTCGGTTTTGAGTCGATTGCAGCCTTGATCACAAACGGTAGTCTTTCCCTTTTTATTGAAAACTTCGGCATGAAAGCCCATTATGAACGTATTGGTAGAGGTATAATTGATTCTAGGGATGTGGTTTACTTTATTTCGATCTCGATATTTTTTGCCTACCTCACCTTAACCCGATTAAAACAACGGCACTAAGACCATGAAGAAAATTCTCATGCATTCGGGTATTGGCCTAGGGATCCTGATCTTGCTCAACCTCCTTTCCTCCATTCTCTTCGTTAGATTCGACCTAACTGAAGACAACCGTTTTACTCTGTCAGAGGCCAGTGAAGAGGTATTAGAGCGATTTGACGCTCCTGTAATTGTGGACGTGCTGCTCGATGGAGACCTTCCTTCAGAATTCCAGCGACTGAAAGTGGAAACTGAGCAACTCCTAGAAAATATTTCTAACAAGAACGGTAAGATTAAATACGCTTTTGAAGATCCGTTGGCGGACCCTGCCCTGGCAGAAGCCACCATAGAACAATTACAGCGAATTGGCCTTACTCCCGCCAGTGTAACCACTGAAATGGAAGGTAAAGTCTCACAGGAACTTGTCTTCCCATGGGCGATGGTCACTTACCGGGACAGAACGGTAAAGGTACCCCTACTGAAGAATAAATTAGGAGCAAGTGTTGAGGCCAGAGTAAACAATTCGGTGCAAAATCTGGAATACGCCTTTGCAGACGCTCTTTCTAAACTGGCGGTAAAAGAAAAAAAGCGGATCGCAGTGATAAAGGGCAATGGAGAACTGAACGACATATATTTGGCCGACCTTCTAACTTCTGTCAGGGAGTATTACAATATTGGGGCCATTACTCTCGATTCGGTTGAGGCCAATCCACAGGGAGTATATGAGCAATTAAAAACTTATGACCTGGCACTAATCGCCAAGCCTACGGAGGCCTTTACAGAAAAAGAAAAATACGTGCTGGATCAATTTATCGTCAATGGTGGTCGTTCTCTTTGGCTGGTTGATCCTATTGTGATGGAGCTCGACAGCCTCTTTAACGAGGAAGGTGAGGCTATGGCCCTGCCGCGGGATCTCAATCTCAATGACTTCTTTTTTAAATTCGGGGTCAGGCTCAATACGGATCTTGTGGATGATCTGTACTGTACACAAATCGTCCTGGCCAGCGGGGAGGGTAATGCTTCAGAATACAACCCCTGCCCTGGGTATACAATCCCATGGTCTTTACGGCGAATAACCACCCCGTAAACGCCAATATTGAAGCTCTTAGATTTCAATTTACAAGTACAATAGATACCCTGGAAAATGCCTATAGCAAAACGGTTTTAGCAAAAAGTTCGCCCCTCTCCAGAAGAGTGACTACACCGAGGTTGATCAGCTTTGATCTCCTGAATACACCCCCTGACAGGGAAAAATACACAGAGGGAAATTACCCTCTTGCGGTTTTAGTGGAAGGGCAACTGAATTCGGCTTTTACCAATCGCATTAAACCTTTAGACCTGGGAGGGAATTTAGAAACGGGTATAGAAAACAAAATGATCATCATCAGCGACGGGGATTTAATCGCCAACCAATTGCGCAATGGCCGACCGCTGGAATTAGGTTACGATAAATGGACAAATAACTATTATGGCAACAAGGAATTCCTGATAAATAGCCTTAATTTCCTTCTGGATGATACCGGACTTATAAACATTCGAAACCGCAAAGTGATCATCCCGATGCTGGATGAAGAGAAAATTGCCTCCGAAAAAAGTCGATGGCAGTTTATAAACATTGGGCTTCCCCTACTCTATGCCGCTGCCATTTCCCTGCTTTTTGTCTTTTGGAGAAGGAGTCAATATGGCAGATAAGTGTTGATAAGTAAGTTTTATGGAAATATTCAATTGGGATATATTTGTTTGGAAGCCTTTATTGTGATTTTTTCACGAGTAAAGCATGATAGAATATGTAGGTTAAACTTTTTTAAGCTGATATAAACGAATCCCGACCCCTTAAACAACTAAAAAACTAAACTTGTGAAATTCATTGTTTCAAGTACATATCTTTTAAAGCAACTACAGGTATTAGGTGGAGTAATCAATAGCAGCAATACCCTCCCAATACTTGATAATTTTCTCTTTGAATTACAACAACGCAAACTAATTGTTTCAGCCTCAGATCTCGAGACCACTATGAGTGCCGAGCTTGAAGTGGAATCGGATAACGAAGGGACCATTGCCGTGCCGGCAAGGCTACTATTGGACACCTTAAAAACTTTTCCTGAACAACCCCTGACCTTCGTTGTGGAAGATAACCATACCGTAGAGATTAGTTCTAATTACGGTAAATATGCCCTTGCGTATGCCGATGGTGCAGAATTTCCCAAAGCAGTAGAATTAGGTAGTCCCAGTTCAACTACGATCATGGGAGACATCCTGGCCACTGCGATCACCAAAACCATCTTTGCAGCAGGCAATGACGATCTGAGACCTGTAATGAGTGGGGTTTTCTTCCAGTTTTCTTCGGAACATTTGACCTTCGTGGCCACCGATGCTCATAAACTTGTAAAATACAGGCGAAACGATGTTAAGGCTTCGGAGGTGGCCGAGTTTATCATGCCGAAAAAACCACTGAATTTATTAAAAGGCATCCTCTCCGGAAGCGAAGAGCAGGTAAAGGTGGAATACAATGACAGCAATGCCAAGTTCAGTTTTTCCAATATCGAATTGATCTGCCGACTGATTGACGGGAAATACCCTAATTACGAAGCGGTAATTCCGAAAGAGAACCCAAACAAGCTAACGATTGCCAGGAATCACTTTCTGAGTTCTGTTCGTCGGGTATCCATTTTCTCAAACAGGACTACACACCAGATCAGGTTGCGAATTGCAGGAGCTGAGTTGAATATCAGCGCAGAGGATATCGACTACAGTAACAAGGCCGAAGAGCGACTAACCTGTGCTTACCAGGGGGATGATATGCAGATCGGGTTTAATTCCCGTTTCCTGGTTGAAATGCTCGGGAACCTTTCATCAGAGGAGGTAGCCCTGGAATTAAGCCTACCCAACAGGGCAGGAATTCTCACTCCAGTGGATGGCCTCGATGAAGGGGAAGAAGTCACCATGCTTGTGATGCCGGTGATGTTGAATAACTAAGATAGAGTTAAAATAAAAATCCGGTATGAACCGGATTTTTTATTGGTATTTTATTACGAAATAAAACGAATCGTCATAAAATAACTCGGTGATTCCCCATTACTTGCCCTTACTGCATTGACAATGGGCAATATAAAACCCAGAATAATCACCCCTATTATACCCAATATACCCAATCCTAATAGGAGAATGGCAGGAATACTGAAGATGAAATACAAGATTAGGCTCAACTGAAAGTTTAGGATAGCCTTTCCATGCTCATCCATTCCTTCTACCCTATCCCTGGAGGATAACCAAATGATAAGGGGGGTGATGAGTCCGCCGAAACCAATGATATAGGACAAGAGCTGCGTTAAATGTGTTATAACAAGCAGTTGCCTGTCTACCCGTAGTGTTGATTGATTGATGACTTCCATGATTGATGATTGATAGTTATATATTATTTGTCTATTCTTTCTTCAATTTGTTACAAAAAGTACAGTAGGTACCCAAAATTCCTTTTCCCTATTTTTGCAAAAATTATTCGATGATCCCTCAGGATACTATTGTAGCAATGGCCACAGCTCCGGGCACCGGAGCCATCGCCGTTATACGCGTCTCAGGCAGGGACGCCATTTCAAAAACCTCTGAAGTATTTCGCCCGAACAGTTCCAAACTTCTTACACAAGAAAAAAGTCATACCGTTCACCTGGGATATATCATGGATGGCTCCCGAACCATAGACCAGGTCTTGGTCACCGTGTTCAAAGGCCCTAATTCCTACACCGGGGAAAATGTGATTGAGATCTCATGTCATGGTTCACCCTATATTCAGCAGGAAATCATACAACTGTTTTTACGAAAAGGGTGCCGCATGGCCGAGGCAGGAGAATTTACCCTGAGAGGATTTCTTAATGGAAAATTAGATCTTAGTCAGGCCGAAGCCGTAGCCGACCTGATCGCCTCCGAGAATGCTGCATCCCACCAGCTCGCCCTTCAACAGATGCGTGGTGGATTTAGCAATGAGATCTCAAAGCTGCGCGAAGAATTGCTCAATTTTGCCTCCCTGATTGAACTCGAGCTGGATTTTGCTGAGGAAGACGTTGAATTTGCAGACAAAGCACAGTTCTCTGAACTGCTTGTCCGGATTCAAGCCGTCTTCAAGAATCTTGTCGATTCCTTTGCCTTGGGAAATGTCATAAAAAATGGTATCCCGATCGCTATAGTTGGTGAGCCGAATGTGGGTAAATCCACTCTTCTGAACGCCTTGTTAAAAGAGGAACGCGCTATTGTAAGTCCTATCCCGGGGACCACAAGAGATACCATTGAGGACGAACTCGTGATCGGCGGGATCGGATTTCGCTTTATCGATACTGCTGGGATAAGGGACACTGAAGACGTCGTGGAATCGATAGGAATACGCAAGACCCATGAGAAGATTGAGAAGGCGGGTTTGGTCATCTACCTCGTCGATGCCTTTGAACTGGGAAATTCCAACTCAAAACTCGAAAAGGCTCAACACAGGTTGGAGTCCCTGAGGGATAGTTATCCGAATAAAAGAATTTTGCTGGTATTCAATAAAGTCGACGCCCTCGACGACAAAATCTTATCGGACCTAAAGGGGGAATTGCCAACAGCTCTTTATATCTCGGCGAAGGAAAATTCAGGTCTGGAAAAGCTGAAAGATGTGTTTCTGGAGCTGGTAAATACCGGAGCGCTTTCCTCTGGAGATACCATTATCTCTAACTCACGCCATTACAATGCATTGATAAAGGCAACAGAAGAAATAGTTAAAGTTCAGGAGGGCCTTGAAGCCGGTCTTTCAGGCGATTTACTGGCCGTTGATATCCGTCAGGTCCTCTACCACCTCGGGGAAATTACCGGAAAAATCAGTTCGGACGACCTGCTGGGCAATATCTTTTCGAATTTTTGTATCGGGAAGTAAATTGAAAAAAATTGTCTTGCATTATAAATATTTTTCATTCTATACAGATACGCAAAAGTTTTGTTAATTATACTTTCAAAAATTTTTCTATTGGATAAAAATATTTGCCTACCGTCTCACTACTTTTCTGAAATATTTAGTTCATAAAATCGTTTGACTATTTAGTTTCAAATTGTTATCATGAAAAAGCTTCGTTCAATTGTCATTAAAATCCTAACCGTTACGGTTGGTAATATTATGCTTGTATTATTTCCGAAAAGAGCAAAGGAATTACAAATTCAGGGCTTGAGTTTTTTTGTAGATAATAATCCTACAATAACTGACAAATTAATGAGACGAGCTCTTCTCAAAAAAGCAGAAAATGCGGGCGCAGAATCTCTAGCAAGTATTCACAAGGATTTTTGGATAAATCAAGGTCATGAATTCTGCTCAAAATATGAAGAAAGATTAGTGAACAATGATTTGCCCAAATCCGAGTTCATTTTTGATTTGCTCCAGAAAAAACTAGCTAATACTCAAATAAAATATGATTCTCTGGTAGAAATAGGGTGTGGAAATGGTTATATCCTTTCTTATTTATCCAAGAAATTTCCGGACATCCAGAGATTTATTGGTGTTGATCTTAGTCTCGATCAAATAAAACTTAATGAAATAAAATATGCTGGTAATAAAAAACTTGAATTTGTTGCAAAAGACATTAACGATTGGATAGCAATTAATCCTCAGGGAAATTCAATTTTTGTAACCTTCATGGGGGTACTGGAATATTTCACGCAAAATCAATTAGAATCATTAATACAACATTTAAGTACTTTGAATAATATAGTTTTTATTGCTATTGAGCCTATTGGATTAGATCATGATTTTAATTCTAACCCTAAATCTCAAATCTATGGGCACGAACATTCTTTCTCGCATAACTATCCTAAACAATTTCAAGAGGCGAGTTTCACTATTTGGCACCTTTCATTCTTATCTAATAATCAATTTTCAAGGTTATGCTTCCTAGGTGCCGAGAATTGATTTTGATAACAGTAAGAGTTTAATCTTAGTTTGCTCTTTTTAAAGAAATAATTTTTTTTGAAGGATAAAAAAAATACATTAATACCAACATAGCAGAAAAATAAAGCACAGCAAAAAGAGAATAAGTAGGTACACCTCCTATTTTGGGCGAGACTGGAAGTAAAATAATTGACATATTCAACATAAACTGCAACAGCCAAACGCACAACCCACTCTTTGTATGACCATAAACAAAAGTACACATACCTGCCGCCCCCATCATATTTAAAAATAAAGGCCATAAGGGCAGGTCAAGAATAACACCTTGATTTAGATAAACAACAGGAACCCACCATAAGGCCCAAAAGAAGCCGATTATTTGACTAGAATAAAATGGTCTTGTGACTTTCGACAATTCTCGCACGCAGTAACTAACCCAAACAACCTCTCCCACAAAAGCCCATATTAATATAACCAAACTACTTTTAACAGTTACATAAGGATCTAGTTTAAATAGAATTGAAAGTTCAATACTATTGTAGAACCCTTTCAAAATCAATGTTAATGAAGCTATAGTAAAAGCGAATGATAAACTAAACAGATACCAAATTGGGTTAATTTTCCAATTTAACATAGGCCTAAAAATATTCTTTACCCCCTCAATACCCTTGGTTAGATTTATTAGGCTCACCAATAAAAGTAGAAGTGCGAAAAAGCGACCATGGTCATAAATAAAGCTACTGATCAGGCCATTAGTTCTTAAATAAACAACTAGAGTATTTATAAGAGGGGCAAGGACCAAAAATATCCAGATTTCATACTTGAAGAGATAGTTTTTCAAAACAAAATAAATTTAATTAATACTCGTTGGGAAAATTAAATTACTTGTCTAGTTAAGTTTTGCAATATTAATTATTCTTTTAAAGAATATTCCATATTCGTTAGTTGAGAAAAGTAACATGTCGGATTTTATTACCAAATAAGGAAGAATTACTCACTAAATGTGGATAATTAGTAATCTTGTATATAAATTACAAAAATCTCAATCAAAGTTGTAAGTGATCAATTAATTTAGATACAACCATTTCATTTACAAACTATTAGATAGAAGATAAATATTCTCGGTAACTCTCATAAATTACAATTGAATTTGAATTTGAAAATTTATAATATTTAATTAACATCTAAGTAATCTAGGGAAAATTAGATAACAATTAGTATTCAAACAAAGTCTATAGATAATGAACCCTAACTATACGATTAAAGGACCAATTCTTAAATATCCAAATTCAACTCTACATAAGCTGCTGGAATATCAGGCCAATGAAAATCCTGATGCTATTGCACTGGAATTTGGTGAACAAAGAATTAGTTATAAGAGACTACAGGAAAGTATTAACCAATCCGCTCAATATTTGTATAATAGGGGGCTCCGTCCTGGTCAAATTGTAGCCCTCTCTTTAGAAAGATCTCCGGAACTTATCATATCCATTTTCGCAATTCTGCAATGTGGTGCTGGTTACGTGCCAATTGATGTTACCTATCCTTTAAAGAGAAAAGAAATTATGATTGACGATTCTGATGCCAGTTTCATAATAACTGAATCTCTAAACAATAGTGTTATTAAAAGTGAAAAGAATATTTTTATTGAAGAACTGAGAAATGATAGAGAAGACTTAACTTCTAAATCCCTTGATCTAGAAATAGATTCTAACTCAGTAGCCTATATTATTTACACTTCTGGATCTACTGGTAAGCCAAAAGGCGTTCAAGTTTCTCACCTAAATGCAATAAATCTTGTTTATTCCATGGGTGATGAACCTGGTATTTCAAGAAATGACAAAATATTTGCAGTTACTTCCATCTCATTTGACGCTATGGTAATGGAAATATACTTACCGTTACTACATGGGGCTACCGTAGTTCTTGTAGATGAAGATACAAGACTAGATGGTCAAAAACTATTAGAGAAAGCCCTGGAAGACAACATAACCATGATGTGGGGAACGCCAAGTATATGGCAAATACTATTAGATTCTGGTTGGGAAAAACCTTTAAAACTCAAAGCTTTAATAGGAGGAGAAGCCGTACCCTTGAACTTGGCAAGAAAACTCCTTACTTTATGCACTGAATTGTGGAATATATATGGTCCAACAGAAACAACTGTTTGTGCCTTCCTAACTAGAATTTCAGAAGATGACGATCCTATTGCTATAGGAAAACCAGTCGCTAATTCATATGCATATATTTTAGACAAAGAAGGTAATCCTGTAAAGCAAGGTGAAGAAGGAGAAATTGTTATAGGTGGTGATGGCGTTTCATTGGGTTACTTGAATCGACCGGAATTAAATGATGAGCGCTTTATTAATGATCATTTTCGTGGTAATGGTAAAATGTATCTAAGTGGCGATATTGGTAAAATCTTACCAAATGGAGAAGTGCAATGTCTAGGACGGAAGGATGAGCAGATAAAACTAAGAGGGCATCGTATTGAACTTGGTGAAATTCAAGAAGTACTAACAAAACTTCCGAACATTAAAAAATGTGTAGTTATTTTAGATGAAAGGTTAGGAGGCAAATCTAGAATATTAGCCTACTTACAATCTTCCGATAACAAACAGGATACCACCTTTGTTCGTAAACAGCTTGAAGAAATTCTTCCTGATTACATGATTCCTTCAATTTTTATTTGGGTAGAGAAATTTCCGGTAACTAAAAATGGGAAAATCGACAAGAAGAATTTACCGAATCCTGTTTATCAAAGACCAGCTTCAGCACCACCGGTAAAAAAACCTCGCACCAGGCTTGAAAAAAATATAGCAGGGATATGGCGCGAACAACTGCAAATCCCCATAATAAGCATTGAGGATAATTTCTTTGAAATGGGTGGAACTTCAATACTCACTCAAAAAGTGGCTGGATTATTAAAGAAAAAACTGAACTGCAATATTCCTGTAACTAAAATATATCAATTTCCAACCGTAGAATCATTATCCAAATATGTTGAGAGTAACAAAACTTCAATTTCTGACTACAGTTATTCAGAGAAAGATAAAATCGAAATTTCCAAAGATATTGCGGTAATAGGCATGTCCGGGAGATTTCCAGGTGCCAATACTATCCATGAATTATGGGAAATTCTTAGAGAAGGTAAAGAAACAACAACTTTTTTTGCCCCTGAAGAGCTCGATAAGAATCTACCTGAACTATTGCGCAATGATCCTCTTTACGTGGGAGCAAGAGGTATTGTGCCATCTGCTAAATATTTTGATGCTAAATTTTTTGGAATCAACCCAAAATTAGCGGAAGCAATGGATCCACAGCAACGTATGTTTCTTGAAATTGCGTGGGAAGCTCTTGAACAGTCAGGTTATCTTCCAAGCCACTTTAATGGAAGTATAGGAGTTTACGCAGGTACTGGTACAAATACATATTACAAAAAGAATGTTCTACCTAATAAAGAATTATTAAAACAGGTCGGTGTTCTGCAAACTGATACAGTTAACGAAAAGGATTATATTTCCTCTAGGACTGCATATCATCTAAATCTAAAAGGTCCCGCAGTAAGCGTACAATCAGCCTGCTCCACCTCGCTTCTTGCTATTGCAGAGGCGGTTCAAGCAATTAGAAATGGACAGTGTGAAATCGCTCTAGCGGGTGGTGCAAGTCTTACCTCACCAATAAATAGTGGACACCTTTATCAAGAAGGGTCTATGTTAAGTCCTGATGGACATTGCAGGCCATTCGATGCACAAGCCAAGGGTACAGTTTTTAGCGATGGTGCAGGTGTTGTTGTTCTTAAAAGTCTCGAATCGGCTGAAAAAGACGGAGATACTATCTATGGAGTAATTAAAGGGGTGGGGGTTAATAATGACGGCGGAAATAAAGGAAGTTTTACTGCTCCTTCTGCTGAAGGACAAGCAGATGTCATTAGGAGAGCTATCTTGGATGCAAACATATCCCCTTCATCAATAAGTTATATTGAAGTTCATGGCACCGCTACTCCCTTGGGCGATCCAATCGAATTTGAAGGCCTTCGTATGGCCTTCGGTGAACAACTAAAGAGTGAATTCTGTGCAATAGGCTCTATAAAAAGTAATATGGGGCATTTAACAGCGGCCGCCGGAGTTGCAGGATTGATAAAGACATTATTAGCTCTAAAGCACAAACAAATTCCTCCTTCGTTGGGCTTTGAAATACCCAATCCAGTTATCGAATTTAAAGGAAGTCCATTTTATGTTAATGATCAATTAAACGAATGGAGTTTTAACGGAGCTCGAAGGGCTGGCGTAAGTTCTTTTGGTGTTGGAGGAACGAATGTTCATGTAGTCTTAGAAGAGTACCAAATGAATTTGAAATCTTCAGATTCTGGCAGACCAATGCAGCTTTTAACTTGGTCCGCCAAGTCCCAAACTAGTTTGGACGGCTATAATAAATCTCTAGCTCAATTTTTGGCTAATAACCCGACAGTGAACATGGCCGATGTATGCTATAGTTTGCAGAAAACCCGGGAAGAGTTTTCTCATAGACGATTTGCAATAGTCAATAATACTTCTGATGCAACTAGCATATTGATAAACAACGAGATTGAAAATATAAAAAGTAATACACTTAAAATTACTCCTGATGAACTTGCGTTTCTGTACCCGGGACAAGGGGCGCAGTATATACACATGGGAAGATCACTCTACGAACATGAAAAAGTCTATCAACAGGCTGTGGACTCATGTTCTGAAATACTTAAGGAGTACCTAAAAGAAGATATAAGAGAAATACTATTCCCAAATGCTGAACTTTTAAAAGCTGAAGAAAAGCTTAAAGATACCAGATACACCCAACCTGCCATTTTTGTAACCGAATATGCGCTTTCCCAGCTATGGTTAAGCTGGGGAATAAAACCAACATTATTATGTGGTCATAGCATTGGAGAATTCGTTGCGGCGCATTTAGCAGGCATATTCAGTCTAAAAGATGCTCTAAAAATAGTCGCAATACGAGGAAAGTTGGTAAGTGAATTACCAAAGGGAAGTATGTTATCATTACGGCTGGAAAAGGACAAGGTATATGAAATACTTCCAAAAGGTATATCTATTGCTGCATTGAATTCAGATAGACTGTGTGTAGTATCAGGCCCAATAGATGAAATAGAAAGATTCTCAAAAATTCTGAAAAATAAAAATATATCACATCAGCATCTGGCCACTAGTCATGCCTTCCACTCGACTATGATGGATCCTATCCTGGAAGAATTTAAAAGCAAAGTAGAAGATGTTTCCTTGAAAGTTCCTCGAATACCAATCGTTTCTACAGTTACCGGAAAATGGCTAAAAGATTCTGAGGCAATTAGTTCTGAATATTGGACAAATCATTTACGTGATACTGTTCGTTTCGCGGATGCTATGGACACCATTCTTGAATTGGATAATCCGATTCTACTGGAAGTAGGTCCTGGGCAAACCCTGGTGACCTTATCAAAGCAGAAAAAAGAAGGTAGGTCATTAACGGCTTTAGCTAGCTTGCCAAAGCCAAAGAAGGAGGAGGGAGCATATCCATCATTACTAGGGTCCCTTGGACAACTGTGGCTAAACGGCATTACTCCAGATTGGTCAGAATTCTATAATGAACAATCAAGAATCAGCTTAACCCTTCCTTCTTATGCTTTTGATCGCAAACCCTGTTGGATTGATCCACCCGTATCTGATTTGGCTGTTTCACCAATTACTGCATTAAGTGAAGAAAATATAAATATAGCAAATGGTCAAAACAACGATGCCAATTTAAGAAGTAACGATACCAAACCTATGAGAAAAAGTAATATCATTCAAAAATTATCTGATATACTAAACGATACAGCCGGAATAGAATTGGAGGATTCTGATTATGAATTTAATTTTCTTGAACTTGGGCTGGATTCACTAATACTCACTCAATTAGCCACTACTTGTAAAAATGAATTCCAAATTCCAATTACCTTTCGCCAATTAAACGATGAATTAAATACTCCTGATCTTTTAGCCGAGTATTTGGATAAAAATTTACCTGTAGAACTATTTAAACCTGTTGGTAAACCGGATTCCCCGGAGGTCAAATCAACACCAACCGTATCTTCTCCCCCACTTCAAAACTATAGTGCTAATATTAACCAGGATTCAGCTTTAGGTTTAATTGCTCAGCAAATTGAACTTTTGGGTAAGCAAATAGCATTACTTCAGGGTAATGGTACAAATTCTCAAATGGCCACCCCTCCCAAAATGGGAGCTTTACCATTAGCTACTAATGTCAATAATGAAACCTTGTCGGAGGCTGAAAAAAAGGAACACAGCAAACCTTTTGGTGCTGCACCGAAAATTGAAAAGGTGAAGACTGGGTTAAGTCAATTGCAAGAAAACTTCTTAGCCGATTTAATAGATCGCTATAACAGGAAGACTTCAGGGAGTAAAACATATAGCCAGAAACATCGCGCTCGTATGGCTGATCCCAGGGTTGTATCGGGCTTTAAGCCTTTGACAAAAGAACTAGTTTATCCAATCGTGGTGGAGAAATCAGCAGGAAACAGGTTGTGGGACTTAGATGGTAATGAGTATATCGATACCCTAAACGGTTTTGGCTCCTGTTTCTTTGGCCACCAACCGGATTTTATCAAAAAGGCCATTCAAGATCAGGTAGAAAAGGGTTACGAAGTAGGTCCACAGCATCCCTTAGCCGGTGAAGTTTGTGAGTTGCTGTGTGAGATGACTGGTCATGATCGTGCTGCATTGTGTAACACAGGGTCAGAGGCTGTTCTGGGTAGTATGCGGATCGCCAGGACAGTTACGGGGCGATCACTTATAGTGGCATTCAAAGGATCTTATCACGGAATAAATGACGAAGCAATTGTACGAGGGTCACGTAAATTAAAAACCTTTCCTGCAGCGGCCGGTATTTTACCAGGAGCTGTTCAAAATGTCCTTATATTAGACTATGGTACGGAAGAAAGCCTGGCTATTATACGGGGACGAGCCCATGAATTAGCAGCGGTTCTTGTTGAGCCTGTACAAAGTCGTAGACCAGAATTTGTACCTATTGACTTTTTGAAACAAGTACGTGATATCACAAAAGATTCCGGTACAGTTTTAATATTTGATGAAGTTATTACAGGCTTTCGAACACATCCCGGAGGTGCGCAGGCATTATTTGATATAAGGGCCGATCTGGCTACCTATGGAAAAGTAATTGGAGGTGGTTTATCCATTGGAGCAATTTTGGGTAATAAAATATATATGGATGCCTTGGATGGTGGTTTCTGGCAATATGGTGATGATTCCTATCCAGAAGTTGGTGTTACCTACTTTGCGGGAACATTTGTAAGACACCCTTTGGCCCTTGCTGCTTGTAAGGCCTCATTAACTTACTTAAAAGATAAAGGTCCGGAACTACAGAAAAAACTGTCTGATATGACCGAATATCTAGCCAATGAACTAAATGTTTGGTTTAAAAAGAAAAACCTCCCAATCGTAATTACTCATTATAGCTCTCTTTGGAGAATTAAGTTTTTGGAAGAAATTCCATATTCCGAATTATTATTCGTCTTACTTAGAGAAAAAGGTTTTCATATATGGGATGGATTTCCTTGTTTTATTACAGAAGCCTATACAAAGGAAGATGTTAAGAAAGTAATTGCAGCTGTAATATCTTCCCTGGAAGAGTTAATAGCAGTTGAGATTTTCCCATATACATTGGAAGTTAATTCTAAATCAAGTGTTATAAACAATGGAGATCTAAATACCCCACCTGTTCCAAATGCGCGCCTTGGATTTGATGAGCTTGGTAATCCGGCATGGTTTGTTGTTGGGGAAAATGACGAATATGTAAAGATTGAATTATAAAATAATTATTTGCAAACACTGTTTTATGATTCATTAAAATTATGAAGGAAACGAAAGATTTAGTTAAGTCAAAGTTTAATCCATTTGACGGGCCGACAATTGAACGTGTGATGCATATTAATCAATCACAGGCTGAAATTTGGGTTGCTTGTCAAATAGGAGAAGACGAAGCAAATAGAGGCTATAACGAGTCTGTGTCTCTTATTCTCAAGGGAGAGTTACAACTTAATATTCTTGAACAAAGTGTAAACGAAATTATACAAAGACATCAGTGCTTAAGAGCGGTATTTAGTGCAGATGGTCGTTTTATGAGTGTTTTGCAACAGATTCCTCAAAAATTATACTTTAAAGATCTCTCCACGCTTCCGGAAAATAAAAAGGAGGAAGAAGTTGAGCAATTTTTGTTACAAGAAGCTAATCATATTTTTGATCTTGTAAAAGGGCCTTTAGCAAGGTATAGTCTTCTTAAATTATCTAACCAAACCTACAGGTTTACACTTACGGCCCATCATATAGTGTGCGATGGATGGTCTATTGGCATCTTCCTTGAAGAATTGGGTGCACTCTATTCGGCAAAGGTGTTGAACCGTATGCCTCAATTACCGGAACCAATTGTATTTGAATCTTATATAGACCTGGAACAGAAGTTCTTAAAGAGTGACTCCTTTAAATTAACTGAGAATTTCTGGCTTAAACAATTTAAATCACCTATTCCACAAGTAACCCTGCCAACTGATAACCCAAGACCTAAGTTAAGAACATACAAAAGCGCTCGCCTTGATTTCCCTATAGAAAAGGAACTATTGAATGCTCTTAAGGCAACAGGTGTACGACATGGGTGTAGTTTTGTGACCACACTACTCGCTGCCTTTGAAATCTTTTTGTTTCGCCAAACAGGTCAGAGTGATGTTATTGTGGGTTTGCCCGCCGCAGGACAAGCTGCTACGGGCATGATGCAACTGATAGGGCATTGTGTAAACTTATTACCCTTACGGAGCAAAATAGATCCGAATATTTCTTTCTCCACCTATCTTAAGGAACGTAAACCATCACTTTTCGACGCTTATGATCATCAGCAATTTAGCTTTGGTCAATTACTCCAAAAACTTAATGTCTCCAGAGACCCTTCCAGAGTTCCATTGGTTCCCGTTGTTTTCAATATAGATTTTGGAATGACTAGTAATGTTTCCTTTGCTGGTCTTGATTACGAGCTTATTAGTAACCCAAGAACTTTTGAATCCTTTGAGCTTTTCCTGAATGCAATGGGATCAGAAGAGGAGCTCATTTTGGAATGGTCTTATAATAGCACACTATTTAGTTCTGAGTCCGTAGAACAAATGATGGGTTCTTTTAAGGAGGTTCTGAATAGGATTACTGATAACCCGGATATAGCCATTGGAGATTTAACAGAAGTTGATAATCAATCTTTTAATAAATTAAACGATACTTCAGTTACTTATCCGGATATTCCTTTGCATGAGCTTATATCCAAACAGGCAAAAGTATTTTCTAATAAGGAGGCAATAAAGTTTGGACACGAGGTGATCACCTATGAAGAACTAGAGAAAAAGGTAAATCAGCTATCTCAAAATCTAATTGAACATGGCGTGCAACCTATGGATCATGTTGCAGTGGCTTTACCGCGTTCAATAGAATTAGTAGTAACCTTGCTGTCTATAATGAAATGTGGTGCCTCATATATACCGTTAGATCCAAATTATCCTTCAGCTCGCTTAGATTTTATGCTCAAAGATTCGGAGTCCAAATTTCTAATTACCACAAAGGATTTCTTAAAGTCGTTTAC
Organism: Muriicola soli; assembly: GCF_004139715.1. Classification (GTDB taxonomy): domain Bacteria; phylum Bacteroidota; class Bacteroidia; order Flavobacteriales; family Flavobacteriaceae; genus Muriicola; species Muriicola soli. The sequence continues at coordinate 1,080,547 of NZ_CP035544.1, read as the reverse complement.
AACAGATTCAAAAGTTCTGTCTATTGAAGAACTGTTTTCAAGTTTGGCTCAATACCCCAATACGCCACCAAATGTTTCGGTTGACACGGGTCGCATTTCATATTTGATGTATACCTCCGGGTCTACAGGTAAGCCAAAAGGGGTAATGGTTACCCACAAAAACCTGGTAAACTTCTTATTTAGTATGATGAGTGAACCAGGAATTGAGGAATCAGACAGACTGCTTTCAATAACTACCATATCTTTTGACATTGCAGGATTAGAAATATTTCTTCCTCTATTAAAAGGAGCGACATTGGTAATGGCTGACGATGAGACGGCAAAAGATAGTCGTTTGCTGTTGGAACTATTAGAAAATGAAAATATAACCATGTTGCAAGCAACACCTACTAGCTGGCAAATGTTGTTGGATGTTGGATGGGATCGGCATTTATCAATTAAAGCGGTATGTGGTGGTGAGGCCCTTCCTTTGGGATTGGCAAAGAAGATATTGGATCGAGTAAATGAGTTATGGAATGTATATGGTCCAACGGAAACTACAATTTGGTCTTCAGTCAAACAAATAGGAAAAGAAGATAGTGTTATAACCATAGGGCATCCCATCGCTAATACCCAGCTATATATTCTGAATGAGCAGGGAAACTTAGTTCCTCCAAATACTATCGGGGAAATCTGTATTGCGGGAGATGGTGTATCTGAAGGGTACTGGAAACGTCCAGAATTAACCAATGAGAAGTTTATCTCTAATCCTTTCAATAAGACTTCGGTTTTATATAGAACAGGAGATTTAGGGAAGTTGCTTCTCTCAGGAGAAGTTCAATGCTTAGGTAGAATCGACCAACAAGTTAAGATCAGAGGTCATAGAATTGAATTGTCTGAGATTGAACAAGTTTTAGATTCTCTTGATGATGTAAATTCTTCCGTCGTAGTTGTAAATAATGATCTTCTGGTGGCGAATATAATTCCAAAGAATTCAGAAAAGATTTCTAATGACAATATTGATCATTGGAAAACCTATCTAAAGGAAACGCTTCCCGCCCATATGGTTCCTCATCGATTTGTTTTTATGGATGAATTTCCCACAACCCTAAATGGAAAAATAGATCGAAAAACATTAACTAATTCAATTTTATTTAAAACAGACAAACAGGAAACTGCTGATCTAACAGAATCTGAAAAAATTATTTCAACCATTTGGCAAGATGTCTTAAATATCGAAAAAATAGATCGTCATAATGACTTTTTTGAGTTAGGCGGACACTCGCTCTTGGCAGTCAGAATAATGTCGCAAATTGAAAAACAGACTGGAAATAGATTGCCCTTGGCTGCTTTATTGGAATATCCGACCATTTCAAAATTAGCGGCCTACATGAATAAGGAATATATCTCATGGGATTCTTTAGTTCCACTAAATACAAATGGAAGCAAAAACCCAATATTCATAGTTCATGGAGCCAACTACAACGTCTTAATATTTAAAACTCTTGCGGAAAATCTAGCTGAAGACCAGCCTGTATATGCATTACAGGCCAAAGGATTGAGTGGAGAGGTGGAACCCCATGATTCCATAGAAGATATGGCTGCCCATTATATCTCCGAGATTTTGTCAATATGCCCTGAAAAACCTATCAACCTGGCAGGCTTTTCTATGGGGGGTGTCATTGCCTATGAGATGGCAAAACAATTAAGAGCTAAGGGTAAAGTGGTTAAGACATTATCTTTATTCGACTCCTATGTCTATCCTAATTATTATTTTAAAAATCCCATCTTAAAAAAGTTTACCTGGTTTCTCTATGCCATAGCGCAATTGATATTCATGGTATTCAATATGTTTAGTAGTAAGAAGAATTTTGAGAGAAGGGTGCAATTACTTAAGATATATTTCAATGGATTATTTTTGAGAATTAGACTTGGAAGCGAAAAGCAACGCCAATTACAGTTTAACCGCACTTCAAGGATTGATAAGATGCATAATCGGGCCTTTATGCGTTATAGCATAGAACCTGAGAATATGGCTGTAGATTTATTTAGATCTTCCAAGAACATTTATTTCGCGCACGATTATAAATACCTGGGCTGGAAACAAGTTGCCAAAGGAGGTATTCGAAAGCATACTTTGCCTGGAAATCATTCGGAAATGTTCTTATCTCCTGTTGTTGAAGAATTTGCAAATAAGCTTCAAGAAGTATTAGACAATTATGAAGCAGAGTAACAAGTCTGATATTTTGTGCAATTCAGTACATTTATCTACGATAAACATCGGCATTGATACAGAGGACTGTGAACCAATACGTTTGTACAAAATAAAAATTGCATCGTATGTTCCATTGGTAAGCGATGCCAAGTTATATTTAACAAAATCTGAGCGTGAACGTTCAAATAAATATCGTTTTGAAGAAGACAAGCATAGATTTATAATTTGCAGAATACTATTAAAACTCCTTCTTGTTGAACGAACAGGATTGACTATCAATAAAATAAAGCTGGAGTCATCTGTCAATCAAAAGCCTTTTATACCATCATATCCTTCTATTCATTTCAATGTCTCTCACGCGGGCGCTTATGGATTAATTGCTATAGCTAACTGCCCGGTTGGTATTGACATTGAATATTTGAATGATCAATTTGATTTTATGGAAATTTTACCCAACGTATTCGGTGCTAAAGAAATAGATTCCATAATTAATGCTGAAAATGAGGTATATGCCTTTTATAAGTACTGGACAAGAAAAGAGGCTATCGTCAAAGCATCAGGTAAGGGACTTGATAGTGAGACTGTAAAAATACCTACTTTGGACGGTTTGCATACTGTAGATTCATCATTAATAGGTAATCTTAAAAAAATACATGTCCGGAGCTTTGATGTTGATGAAAATCATATTGGAGCAATAGCCTTTCAAAATAATAATTACGCACAAAGGAGACTTTTTTTTGCTCCGTTGCCAAAATTTAAGTCAGATTAATAAGTTAGTCTAGAAAGTATTATTGGTGATATTATTCCAGACCACCTTTGAATCCCCTTTTAATGTTGTTCGTCCTAATGAAATATGACTCTTTGTATTCAGCTCATAAAAAAGCCCATATCTACTGAAAGTTATATTAATAAAAATATTTAAATAAATAATTTACAATCCAATACTTGAAATCAAAATATCTACTAATCGAAAAATACGCTAACCTCCAATTAATAATTAGACGTTCAGGAATCTTCGTTATTGTTTCCTAAATAAGGTATTCCTTGAGGATAAACGCTAATTTTGCTAAAAACCGAATTTAAGGTGTTTCATATTTTTCTGAAGAAGAATTTTTTAATAGATCACTTAAAAGGCTTCGTAGATATCCATAATCACATTCTACCAGGAATTGACGATGGAGCTAAAACGGTGGAGGAATCTATGGCATTAATTAAAGAATTTGAATTGTTTGGGGTCACCAACTTTATTGCAACGCCTCATATCATGAACGACTATTATCCGAATACCCCAAAAACCATTGAAAATGCTCTTACTCGATTGAAGTCCGAGTTGTTGCGCAAAGGCCAAAAGCATATTGCCTTAGCTGCCGCAGCTGAACACATGATTGATGGCAGCTTTGAAAAATTACTTCAAGAAGGGAAGACTATGCCGCTTCCATCTAATTATTTACTTGTGGAAATGTCCTATTTACAGCCTGCTATTAATTTTAAAAGTGCCATTGTTAAGTGTGCCCAAGCAGGCTACTTTACTATATTAGCTCACCCAGAACGATACGTGTATTTGCATCAAACACCACAGGTATTTGCGGCATATAAAGATCTTGGAATAAAATTTCAATTAAACCTTCTGTCTTTGGGCAATTATTATGGCAGAAGTGTGTCGAGAACAGCATATGATCTATTAGAAAAGGATGCTTACGAATTTCTGGGTACGGACGTGCATTCTCTGAGACATATAAAGGCATTAAAGGAAATACAGATATCAACAAAGAGCTTACAAAAAATATTACCTCTGATCAACCGAAACATCGATAACTTTTATTAAGCCCTCTGGTACCATCGACTCTTTTTCTTTGATGAATACCCATATCCATATTTTCCTCCATAGCCAAGATTAGAATTTTCAACACCATTGATAACAAAGGAAAAATTCTTTAGCTTCCCTTCATTGGCAAGTTTTATCGGAAAATCAATTACCTTTTTCTCCGTTTTTCCTGCCCTAACCACATATAGTATATAATTTGCGTATTTGGAGATTACCAAGGTGTCAGAAACTACTAGAAGTGGCGCAGTATCAACAATAACATAATCATAATCCTCTGATAGGGAATTAAAAAAGCTCTCTAATCGTGGACTTAATAATAATTCGGCGGGATTGGGAGGTATCTTACCTGAACGCACTAAGTCCAACTTAGTTTTATTCACCTCAATCCTTGTTATCAAATCATCTGGATCAAGAGACTTATTAAAAAGAAACTCAGTAAGTCCTAATCGGTCATCAAAGGATTCTGATTGCTTTTGATTTGACGACGAGCTATTCTCCTTTACAAATGTTGATAGTTTAGGATTTCGTATATCCGCGCCTACTATAGCCACTTTTTTACCAGAATTTGCCAGCACAACGCCTAAATTAGCAGCAAGGAATGTCTTTCCTTCCCCAGAGACACTAGAAGTCACAAAGATGATATTATTTTTTTTATCTGTGCCCTCTTTTAGTTTAAGGAGGTAATCTAGGTTTGTACGTAAAATTCTCATGGATTCAGCAAGAATTGAACGATCTTCCTCTTGAATTATCTTTTTTTGTCTTTTACCTACTTTTGGCAACTCCCCTAGAACAGGAAGATCCTGGGCCAATTTTTCCAGATCCAATTTATTGTGAATTTTAGTATCTAATAAGTCATTCACGTAAATAATGGAAAATGGTATTAATAATCCAATTAGTATAGATCCTAGATAAATTATGCGTTTATCCATCCCGACTGGACCATTAGTTAGGGAATAGGCAGGATCAATCGTTTTAATTTTTGCCTCAGCAGAAGCGAAGGCAATTTGAGATTCTTCTCGTTTTTGAAGTAAATATAGATATAGGGCTTCCTTGGTTTCTTGCTTTCGTGTAATATCCCTTAGTGTTCGTTCATTCTTGGGAGCAGAGTATAGGCGTGAATTTATATTGGAAAGTCGCTTACTCAGACTATTTCGTTCCAAATTCAGATTATTCGTCATGCTGCTTAAACTCGAACTCATGTTCGCTTTCAAACTTTCCAATTGTTGGTCGAGATTTCTTATAACAGGATTATTCTCACTAGAACTTTCTAGAAGGCGTTTTCTGGTAGACGCTAATTCATTGTATTTCAAAGTCGTTTCTGCAATTGAAAGATCCTCCAATCCGATGTTTGAAGGTAGCAATTCGTATCCTTCTGTGTTATTGACCAGATCCCTCATGGAGGAGGCGATATCCAATTGTATTTCGGTTTTTTGTAATTCACCTTCGTATAGGGCACCTTCGGAAAGGTTTAAACTAGACTGAGATTCAATATCTGGTAAGCGCCTGTCAGATTTAAACTCCTCTGCTGTCTGATCTACCGTAGACAATTCTGCATAGAGACTATTAATCCTATCGTTTATAAAACTCGAGGTTTTGTCTGCTATAGCTTTTTTATCTGATATTGTGCTTTCATTGTAAACTTGAATGAGTGTGTTGATTACATCTTTGGCGCGTTGAAGAACAGGATCACGTAGGTAAATACCCAAAACCATAGAACCTTTCTCCTCAGGTAATATGGAAATTCGATCCTTATAGTTTTGAGCAACTCTGGTCACAGGTGAAATCACTATCCGATATTGATTACCATAAAGGTCACCAATATCCTCCATATTTGGCGTGATGATTAATTCTCCAGCTGGAGTCTCGATTGTTTTACCAAATTGAAAAGAAGTAAAGTTTTCACTGTCATCAAGACTGAAACCAAAAGTCTCTTTAGAACTTATTCTCAAATGAAATTCGTAGGACATTGCCTCTATTATCGAATCTGGAGCTATAAAATTGAAATTAAATGGTGAATCTCTATAGATTTCACTGTCAATAATTTGTCCTTTAACAAAGATTCGCCTATTTAAACTCAGCCGCCTTACCACTTCTTTTAAATAAGATCTGGATTTCAAAATCAAGATTTCATCTTCAACAATGCTCTGGTCTTGATTAGCAAATACATCCAGATCTTGAAAGACATTTAATTGAGAAGACGAATCACTATCTTTTATTCTTATGCTTGCCTGAGCTAGATACTCCGGGATATCATAACGCATCACCAGAAAAGCGATACCAAGGCAAATTAAAACAGATAGTAAAATCCACTTCCAATGTCTAGTATACTTTCGTAAATATTCTTTAAAATCAAAAGATTCCGAATTTCGTTCTGTCGTATTTAACTCCATTTAGAATACTAATGTTTAAAGCTATCTTGTTAAAATAAGGGTACTTGTAATAATCAAAGATACAATTGAAAGAGTAATTGTCGTTCTGCTATCAATAGTAGATTCACTTACCTTTGACTGGTTAGGCTCAACATAAACTACATCATTTTGTGTAAGATAATATGCCGGTGAATCCAAAGCATTCTTTGATAAAAGATCAATACGATTGTATACTTTGGTTCCGTTGAAATCTCGGATTACCAGAATATTATCGCGTTTACCTTTAATTGTAATATCACCGGCTAAGCCTAAAGCTTCCAAAATAGAAATCTGCTCTCCAATTACCGGATAGGTCCCGGGTTGGTTAACTTCTCCTAATATAGTTACGGTAAAGTTTCGAAGGCGAATATTGATAATCGGATCCTTGAGATAATCTGAGAGTTTCTCTTGAAGAGAAATTCTCAGCTCTTCGGTCGATAATCCTACTACCCCAATCTTACCAAGGACAGGAAAATCTATTTCTCCTTTCTCGTCTACAAGATAAGTTACCTGGCTGGCTTCTGATTCACTGCCGCTTTCTCCTATTCTTCTGTAAAGGTTAAAAGGCACACTAGCCTCAGGATTAAGGGTTGAAATTATTATGACCAATTCATCATCTATCTTAAACTTTGGCACTGCCCTGTTGACGCCAACAACAGTTTCAAAATCTGCAGTATCTTGAAAATAAACAATATCTTTTTTTGAACCACAAGAAAATAGCATAAGAAAAAATAGTATAAGGGAACCTCTTGTTAATTGTTTCCGTAGATCTAGTGATATGTTGTATTTCAGCATGGCTTAAACTTAAAAATTTTCGCTAATGGTTGCTATATTCTTAGGTGATTCTTTTTTCTTATCGAATTTACTTAATTCAGAGTTGTTAGATACGTATTCTGGAACAATTTCTTTCATCAGCACCACCGGATTTCCGTTAAAAAACATATTAGTAACGCATAATTCGTCTATTTTCGATCGCATCTTCTGAACATTGAAATCTCGGGTCTTACTAATCATAATCTTTTTATGATGGGTAGGCAAGGTGTTTTCCCCATTGGCCAGTAATTCCTCATAGAGTTTTTCTCCTGGACGTAAGCCTGTAATTTTTATATCGATATCTTCGGGATATTGGAGTCCCGATAACTTGATCATGTTTTTGGCCAGATCAAATATTTTTACGGATTCACCCATGTCAAAGATAAAGATCTCCCCTCCTACTCCCATCACCGCAGCCTCAAGTACTAATTGGGATGCCTCAGGTATGGTCATAAAATACCGCGTCACGGCTTCGTGAGTGACGGTAAGGGGCCCTCCTTTTTCTATCTGCTTCCTGAACAATGGAATCACAGATCCATTTGAACCCAGGACATTTCCAAAGCGAGTGGTAATAAATTTAGTTACTCCCTCCTGTTGTTTACAACCAATATAGATCTCAGCAATCCTCTTGGTAGCGCCCATCACATTGGTAGGATTTACTGCTTTATCTGTGGAAATCAAAACAAATTTTCCTACATTATACTGAACCGAGAGATCGGCTATAGCTTTTGTTCCTGCCACATTGATCTTGATCGCCTCATAAGCATTGTACTCCATCAGTGGAACATGCTTGTAGGCTGCCGCGTGGAAGACCATGTCCGGTTGGTGTTCCTGGAAGAATGTGTTCATTCTGTTTTTATCGCGAATATCCCCTACTAAAGGAATAAAATTGTGCTTCCCGTCCTGTTTCAGTTCCTGTTGCAGGTCGTACAAAGCAGATTCGGCCTGGTCGATAATGACAAGAGTCTTGTATCTGTAAGATGCAATTTGTCTTACCAGTTCACTTCCAATAGAACCGGCCCCGCCGGTAACGAAGATAGTTTTCCCGGCCAATTCATTCCCAATTTGCTGATTGATGATTTTGATCGGTGTTCTTTCCAACAGATCTTCAATCTGTACTTTTTTGATCTGAGAGAGCTTAAGTTCGCCGTTGATCCAATCCTGTATTGGGGGTACGATCTTGACCTGTACAGGAAGGTCTACCAACTCTTCTACCAGGGATCTCAGTTTCTTAGAATTGATATTTTGAATGGAAAAAATTATCTCGGAAACCCCGTGCCGGGCTATAAATTGTTCCGTGAGTGCTTCTTTTGCATACACAGGAATCCCGTTGATCTGCTTTCCAATTTTCCGCTTGGAGTGGTCTATATAACCCAAAACACGAATATTCTCTTTGGATTGCCCAGAAAGCGCGTTATACGTTAAAATACCGGATTCTCCCGCCCCGTAAATAATGACATTTTTGTAAGCCACATTTCGATTAGAAAGGCTGTAATACATACTTTTAAAAACATATCGCGAAGCCGTAAGAATTAAAAAGGAGATCAGACTGTGAAAGATAATAATTGGTAAGGGAATAGTAAACCCTTCTAACAAACTGATTTCTTTGTTTAGTATGAGAAAACTGATAGTAATGATACTGGAAAGACAGATGGCATTAAACAGGTTGTAAACATCCTTTTGCCCTGTATGCCTGACCACGCCTTTGTAGGAGCCGGTTATTAAAAAAGCAATAGCCGAAATTAACATCACCACTGGCAATTGCATTAATAACCACTCCACCTCAAAATTCAGGCTTAAGTTGAATCGAATAAAGTATGACAAGATAAAAGACGCCGCCACGATGGTGACATCGATAGCCAGTACGATCCATTTAGAGGCGTATTTAATCAGATATTTAGCAAGGTATTTTCTAATCATTGTAAAGCCTTTTTAATATGGTGAACTACCAGCTCCAGGTCATCTTTTCCCAGGTTAGAGCCACTAGGTAAACAAAGTCCTGAATTAAAAAGTTCTTCGGATGTTCCATTGCTATAATGAACTTCATCCTTAAAAACAGGTTGCAAGTGCATGGGTTTCCAAAGGGGCCTGGATTCAATTTCCTGCTGCTCTAAGGCTAAACGTATCTTTTCCCTTATGGCAAAAGAGGGAGTTAAGATACAACTTAACCACCTATTGGCATAAAAGTCAGGAAGTTCTTTTTGAAATGTGATCTCCTCAACAGAAGACAAAGCCTTCTTATAAAATTCATAATTGTTGCGTCTTGCCACGACTCTGTCATCCAAAACTTCCATCTGTCCACGTCCTATTCCTGCCAGGACATTACTCAAACGGTAATTGTATCCTACTTCACTGTGTTGATAGTGGGGGGCAGTATCTCTGGCCTGGGTAGCCAGGAAAACAGCCTTTTCTTTTTGCGAAGGATCTCTGGTGACCAATGCCCCTCCTCCTGAGGTGGTAATGATTTTATTTCCGTTAAAGGAGAGTATTCCGATATCACCCAAGCTACCACATTTCCTATCTTTATAAGTACTGCCAAGGGCTTCTGCGCTATCTTCCAGGACCGGGATACCGTACTTCTCTGAAACTTTCTGTATATCATCAGCCTTATAAGGCATTCCATAAAGATGAACAGCAATGATCACCTTGGGCTTTTTGCCTTTGGCTATGCGATCTTTTATGGCCTCTTCCAATAAGATCGGACAGATATTCCAGCTGTCTTTTTCGCTATCCACAAAAACAGGTTTCGCCCCCAGGTACAGGATAGGATTGGCAGAGGCGGAAAAGGTAAAACTCTGACAAAGTACCTCGTCTCCCTGTGAAACGCCAAGGATTGACAAGGCGAGATGAATTGCGGCGGTTCCACTGCTCAGAGCCGCAGCATAAGAATCATTATCAAAATATTTCTCAATAGAACTTTCAAAAGCAGTAACATTAGGTCCCAGGGGTGCAACCCAATTAGTATCAAAAGCTTCTTTTACATAGTGCTCTTCAGTACCTCCCATGTGGGGAGATGAGAGCCAGATTTTGGTTTTTGTGATCAAGAAATCAAGTTTTTTGGTAATTCAGGTACCTTAAAAGTACCGCCATTTGGTCGATTTCATCCTTAGTCAATGTAATATTTCGATTAAGATTTTGGTTTATCGGTTTATCGGTAATTTATACATACTTTGAACTGTTCTTGCGAATCAGCTCATCCTAATAATTAACCATTCACCTTTACTCTTCTCGTTATGGTAAGTATTAAAAAAAATTCAATCTTTGTATAGCCAAGGCTAGAAAGGATAACGCCAAAGGAGCGAATTGAATTTATGGTGTCTTTAAATTACTGGCGAATCTTCATATAATAGAAATATAATGAAAATTTTAGTTACCGGGGCTGCCGGCTTTATCGGTTTCCACTTATGCAAAGTACTTCTCGAAAAAGGGCATGATGTGGTGGGGCTGGATAATATTAACGACTATTATGATGTTGAATTAAAACACGCTCGACTTTCCCAATTAGGTATAGATAAAAAAAAATCTACCCACTTCAACAATCCCGTCAACAGTGAGAGATATAAAGATAAATTTCTCTTTTTACGAATGCATTTGGAAGATCGTACAGCATTGCCTCAATTATTTCAAAAAGAAAAATTTGAGATTGTCTGTAATATGGCCGCTCAGGCAGGAGTGCGCTACAGTCTTGAAAACCCGGATACCTACGTGGATAGTAACGTTGTGGGATTTCTTAATGTATTGGAATGCTGCCGTCATGAGGGGATCAAAAACCTGATTTATGCCAGCAGCTCCAGCGTTTATGGAGATAGCAGCAAAGTTCCTTTTACAGAAAATGAGCAGGTAGACAAGCCCATTAGTCTCTATGCCGCTACTAAAAAGAGTAATGAACTGATGGCTCATACGTATAGTCATCTCTATGGAATAATGACCACCGGGCTGCGATTTTTTACAGTATATGGCCCGTGGGGAAGGCCGGATATGGCCTTGTTTTTATTTACTGAGGCAATACTAAAAGGAAAATCTATCGAAGTCTTCAACAACGGTCTATTAGAGCGTGACTTTACCTATATTGATGATATAGTAGGCGGAGTAATGAAGGTTATCGAATCTGATTTGAATTCTGATTCAAAAGGTGATTCATTATATAAAGTGTATAATATTGGAAATGGACAACCCGTAAAACTGACCGATTTTATCGAAGTGATCGAAAAAATATTAGATAAAAAAGCGATCAAGAACATGATGCCCATGCAGCCCGGGGATGTAACCACTACCTGGGCTGATCTGGGAAATCTTAAGCAAGATTTTGACTATAGCCCCAACACGGGAATTTCCGTGGGAGTTAGGGCTTTTATAGAATGGTATCGAAACTATTATCATTTGTAGTCCAATTAACGGATAAAAAACAGCATCTTCCTTAAATTATCCCAAAATAATAGAATCATTTATAAATATGCTCCAATGACTTTCGTCGGATTTTACATTAACTTAGTATAATTATCTGGGTGATTCCACGGGATATATCCATATTTGCCGTGCAATTAACTGAACGATGAACCTAAGCCAATTGAATTTAAACCCGGAAGTACGCATTCTGGTAACCGGAGGAGCCGGTTTTATTGGTTCCAATCTCTGTGAAGCATTACTGCAAAATGGAAATCAGGTAAACTGTCTTGATAATTTGGCCACAGGACATTTGCACAATATCCAACACTTATTAGGCCACCCTAATTTCAAATTTACGGAAGGAGACATACGAGACCTTAAAACTTGTCAACAGCTTTGTACAGGGCAGGATTTTGTGCTACATCAGGCGGCATTGGGCTCGGTGCCCAGGTCCCTGAACGATCCTATTACCTCAAACGAGGTAAATGTAAATGGGTTTTTAAATATGCTGGTTGCTTCCAGGGATCAAAAAGTTAAGCGTTTTGTTTATGCTGCAAGTTCATCCACCTATGGAGACTCTAAAGGCTTGCCCAAGGTAGAAGATAGAATTGGCAAGCCGCTTTCTCCATATGCAATCACAAAATATGTCAATGAACTGTATGCTGATATCTTTCACAAAGCTTATGGGTTGGATACCGTTGGTTTACGATATTTTAACGTCTTTGGCAGAAAACAGGATCCCAATGGGGCCTACGCTGCCGTTATCCCCAAGTTTGTGATGCAGTTGATGAAACACGAGTCGCCGGTGATCAATGGAGACGGAAGTTATTCCCGGGATTTCACCTATATTGATAATGTGATTGAAATGAATATAAGGGCGCTTTCAACTACAAATTCAGAAGCCCTAAACCAGGTATACAATGTTGCCTTCGGAGAGCAAACCGATCTGAATGAATTGGTATCTCTGCTCAAAAAAAACCTTTCCTCATTCGATCCTAAAATCGCCGATGTGAAAGTGAAGTACGGCCCACCCAGAAAAGGCGATGTACCCCATTCTCTGGCTTCCATTGAAAAGGCAAAGACGCTATTGGGCTATGCCCCTAAGTTCAGTATCAAACAAGGACTAAATGAAGCAATACAATGGTATTGGAAAAATTTAAAGAACCAATGAAAAACACAAAAATTGGAATTATTGGTCTTGGTTATGTGGGCTTGCCATTAGCCCGACTTTTTGCCACAAAGTACCCTGTAGTTGGTTTTGACATCAACAAGAATAGGATTCTTGAATTGAGCAAGGGAATAGATTCTACCCTAGAGGTAGATGAAAAAACACTAAAATCAGTATTGGTTTCTAAAGCAGGGGATGAAAGCGGACTCTATTGTTCTGATCAATTGGAAGTGCTCGCAGATTGTTCGGTTTATATTATAACAGTGCCTACTCCCGTAGATAAAAACAACAGGCCAAATCTCACACCCTTGTACAAAGCCAGTGAAACCGTTGGAAATGTGCTAAAGAGAGGAGATATAGTCATATACGAATCAACCGTTTTCCCCGGAGCAACAGAAGAAGAGTGCATCCCTGTGCTTGAAAGGATCAGTGGGTTGAAATTTAATGAGGACTTTTATGCCGGATACTCCCCGGAGCGGATCAATCCCGGAGATAAACTGCATACCGTAGACAAGATCTTAAAGGTAACCTCAGGCTCAACGCCCGAAATTGGACTTAAAGTAGATGCCTTGTATGCTTCGGTTATTTCGGCAGGGACCCACCTGGCTCCAACAATCAAAGTGGCAGAAGCGGCCAAGGTCATTGAAAATTCCCAACGTGATATTAACATTGCCTTTGTCAATGAATTAGCTAAGATCTTTAATCTGATGAATATTGACACCCATGCCGTACTGGAAGCTGCCGGAACCAAATGGAATTTTTTACCCTTTAAACCGGGTCTCGTAGGCGGGCATTGTATTGGGGTAGATCCTTATTACTTAGCTCAAAAAGCCCAGGAAGTGGGTTATCACCCTGAGATTATACTAGCTGGAAGAAGGCTGAACGATAGTATGGGACAATATGTGGCCTCGGAAGTAATAAGGCTTATGGCACATCAGGATATGCTTATACGGAATGCTAAAGTACTAGTATTGGGCATCACATTTAAAGAAAATTGCCCTGATGTAAGAAATACTGGGGTGGTCAGTGTTATTAGAAAATTGATAGACTTTGGGACAAATGTCACGATATACGATCCATGGGCTAATTCAGATGAAGTTTTTAGAGAATATGGTCTAGTAACGACAAATCAATGTCCTAAAGATCAATTTGACGTCGTTGTTTTAACAGTCGCACATGATGAATTTCAGTCATTAGACCTAAATTCTATGGTAAAATCCAAGGGTGTTATTTATGACGTTAAAGGTGTAGTAAAAGGATCTGTCAATGGCAGACTATAGTTTCTTTATTAAAAAGTTGTAACAATGAATTTACAGTGAGTCAATTAAAAAGGGGAGCATTATTAAATTATACAACGATTATAGTAACTAACGTAGTTGGGCTATTACTCACACCTTTTATTATTAAAAGTTTAGGGGATGATGAGTTTGGATTATATACTATGATTGGTGCATTTGTTGGCTATATTTCCGTCTTGGATTTTGGCCTGAGTAATGCGGTAGTTCGATTTGTTGCTAAATATAAGGCTGAAAAGGACCAAACAGGTGAAGAAAATTTTCTGGCTACAACTCTAATCATTTACGGTATTATATCTGTAATTGTGATCATTGTGGGTACTATTTGTTATTTTAATTTGGAGAATATATTTTCGAATTCTCTCGATTTGGTGCAGTTAGAGAAAGCAAAAATAATGTTTGCGATTTTGATTTTTGCTCTAGCTATTGGGTTACCGGCTGGAGCTTTTGAAGGAATTTGCTTTGGTTATGAAAGATTTGTATTTCCTAAATCCGTAAAACTTTGTCGTTATCTATTGCGTTCCGTAATGGTTGTAGGGTTATTGTTATTAGGAGGCGATGCTGTTTCCTTAGTAATTCTTGATGTTACTCTAAATATAATTTTAATCGCAATAATAATTTACTATGTAATTCGGAGATTAAACGTGAAATTTCGTTTACATCAATTTAGTTTTGATTTACCGAAAAGAATATTCAGTTATTCTATTTGGATTTTTGTTTTTGTTTTAGTTGGACAATTTCAATGGAAAGTAGGCCAAATGGTATTAGGTATCGTTGCCAACACCACAATTGTAGCGATTTTCGCCGTGGGTGTGATGCTAGGCACGTACTATGGAGCTTTCTCTACAGCAATTTCCAGCGTTTTTCTTCCCAGAGCAACTCAGATGGTCGTTGCTAATGCTTCAGGTGAGCAACTTACCGACATGATGATAAAAATTGGCCGTTTATCCTTTATTGTACTCATGTTTATACTAGGAGCATTTTTATTGTACGGACAACAATTTGTTTTATTATGGGTAGGTGAATCATATTTTGACTCCTGGATAATTGCGCTAATAATCATGCTCGCCTACACACTACCACTAGTGCAAGGTTTTGGTAATTCAATCCTCGAAGCTCAGAATAAACTGCGCTTTAAGGCTTTGGTATATCTTACTTTTTTAATACTAGGCACCGGTCTTGGTGCATTTTTAGCTAAAGATCATGGCGCTATAGGTATGATTACCGGTTCTGTATGCGGATGGATGATTGCGCAAAATATAATGAATATCTATTATTACAGAGTGATCAAAATCAACATATTTCGTTTTTTTAAAGAATTATTTCATAGAACAGTTTTAGCATTTATTATCGCCCTGTGCATTGGGTGGCTGATTAATACAATTCCAGGCACGGGTTGGTTAAATTTTATGTTCAAGGCATTCCTTTATAGCCTTACTTATTTCGTGCTTATTTACTTTTTAGGGTGTAATTCATACGAAAAAGCATTGTTTCTTAACACAATCTCCAAGGCAACCAAATTAAAGCTTAACCAATGAACAAAATTGTAGTAAGTAAAATACACGTTGAGCAAAATGGAACATTAGTTAAATATGACTATGAAATTTATGGGAGCATTAAGAAATATTTTCATGCTGATCAACGTTTTTACGTCAAATACGACAAAGACATAAGCGATACTCCCGAAAGCTTATTGATAATACCTCTTTTATCGAATTTAATGCCAATAAGTTGGTTTGTTGGCTTTGATGTATATCTTAATGAGTGTGATGAAACATTTCTAGCTTCTTTAGAGAATCTTAAATCTCAGTTTTTAGAGTTTTTTCCGGATAATACTTTAAAAGGAAATATTAACGTTAAAAAGATTATTAAAAATAAAATTAATGGGAATAATACTTCTTTATTGTTTAGTGGAGGTTTAGATTCATACGATTCTTTAATAAGGAATTTATCCAAAAATCCATTTCTAATCTCTATCCACGGGGCGGATGTTGAAATTAGAGATAAAAAGCGTTGGAATGAATTTGTTCAATTTAATAATGAAGAAACTATAATTGATCATGATCGCTTATTCTATATTGAATCCAATTTAAGAGAATTTTATACTTACAGGGTTAATCTGCTTACAGATTTAGGCTGGTGGGGGGGTATTCAGCATGGAATGGCCCTTCTTGGAGTACTTGCCCCATTAAGTTTTACTTATAAGATCACGGATATCAGGATAGCAGCATCGGCTACTTCTGAGGTTAGCTACAGTTGGGGTTCCTCTCCAAAGATTGATGAAAATATGAAATGGGCCAATACTGTAGTAACACACGATGGCTATGACCAAAGGAGAACAGATAAAATTCAAAATGTCATTTCCTATGTAGAGCATACTAAAAATCCAATTAAGTTAAGAGTCTGTTATGCAGAAGAAAGGACAGGATATAACTGTAACTACTGCCATAAATGTCAGCGCACAATGTTGAGTATTATATTATCTAATAAAAATCCAGAATCTTATGGGTTTACACCTCCAAAAGATCTTTATGAGCGTTTGTTTAAAAATTTCCATAAAGATGCAATCATGACCGTTGGAATAAAATATCAATGGGAGTGTTTGCAGGATATGGCAAAACAAACGGATTCCTTTTTTATACTAAACGATTTAGAAATTGAACAAAAGGCAATTGAAAGATTTGCAAATCTGAACCTGAGTGAAATAGTCAACCAAAATGCAGAAAAGGTTAAAAACAAGAAGAGATTGCGGCTAATACTGAGGGAAAGATTACCATTACTTCATAAAATATATCAGAAAATAAAAAATTGAGCTTCAATGGAATACGGATTACTAACTTATCAGGAAGGACGGGAGAAATATAACGTAGGTGACTATGTTCAAAGCCTGGCTGCAAAACAGTATTTACCTAAAGTAGATCAATATCTCAATAGAGAAAAATTAGCTACATACTCCGGAAATCATATAAAACTCATTATGAATGGGTGGTTTACGCATAACCATAGTGATTGGATCCCTGCTAAATCTATTGACCCTCTATTTGTGTCTTTTCATGTGAATTCAACAGCGGCCCCTTATATGCTGGATAGATTAGGTGTAGCATACTTGAAAGAACATGAACCCATAGGATGCAGAGATAAACACACTGTAAAGATTTTAAAAGAAAAAGGAATTGATGCCTATTTTTCAGGTTGCCTAACCCTTACTTTAGATACTTACAAAGTTCCTGACACTGAAAGAGGTGAAAAAGTTTATATAGTAGATCCATTTTATAATTACCCTACCATGAATAAGATTTTCCAAAGCCCTAAATATCTAATTAAGTCTTTATTAAATGGAAATATCTTTAAGCTTGGCAAAATTAATAGACAACTACATAAAGTAATAGATAAAGAGGTACTGGACACCGCAGAATACGTGACTCAGATAAGGCCTAGGGGAAAGGAAAATGATGATCAGAAATTTGCATATGCCGAAGAATGTTTAAAAAAGTATGCGAAGGCGAAATTAGTAATAACATCGAGAATACATTGTGCATTACCTTGCTTGGCTATGGGCACCCCCGTAATTTTCTTAAACTCATTCAACACTTTCGTCGATACATGCCGTTTTGATGGTATAATTGAATTGTTTAATCGTATCGATATAGCGGAGGACGGAAGTTTTACTTCAAATTTCGGATTAAAAAATAAGATTACGACTGAAACGATGGTGAAAAATCTGGAATTACACCATAAGCTCGCCAATCCCTTAAAAGAAAAATGCAGTCAATTTATTTAAGCTACTAGTATGATCCCAAAAAAGATTCATTATTGTTGGCTTAGCGGTGATCCTTATCCGCCTATGATTTCCAAATGCATGGAAAGTTGGAAAACTCATTTACCAAACTATGAGCTAGTACTATGGGATTTAAATCGTTTTGATTTGCAAAAGTCAACATGGGTCAAGCAAGCTTTTGAACAGAAAAAATACGCATTCGCAGCTGACTATATACGTTTATATGCCCTGTATCATCACGGTGGTATTTATTTGGATACAGATGTTGAAGTTCGTAAGTCTTTTGATCCTCTTCTTCACCTCCCTTATTTTTTTGGGACTGAAGGTGAAGGTATGATTGAAGCTGCAGTTATAGGAGCTGAAAAAGGCACAACATGGTTGGCTCAATGCTTAGATCACTATAGAGAAAGGCATTTTATTAAAGAAAATGGCGATTTGGATATCCAAACCCTCCCCAGAGTTATGGGTAAACAAATTAACAAAAAATATGGTCTATCGGAGCTTAACAAAGTTGATTTAACTTCCCTAAACTATGAGGTTAATGATCAGGATTTATTCATGTTTCCTAAGGATTACTTTTGTGCTAAAGACCATGGAACTGGTATTGTTAGCCCAACTGATAACACTTTTAGTATTCATCATTTTGCCATGTCTTGGGTTTCTAATAAAAAAACTTTCTTACCCAATGTTAAAAGGAAATTAATAAGTCTCTTTGGTAAGAATCTAATTGAATCCTTAATAAAGAATCTCAGATTGAGAAATCTGAAAAATAGATTCAACTAAAGCCGGAGAATATGTTATTTAATTCCTTTGAGTTCCTCATATTCTTGCCGGTTGTTTTCGTTCTATACTGGTTTGTTCTCAATAAAAGTTTAAGAATACAAAATTTATTACTACTAACAGCTAGTTATGTCTTTTATGGTTGGTGGGATTGGCGGTTTTTATCCCTGATTGTTTTTAGTTCCTTCATAGACTATTTCTGTGGTCTGGCAATAGAAAAATCAACTCGTTCAGGAAAGAAAAAAATTTTACTAATAATAAGTTTATTAGTCAATCTCGGCTTTTTAGGTTTCTTTAAATACTTCAATTTTTTTGCAGGGTCTTTGCAACAAGCCTTTAATACAATTGGATATGAAATAGATTCCTTTACATTAGATATTGTATTACCCGTAGGAATAAGTTTTTACACTTTTCAAACAATGAGTTATACTATAGATGTCTATAATGCAAAGCTAAAGCCAACCAGGGATATTATTTCATTCTTTGCCTTTGTAAGTTTCTTCCCTCAACTAGTTGCTGGTCCGATAGAAAGAGCAACAAATTTATTGCCGCAATTTTACAAGAAAAGAAAATTCAATTATGCCGAAGCTAGTGACGGTTTGAGACAAATATTATGGGGTTTATTCAAAAAAATAGTAATTGCAGATAACTGTGCTATCGTTGTCAATATGGTGTTCGATAACTATACAGACATGAATGCCTCAGATCTTTTCCTCGGCGCCTTCTTTTTTGCTTTTCAGATCTATGGAGATTTTTCGGGATATTCTGACATTGCCATAGGAACTGCGAGGCTTTTTGGGTTTAATCTCATGCAAAATTTCAAGTACCCCTACTTTTCAAGAGATATCGCAGAGTTTTGGCGAAGATGGCATATTTCTTTGTCCACATGGTTCAGAGATTATCTATATATTCCCCTTGGCGGGAGCAAAGGAGGCAATAGTTCAAAAATTAGAAACACCTTTATAATCTTTATTGTAAGTGGATTTTGGCATGGGGCCAATTGGACATTTATTATTTGGGGATTTTTAAATGCTCTTTATTTCTTACCCTTACTTCTTTTAAAGAAAAATCGTATGAACACCAATACCATAGCCGAGGGACGTTTATTTATTAACTTCAAGGAGATTGGCCAAATCGGAATTACTTTTATTTTAACCCTGATTGCTTGGATTTTTTTTAGAGCTGCATCCGTTACTGAAGCGTTTAATTATACCAAATCCTTATTCGATATATCGATTCTCTCTGTACCCTCCGTTGACATGAAACCGTTATTATATATACTCATGTTAATTCCAGTTGAATGGCTTCAAAGGAATAGAACTCACGGACTTTATTTACATAATGGAGAAATCCCCATTTTAAGATGGTTTTTATACGTATTCTTTTTTTGTATTATTTTCTTCTTTGGGGCTAAATCTCAATCCTTTATATACTTTCAATTCTGATATGAGAAGATTTATTATTAAAGCTATATTATTTCTAATTCTTGTTGTTAGTATTGTAACTATAACGCTTGTGCAATATGGTGGCTATGTTGATTATTTCTATGAGAAATTTACAACTCCAAAAGCACCTTCACTTATTCTAGGCGACTCTCGAAGTTTTCAAGGCATTCAACCCAAGATTATTAATAAATATTTTACAGACTCTGACCTAGATCTACCCATTTTTAATTACAGTTTTACATTGTTTGAAATTTCCTATGGAAAACCTTATCTAGAAAGTGTAAAAAGAAAATTGAATTCAAAAGCGAAAAACGGCATATTTATAATAAGTGTTCATCCATGGTCAGTATCCAATCGATCAGGTAATCATGAAGAAGAAAGAGGGGTTTATTTTGAATCTGATTTACCACCTCATAATATGAAATGGGTGGATGTTAGTCCAAATTTCGAATATCTCCTTAAAAACTTTAATTATTTTCATTTCAAGGGCATGTTTAGAAAAATGACACTGACGCATAAAGATGGATGGCTTCAGGATAATAATCTACCCACTGATCAAAATATATTAAATGAATGGAAACAAATTCAAATTGAACGTTATAAAAGACATTCCTTAAAGTGGGTTAAATCAAATGTAAGGATGGAGGACCTAAAAAAAACCGCTAGTTTCCTAAAAAATCATGGGCGTGTTTATTTGGTCAGATTACCAATTGATGAGGAGATAAATAAAATTGAATTAAAATATTGGCATAATTTCGATCAAGAAATGAAAGAATTATCAGACAGCTTGCAAATAGACTATATAAATTTTAGTAGTTCAGTTAAAAAGTACGATACTTATGATGGTATTCATATTGATCAATATTCTGGAGTAGATTTTACTAAATCTTTATGTGATTCAATTATCAAATCAATTGACCCTTCAAAATCGATTTTGGATTAAAAAATGAAAAAATACTCTAGAGCAATATTGTTAATTATTCCTTACGGAAGTGTTGGTGGCATGGAACGCTTATCGACTTATTTCTATGATTATTATCTTAATAAAGGGTACAAAGTAAAAGTACTCAAGATTATAAAGCTTGAAAATGACATTATTAATTTTAACGAAAACGAATATGCACTTTCTGAAAAAGATCTTTACGAAATGTCAAAATTTCAACGGCTGCGTTTTTACCTTAAAGCTCCAATTAGAATTAGGAAGATGATTAAAAAATATAGTATTGAATATACTATCTCATTCGGAGACATGGCTAATTTATTTTCTTCTCTAACTCTCAGTAGTGAAACTAAAATAGGAAGTATCCATTCCTTTAAGAGCATAGAATTGTCTAACAAAACGATTTTAAATAAAATTTATACTTACGCATATAAGAGTTCGTATAGGAGTTTTCATAAGGTTGTTTGCATTAGTAAAACAATAAAAGAAGATTTATTGACCAAATGCGGATACCGATTTAACAATTTAAAAGTCATCTATAATCCTCATGATATTGGTAAAATAATTAAAAATAGTAATGAGAAAATAACAGAGATACAAGAAAAAAAAATATTCTCAAGCGATTGTATTGTTTTTATTGGACGACTATCTAAAGAAAAAGCACCCTGGCATTTAATTAATGCCTTCAATTTTGTGCATAAGAAGAGAAAAGATATAAATTTAGTTTTTATTGGCGACGGTGATCCTGTTATTAGTAACTATATAGATAATTTGGTCCATGAATTTGGATTAAACAATAATGTATTTTTTCTTGGTAGGCGATCCAACCCTTATAAATATATAAAAGCGTCCAGAGTATTAGCTCTTTCGTCCCATTACGAAGGAACACCTAATGTTATCATTGAAGCTATTGCAGTAGGCACACCAGTCGTCTCTTCACACTCAACTAATGGAATTATAGAATTAATGAGTTATAGACTTTTGGAAAGGAATGGAGAATTTATTATAACAGAAAGTGGAATTATTACTCCAAATCTATATAAAGGAGAATTGGGTATTCCAAAAGAATCGGGATTCCTTGATGAGGAAGTCGAATTAGCTGATGCTTTGTTAGAAGTCATTTCTAATATAGAATATCATACAAAACTGAATAAGAATAAATCTGCTCTTCTTTCAAAGTATAAGTTAGAACGGATTGCAGAAGAGTATCTGCTTTAAATTTATCTTGTTGAAATGATAGATTTTATACCGCTTGAGATATATTATGCACTTTATATTTATATTTCCTTGACTATTGTTTTGTTAACGGTATTTCATTCCGCCGTCCTGAGGCTCGATAGTCCAAAAAATATTATTTACACTAAGAGCGTTGGATTAACGTTACTAATTACGATAATAATCTTTATGGGGCTTAGGCCCATTAGTGGATACTATTTCACTGATATGAGAACCTATGCTCGTCATTTTGAGCATTATGAACTTGGGGGATCTCTGTTAACAGATAAGGATATAGTCTTTCATTCCTTTATGAAACTATCTGCCAAGATATTGACAATTCATCAATTTTTCCTTCTTTGTTGTGCGATTTATATTTATCCGATGTATAGGATATCCAAGGTGTATTTTAAGAACTACTGGTTTTATTCCTTTCTACTTTTAATAGTGTCTTTGAGTTTCTGGACTTATGGAGTGAATGGTATTAGAAATGGTATGGCCACTTCATTTTTTTTGTGGGCTATGACCTATCGTGATAAATCTTTGCCTCAAATATTGTTCTTGACAGCTGCTGTTCTCTTTCACCAAACTCTTTTACTTCCAGTGGGAGCATTTTTTATTGCAAAGTATTTTACTAATGTTAAAGTGTTTTCTGTTTTTTGGCTGTCGGCAATTCCCTTATCAATTGCACTGGGTGGATTTTGGGAATCCCTTTTTATTTCAGTGGGATTTGCAGATCCAAGACTAGAGTCCTACTTAAGTGGTAGTGTAAATAATAGTTTCAGATTTGACTTTTTGATATACAGTGCCGCTGCGATTCTTCTTGGATGGTATTTTATTTTCATTCGTAAGTTCAAGGATAAAACTTTTAATTCTTTATTTATCACTTACCTGATTTGCAATGCCTTTTGGATATTAGTGATTAGAGCAAGTTTTTCAAATCGATTTGCTTACCTATCTTGGTTTCTTATGGCCGTTATAATTATATATCCTATTTTAAAGGATAAAACCTTGATCCGAAAAAGAAAACTTTTCCTAAATAGTGCTGTGTTATTTTATTTCCTTTTCACCTATTTTATGTACGCAGTTTACTACGCTGAACCTGAATTATAATACTGAATAAGAATGGCTTATGAATAAAGTCACTGTAGTAATTCCTATGTACAACGTCGCTTCATATCTCAAGAACTGTGTAAATTCAGTACTTGATCAAAATGATCTTGAAGATTGTGTTGAAGTTTTAATGATTAACGATGGTTCTCCTGACAATAGTGAACAGGTCGCCGTTGATTTAGCAAAAAACCATCCCATGATTACAGTAATATCCCAAAAAAATAAAGGCCTTGGAGGAGCCAGAAACACCGGGATAGAGCAGGCCAAAGGCAAGTACGTTATTTTTCTGGATGCCGATGATAAACTGATGCCTAATACCCTATCATCTTTAATTTCTAAAATGGACAACTATAGTCTAGATGTGCTAGAATTTGGAGCCAGATCCATCGATGAGCAAGGAGTAATATTAAATACAATGGCAACCAATAGCCAAGGAAATATCTACCCTGGTATAGAATACTACCAAAAGATACAATATTTAGGATCTGCCTGCAATAAGGTATACTCGAAAGAGTTTCTAATGAAACATAATTTGTTCTTTTTAGAACACATTTATGGGGAAGATTTTGAATTTAACACCAGGGTGTTGTATTACGCAAAGCGAGTTCTGGCAGTTGATATCATCGGCTCTGAATTTTTACACTCTTCCAATTCCATAACCCGTAATTCGGACATGGCAAAGAAGGATAAGTATGCTAGGGATTACATTAAAATATTGCGGAACATCAATTCTTTTTATAACAAAGCCGTTATCCAGGATAATAAATCAGAACACCGTTTTTTTAGGGAACGGTTAACCTTGGTAAATGTTAATGCCTTCTTTCTTTTGTTTAAAAATGGTTACTCCTATAAGAAAATTAATGATTACAGAAACAAATTAAATTCAGAGAAATTATTATTTATAGAACATCATATTTCTAACAGCAAAAAAAATTTATTTAGAGTTCTTTTTCTAAAGAATTTTTTTCTTTTTCGTATATCACAGCCAATTATAGCACTTTTAAAAAGGTAGATTTAGAACCTTTCTGCAATAAATTTAAACAAGTCTGCATTACATCCAAATAACAATAAGATATTCCCGAGCCTTTATTTAGATGTTTAACTAATCATTTACCTTGATTTTTGGGTATTTATCGTTTTTTCTATTTTGGTAATAATGGAATTCTTTACTTTAAAAAATGAAGCAAAATAATGTTGATCCGGAATATATTATCTTCTTCGACGGTATATGTAATCTATGTAATGGATTCATCGATTTTGTAATTAAAAGAGATAAAGCCAAAAAAATATTTTATTCATCCCTTCAATCGGATATTTCGAATAAATATATCAACTGTGCTAACACTCAAACAAACAGCTCCTACACTACGATATATCTTTATAAAAATGGAAAAGTCCATGACAAATCAACTGCCATACTCATGATATTAAAGGAACTTTCTTTTGGATATAGAACACTCGCGGGCTTCTTTCTATTATTACCAAAAGTTCTAAGAGATTCTATATATAACTTTATAGCCAGAAATAGATACAGATTTTTTGGCAAGCGGGATTCTTGCAGATTACCAAATCCCGAAGAAAAAGATCAATTTTTATAAATTTTATTATGTCAAAATCCAAAAGAATTCTTTCTCTGTTAGTTCCAGTAGTAATGGTTTTTTTCTTTGTCCGAAATGTGATTCTGGTAGAGACAGATCATATGGATAGTTGGATGGGTGGCGGAATGCGGATGTTCGGAAAAGTTGATAAAATGCTATATAGGGTAGCGGGATTTAAACTCATTGATAATGGAAAGACCTATTTTTTGAATTTTCGGAATGTGGAAGAATTAAAAGATCTGGATGTGGCCTTAAGAATTCTTCCAAATGAAGAAAGGCTAGAAGATGCATTAATAGAAGTAAGGGTTATGAGATGGTGCTTAGACAACAATTCTGGGGAAATAGTTCCTGCTAATGACTCATGCAGAAGCAATATCGATCCTTCGCAAATTTTTAGTGTTTCTGTGTACCGCACAAGTTTCGATGATCAGACCAATAAGATATCATTGAAATTACTAAATGAATATAGCGATGAGTAAAATTATAAGGTATTTTGATTCAAGGTTAAAAACAGTTCATACTTGGGAGGAGTTAAATTCTTCTGAGGGATTATTGAATCTTATTCTACAAATTCTGTTGGTTATCTACCTAACTTTTATGACTGACAATGGTTATTTAAACATCTTTATGCCTTTTATCATAGTTCCAGGTATATTGTTTAAAAGATTAAGGGTCAACCCATTTTATTGGATAGTAATTTTTGGTTTTGGTGCAACCTTCTATTTAGTGTTGGACCTGGTAGGTTATGTGCCCAATCATAAGCATATATTTGCCTACGCTATGTTGTCCGTAATTTTATCTTTATTTCTTGCCCAAGGAAATTATAATTTTGCCCTTAATTTCATGAAAGGTCAGGCAAAATATATTATAGGATTCTGTTTTCTCTTTGCAACTATTGGTAAATTTCTGGCTCCTGAGTTTCTTAACAGCTCGTTCTTTGACTTTACCAATACCACTGATCCAAGATTCTTTGGTTCTACATCCTTTATAGGAGATATAGATTTGAACCTTCTGAAGGAGAATGAGGCTAATTTATCTCGATTAAGGCAAACAAATGACCTGGGTCTTAGTTATGAATTGAAAGGTGCGGATAGCATTGAAGGATTTGGGTATTTCCTTACGTATTGGACTATATTGATTGAAGGCCTGATCGCAATAAGCTTTATAATACCACAGAAATTTTATTTATCTCGAATACGTGATATTTTTCTCGTAACATTTATTCTTACCACCTATCCTATTGCTACGGTTTTAGGATTTGCTACCATATTAGCCCTTCTTGGATTTATCCAATCTTTAAAAGAACGGCCAACTGTTTTCTCCTGGTTCTATTTATCAGTTTTTCTTCTTCTTCCTCTTAATTATCTCCCATTTAATCGAGTCATGTCACTTTTGTTTTAATTATATTCAGAATGCATTTAATTATTTTTACTTTGGTTTCATTATCTAGAAACCTAAATTAAAAGTGAATAGAATATTCTCCTAATATATTATAGGATTAATTTAAACATTGATTATTTGTTAAGCTTACTTCATTAGCACTGGTAGGATCGACAGTAATACAATCACTATTACTTGTATTAATTTCATTATTCATAACTTGAATATTTGCTAATCCTTCTCTAAGATCTATACCCACTGAATTTCCGGATGAAATCAAATTATCCTGAACATTAATATTAGTTGATCCTGTTAACCTAATTGTATGGTTAAAACTATTATTTATAAAGTTAAGACCGCTAGAAAGTGAGATGTTAGATCTTGAATTAGAATTAAAAATATTATCCCGTACCAAGAAGTTATTTGACTGTAAATCCTCATTAACTTTCACCATTTTTATAGCATCACTTACAACATCTACCTCATTCTCAAATATTTCTATATTATCCAAACTAGTTATCTGCCCAACTATTCCATTACTGCCTGGCACTTGACTAGAAATCTCATTACTATTTATTTGAGAATTTCGAATATTCAGAAGAAATATACCGGTTTTACATTGACTGATAAAATTATCATAAACCTTGACATCCCGATTGCTCACATTAATACCAGTATTATATCCAATAATAGTATTTCCGTAAATCTCATTATCGTAAATAGAGTCTCCAGTAGTTGAGGTTTTACCCCCTTTAATCCCTGCACCTATGCCCTCGGATGAACCAGCATCTACCGTATTATTTCTTATTATAGACCCATTAGTATATGTAAAACCAATTCCCTTTTCAGTGGTATTGCCCTCTATTGTTACGTAATATCCAATATGAATCGTCATGGCGCCGGCGGCACTACCTCTTTCAGTATTATTTCTAATCAAAATATTCTCTGCTCTTTCATAAAAAATATACCCGCCATTACCATCTGACTCCCGTGCCGCTTCTACATCAATTCCAAATTTTGGAGCAGTTCCTGTAGAGTTTGGAGTATCCACTCCTGCATTCAGAAACAAATTATTTTCAATGATGATGTCAAAACCATCAGTAATAGAAAGATTGTTTCGCCTATTGCTATCAAAAACACAGTCGGTAACTAAAATATTATTACTGGGTCTATATCTATCATCTTGGAAGGTAAAATATAAACTATGAATATACATGCCATCACCCGTTCCATTGGACATCTTTACACCAGAAACTGTTACATTTACAGCAGCATGTAAGTCCAGAGCATGTCCGTGTTCATGGGTCCCCCCACTAGAATAATCATGGGCATCTCTTTCTCCATATAAATTTCCTCCCGTTATTGTTACGTTCGCAACGTCCCTTACCGCTAATAAAGAATATTTTGGTGCATTATTGGGAAAGACCCTTAAATGTGTATTTTCTGTCATTACAAAATTAAAATTCTCCGGTATGTTAATTGCCTCAATTGTGGGGTAAAAATTGTGATTTGTTGTACTTGTTACTTTTCCAACTTCGAAATAGGCATCAAATTCATCTATGACAAATGTAGTAGCACCTAAGTCTTTTGAGTAAAAAATAAGTCTTTCGAGTTCCCTAGTATTAACTAATGCAACATCAGAAGTAGTTTGACCCTGCACAACATCCCATCTTTTAGGGTAAAAATAAAAGGTAGGGTCTGTTAAGGAAACCTCACCTTTTACTTCCAAATTTTTATTAAGTAATCTACCGTCAATTAATCCTCCTGAGAAATTAAGAGATCCATTAATAATTTCTCCGCCATTAAATTCCAAGGTGACGTTGTTAGGGAGGTTAATACTTGCCCCTTCGAGGTCTAATTGGCAATCTATTGCTAAGATCCCATTGGGTTCTAGAATATTGAGGTCATAATCACAAGGAGTTGTATTTATAACAATATCACCTGGAAAATTCGCCGGAATTTCTCCGCCATTTGTATTTCCTGATGGAGGATCATTATCTGATTGGTCTGAAGCATCCTCATTGTTTTCATTCGGTGCTTCTTCGCCAAGCTCCTCAGACAAAACTGCATCCAGGAAATCCTGATCGGACGAACAAGAAAATTGAAAAATAAGGAAAAGACATAGCATAGACATGTAGGTCGACTTTTTCATGATAAAATTTTATCGAAGACTGGGGAGTCTGATTTATTTGTACTCAAATTAAAGGTGAAAAATTTAAACTTCGGCTAAATGACTTGTTTTTTCGATAAACAACACTAAATTTTACGATATCTAAAGCCTCTTTAGATGTTCATTTTTAAAATTTTAACAAAAAAATCGATAAACTACACCTTTTTTGAAAATTTGGAGAATATGCATACAATTTTTTAAACAGGTTGTCTTCTTATCTACCATCAAACGTATTTTGTTGTTATTTAAAGATTCTTTCTTGCTATTTCATCCCATTTACCGTGTTTTGTAGTCAATATTAATTCATCTTTGAGATGAATATGATGTGTTTAAATACCCCATCCAATAAATGTATCTTTGAACATCCTTAAAATAGAATTGATTGACGGATGAACTTTCTATGAGTAAGCAGAATAAAAAGCTAGTACGAATTACTACAATTCCCGAGTCCCTCAAAACGCTTCTAACGGGACAATGTCAATTTATGAATCAATACTTTCACGTGGTGGGTATTTCTTCTGACGGGATAGAACTCGATAGGGTTTCGAAGAATGAAGGTATCAGAGTTATCCCGCTCAACATGACGAGAAAAATAACCCCAGCTAAGGATCTTGTGGCTTTATTGCAGCTTTATAGGATCTTAAAGAAAGAAAAACCATATATAGTTCATACTCATACACCAAAAGCCGGTGTTTTGGGAATGATCGCCGCAAAAATGGCTGGGGTACCTCATAGACTGCATACTATAGCTGGTTTACCTTTGCTCGAAACCAAGGGACTGAAACGTTTATTATTGAATCAGGTTGAAAAGCTTACTTATGCTAGTGCTACTAAAGTTTATCCTAATTCAAAAGGGCTAATGGATATCGTCCTCAAAAATAAATATACAAGTGCCTCAAAACTAAAAGTACTTGCCAATGGCAGCTCTAATGGAATTGATACCGGCTATTTTAATCCGGAATTATTTACTGCAAAAGAAAGGCTAATTTTAAAACAAAAATTGGATATATCTTCTCAAGATGTTGTTTTTACTTTTATCGGGAGGATTGTAAAAGACAAAGGTATAAATGAACTTATTTCCGCATTTAAACAACTTTTAGAATCCCAGCCTAATGTTAAACTACTGTTTGTAGGGGATTATGAACGTGAACAGGATCCTATATTTCCGGAAAATGAAGTATTTATGAGGCAATCTGATAAAATTATACTGGTAGGTTGGCAAAATGATGTAAGGCCTTTTTTGTCTATCAGTGATTGTCTTGTTTTCCCCAGCTATCGGGAAGGCTTCCCTAATGTGGTAATGCAAGCTGGGGCGATGGGGCTTTATACTATTGCGAGTGATATTAACGGCTGTAATGAAATAATTCAGGACCAAATAAATGGTAGTTTAATCCCGGTAAAAGACAGTCAAGCACTGTACAATGCTATGAAAAATTGGATTGTTAATTCTCAAAAAATCAAAGAACAAGGAGCAATGTATAGAAAATTAATACGAGAGAGCTTTGAGAGGGAATATGTCTGGGAAGCCCTTTTAAAGGAATATAAAGAACTTGATAATCAGGTCTAATGTAATTAAATGTATTAATACCATAAACCTACATTGCTAGAATTTGAATAGAATTAATTATTTAGGCAAGTATGATTCATAGTAATCTGTGAAATTAGTTTTACAATGTCCAAAAAGGAGAACATAGTACTTATAGGAGCTTCCGGCCATTCCAAGGTAGTGATGGATATAGTGGAGAAACAAGGAATATACTCTATAGTAGGTTTAATTGATTCTTTTAAGCCAATTGGCACCAAAGTCCTTGATTATGAAATAATTGGGTCCGAAGAAACTCTTAACCAGTTGATGGAAACCTATAATTTTAAATCGGGTATAATTTCTATCGGCAATAATTGGGTTAGAGAAGCTATGTTCGATAAAATTCAATCGATTTCACCCGATTTTAATTTTGTTAAGGCTATTGACCCCTCTTCAATAATTGGGAAAAATTGTAGTGTGGGTCCAGGAACCGTAATTATGCCAGGAGTAATCGTTAATAGTGATTCATCAATTGGTAGTCATTGTATCCTGAACACCTCTTCTTCGCTTGATCATGATGGCATCATGGGTGATTTTTCTAGTTTGGCTCCAAGAAGTACTGTTGGAGGCGGGGTTGAGATTGGTCCATGTTCCACTATTGGATTAGGTGCTGGTGTATTAGAAGGCATTACCATTGGTGCTAATTGTTTTATTGGCGCTAAGTCTCTGACAAACAAAAACGTTGAGGATAACAATATGGTTTATGGAGTGCCCGCAAGATTTATTAGAAAGATTATAAAACGAAAGGAAATTCTAAAGGGGATTCAAAGAATACAAGAAGAACCAGAAATTCGTAATAATCCATATGAAATAATAACTACCAAAAAAAAATGGGATGAGATCCTTTCTAAGATGGGTGATTATGATTTCTATCACACCTTTGATTATCACCAACTGTCTAAAAGAGATGAAGAGTCAATTTTAATGTTTTTTTACAATGACGGACAAAATAAAATTGCAATACCCTTCCTAAAAAGAGCTATTGAAAATACAACTTATTATGATTTAAGTAGTGTATACGGTTATGCCGGTCCTATTTGCAATACTCACTATTTAAATTTTGATAAAGCCCGCTTTAAAAATGTATTTAATCAATTTATTGAAAGAGAAAATATTGTCTCAGTATTTTCAAGACTTAACCCATTTATTAGAAATCAGCAAGACATATTAGAAGGAATAGGTGAGATTGTAAATATCGGACCCGTCGTCAATATTGATTTAACCCCTGATTTGAATGCACAACGTGCTTTATTTTCAAAAACAACAAAAAGGTATTTGAACAAAACCCGGAGATTATTTACAATAGAATATTGCAAAAACACTGAAGAGATTTTACCTTTTATTTCTCTATACTATAAAACCATGGAAAGAGTAGGCGCAGAAAAACGATATTATTTTAATAAAGAATACTTCACTAGATTATTTAACAGTAGTGACTTCAATGCAGAAATAGTCTACGCCAGATCAATCGAAACTGATGAAATTGTTTGTGGTGCTCTTATGGTCATGACTAATGGTATAGTTCAATATCACCTGTCTGGAACAAAGGTTGAGTTCCTCAATAATACGCCCTTAAGGCTATTGATTGATATAACAAGAATAAAAGCTACGAAAAAAGGTTACGAGTATTTTAATCTAGGCGGAGGCTTAGGCGGTAACGAAGATTCCTTATTTTACTTTAAATCTTCCTTTTCTAAAGATATTAAGGAGTTTAAGGTATGGAAGCATATAGCAAATGAAAAGGTTTACAATACACTCTGTAAAGAATATTGGAATAATTTTAAAAATGATGAAGCCTCAAGGGATTTTGATTTTTTCCCTTTATACAGGTTAGATGCATAAAAATTGTGAGTAGATTTATCTTTAAGAAAGCAAAATAAGTTAATAAGTTAAGGTCTGAATGTCTTTCTCAATTAAGAGTCTTAAACTTCGCAAATATGATTTTACCACATTGATTACTAAGCCTTTTATTTTGAATTCAGATATTAATATCATCTAGCAAATTATATGTCCATTTATTTATTTATTAAGAGGATCGCTGATGTTTTAGGTTCTATACTTTTGTTACTAGTATTGGCTCCAATTATTGTCATTTTGATTACGCTGCTAATATTTGCTAATAACGGCAGGCCTTTTTTCTTTCAAAAAAGACCCGGAAAAAATGGTGAAATCTTCACCATAGTCAAGTTTAAAACTATGAATGACAAAACAGACAAAAATGGCAAACTCCTACCAGACAATCAGCGTATAACGAAGATAGGTGGGTTTATCAGGAATTACTCTTTAGATGAATTAATGCAATTGATAAATGTTCTTTTGGGAGATATGTCATTTGTGGGCCCACGACCACTTTTAATTGCGTATCTTCCATTATACAACAATACACAAGGAAGACGTCATGAAGTGAAACCAGGAATTACTGGTTGGGCACAGGTAAATGGCCGTAATGCAATTACCTGGGAAAGAAAATTTGAGTTGGATGTATGGTATGTTGATCATATCAGTTTCGCGACTGACTTAAAAATACTTTGGAAAACTGTGCTTAAGGTTATCTTGCGCGAAGGTATAAATTCAAATTCCACCCAGACTATGCCCATGTTTACCGGTAGTACCAAACCAGATACCAATAATAAGAAGGATTTATAGAGAATGCAGAAGAAAAAACAACCTTTTGAAATTGACTTTTACACGGAAGCTGAGCTTAGACAATTCGGTTTTAAATCTGTAGGAAATAATGTGCGAATTGCTAAGAACTGTATTATTGTTGGTGTTGAATATATTTCGATAGGAAATAACGTTATTATCGATTCCTTTTGTTCTATAATTGCCTCAAAGGAAGGAGAATTAGTCCTGGGATCATATATTCATATTGGAGCATTTTGTCATATTTTGGTAAGTACAGGGGTTGAGATCAAAGACTTTGCTGGTCTGTCACAAGGGGTGAAAGTTTATGGCAAAACAGATGATTATTCGGGTTTAACCCTCACTAATCCGACAGTACCATCTGAATTCAAAAACGTTAAAAAGGGGAAGGTAGTAATAGAAGAACATGTTATTATTGGAGCAAATAGCGTTATCCTACCCAACGTTAAAATTGAAATAGGGACTGCGGTTGGTGCCTTGTCTCTGGTTTCAGTAAATTTAGATTCATGGACTATTTTCGTTGGTAATCCGCTTAAACGTATGGCGCCTAGATCGAAGAAGCTCTTGGATAAAAAAAGTAAGTTTCTTAAAAACTAAATAAATCTAAACGTGATTCAACTATTTTTGAAGCAGAAATTTTATTTAAGCGTCCTGTCGATATTTTAAGTGATTAATCGAATTCTGTTACAGGTTTTTAAGTAATACATTTAAAGAGTTTACTTTTATCTGGACAACACTTTACCATTTACATCAAACCCAATTACACTATGCTTGTAACTTCTAAAGTCAAAAATAAAATTAGACAGTATCTATTCCAAACTACACTAGCAAGTACAGAAAACATTGAAGATGATACCTTAATTTTCGAAACCGGTCTTTTGGATTCTATGGGATTGTTATTTTTAATTGAATTTCTGAAAGAAGAGTTCTCGATAGAAACACAAGACGAAGAATTGCTTGAAGAAAATTTTAAATCTATTAATTCTATTAATTCTTTCGTTGAAAGAAAGTTATAGCCTTTACTTAATCCCCTGCAACTATGTGCGGAATAGCCGGATTTTACAAAGCCATAGGCTTGCTGGAGATCCGAAAGGAAACTCTGCGCAGGATGCTTACCCGTATTAAACACAGAGGGCCGGACGAAAGTGGTATTTACCTAAATGACCAGATTGGCCTTGGAAGTGTAAGACTCAGCATTGTTGATCTCAGTACCGGTACGATGCCTCTAGCCAACGAGAACGACACTCAGTGGATCGTTTTTAATGGAGAAATCTTTAATTATGTAGAATTGAGAGCTGAGCTGGAAAATCTTGGACATCACTTCGAAACCAGCAGCGATACCGAGGTAATAGTGCACATGTACGATGAATACGGTCCTGAATTTGTAAATAAACTCAATGGACAGTTTGCCATTGCCATATGGGACAAGCAGAAGGAACAATTGTTTCTAGTGCGCGACAGGGTTGGCATTAGGCCTTTGTTCTACACAGAATTAGGTGATACTTTTCTCTTCACTTCTGAAATCAAAGCTTTGCTGGAATATCCCGGGATAGAGCTACAGCTATCGCCAAAAGCACTTTCTCAGTATTGTACTTTCTGGACATCCCTGAGTCCGCTTACCGCTTTTGAAGGAATCTACGAACTTCCTCCCGGCTGCTATATGACGATCAAAAACGATAAGAAGGAGATTGTTAAATACTGGGAACTCCCTATGCAAAAGCCGGGCTCATATACCTATTCTAATGCCGAAGAAGCGGCAGAAGCCTTTGAAGAAGTCTTTGAAGATGCTATCAGGGTAAGACTCAGAGCCGACGTACCTGTGGCCGCCTACCTGAGTGGGGGAATCGATTCGAGCGTTACCACAGCTTTTATCAAGCAAATTGTAGCCAATAACCTTCAAACCTTTTCTATAGGTTTTGATGAAAAAGACTATGACGAGTCTTCATTCCAAAATATCGCCGCCACCTATTTTAATACTCAACATTCAAGTGTTAGTTGCAGTTCATACGATATAGCAAGTCATTTTGAAGATGTCATATGGCATGCAGAAGCACCTCTGTTAAGAACGGCACCTACTCCTATGAGCCTATTGGCCAAAAGTGTGAGGGATCATCAGATCAAAGTGGTGATAACCGGAGAAGGAGCCGATGAATTACTAGGAGGTTATAATATTTTTAAGGAAACTAAAATCAGGCATTTCTGGGCCAAAGATCCATCATCGAAATACAGGCCTCTACTTCTTACAAAGCTATATCCCTATCTACCTCAAATGAAAGGAGCAAAAAGCAATGTATTAAAAATGTTTTTTGGTTATAAATTGGCAGAAACAAAACATCCTCTTTATTCCCATTTGCTACGGTGGAATAATACTTCCAGAATAAAGAATTATTTATCGGATACTTATAAAAACGCCTTAAAGGAGTATAACTCATTATCAGAGGTAGAACTTGCTTATAACGGAAAATTAGAGGGACACGATTTTCTGACAAAAGCACAACGTATCGAGCTGGATATCTTTATGTCAGGTTATTTATTATCGTCTCAGGGAGACCGAATGGCCATGGCTCACTCAGTTGAAGGCCGGTATCCCTTTTTGGATTACAGGGTTGTGGAATTCTGTATGACGCTCGATCCAGATTTGAAATTAAATGGCCTTAATGAGAAATATCTCCTAAAAAAAATGATGAAAGGCAGGATTCCGGATCCGATTTTAAACAGACCTAAACAGGCCTACAGAGCACCAATAAAAAGTGTATTCATAGCTGACAAAACGCCCGCTTATGTTGAGGAAATGCTCAGTGAAAAAACTATTACAAAAGCCGGTATATTTAATCCGAAACACGTTAAACAATTACTGGAAAAAATGCAAACTAAAAAGGTTGTTTCCGAAATTGACAATATGGCGCTCACGGCTATATTATCAACACAACTATTGTATGATAAATTTGTTTTAAGGAATATTCCCGCATTGGCAGAAGGGGATCTCATTAGCTTGAACAAATGTATTCTAGATATATAAAACTAAACATTACCAAATGAATTCAAAAGCACGCAAACCATTTTCAAAAGAAATACTGCATCTCGAAAATATTGAGGAGGTTTGTACCCAGATCATGTCCAAACTCAAAAATGATGTTGCTCAAAAGCTTCAAAGGCGTGGAGGCGTGGTTGGAATTAGCGGAGGCATTGATTCGTCTGTAGTCCTCGCCTTAACAGCCACAGCCTTTGGCCCGGAAAAAGTTTTTGGGGTAATGCTGCCTGAAAGAGATTCTAGCGAGGACAGCAGGAACCTGGCTGAGAAACTTGCTGCCAAATTCAGAGTAAAAACGGTTGTCGAAGATATTACCGGTGCACTCGATGGATTTAATTGCTACCAACGAAGGGATGAAGCCATCGCCAATGTAATAACGGATTTTGACCCTTCAAAAGACAAATCCAAAATAGAGATCAAGCAAAATATCGAAGAAAATATTCCGGCAATTTTTTCCATAACAGTGATAAAACCTGACGGAGAAGTGGTCAGTAAATTATTACCGGCAAAGGAGTACTTACAAATTGTTGCCGCTTCCAATTTCAAACAACGCAGTAGAATGTCGATGTTGTATTATCACGCAGAACGCCTCCACTATGCGGTCATCGGTACGCCGAACAAACACGAAGTGGAACAGGGATTTTTTGTGAAGTATGGCGATGGTGGGGCCGATGTGATGCCTATAGGGCATCTCTTTAAGACCCAGGTTTATCAAATTGCAAATCATTTGGGCGTTCCTGATGAAATCATTGCCAGAACACCCACAACAGATACGTATACTGCAGAGCAAACTCAGGAAGATTTCTTTTATCAGCTTCCCTTTAAAGAAATGGATCTTATTTGGTACGGTTGGGAAAATGGATATCCCGCATCGGAGGTGGCTCCGGTTATGGAAAAAAGTGAAAAGGAAATAGAAAATATATACAAGAGTTTTGAAAGAAAGAAAAAGACCACAGAGTACCTGAGAATGAAACCGATCTTTTAAATCGTCTAGAATGAACGTTTTTGATTACTTTTTTGATTCAATCGAGGATTGGGAGAAACCATTTATTCACAATTCAAAGCCACCGGTTTCTTTTAATTCGATCTATCAAAATAGTTCAAAACTTGCTTCTTATCTAAAAAAAGAGGTTGGACCGCAGAAAAACATCCTCCTTATAAGTCCCAATTCTGAATATTTTATAACCGTTTACCTCGCTATTCTGAAATCGGGAAATGTCTGTGTTCCTTTGAATCAGGACACTGAGCCTGAGAATCTTGATTATATTCTTGAGCACACGGAAAGCAAACTGATTTTTTCGATCGAGCGTTTGAAAATTCGGGATCGCGTAAATCAAGAGATATCAGTTATTGAGGAACAGGATGTCAAAAGCCTTCTTGAGGGCGAAAAGCCATTATCGACTGAGGAGAACTTTGACGGGGATCTCATTGCAGAAATAATCTTTACCTCAGGATCCACTGGCAAACCCAAAGGTGTTACGATTAGTCATAACAATATAAGGGCGAATACTGCCTCTATCATTCAATATCTAAATCTTACTGAGGATGATCGAATGTGCGTTGTCCTCCCCTTTTTCTATTGCTACGGGCTCTCCTTACTCCACACACATTTAAAAGTTGGTGGCTCTATTGTTTTAAACAATAGCTTTATTTTTTTGGGATCGGTCATCAATGATCTTAAAAATTTTGAATGCACGGGCTTCGCCGGTGTTCCCAGTCATTTTCAGATCTTGTTGAAAAAGTCGGACTCTTTTAAAACTACAGAATTTCCTCATTTGCGATACGTTACCCAGGCCGGAGGAAAACTGCATTCGGTATTTATTCAGGAATTTATCGATGCCTTTCCCGAGATCGAATTCTTTGTCATGTACGGTCAGACAGAGGCTACGGCGAGGCTTTCATATCTCCCTCCACTTAAATTGAGGGAAAAAATGAATTCTATTGGTATTCCTATTCCCGGAGTTGAGATTGCAATAGTTGATGAAGAAGGCAAGAAACTCGATATTGAAAAAGAAGGAGAGTTGATCGCCCGCGGAGAAAATATCATGAAAGGCTATTACAAGGATGAGATCGCAACGGCCTGTACTATAAAAAATGGTTGGTTGCACACCGGTGATATCGCGAAAAAAGATAGTGATGGATATTTATATATTACCGCAAGAAAGAAAGAGATCATTAAAGTTGGAGGAAAACGGGTAAGCCCAAAAGAAATTGAGGAGGTGATTTTATCTGTTCCGGAGGTCATTGATTGTACTATTGAGGGTTTTGAAGATGAATTACTTGGGGAGGCTATTAAAGCTATAGTAATTTCGAATAAGGGAGTTGATAAGGAGGAATTGAAGCAAAAAGTTCTAAATGCCTGTTCGAAGAAATTGTCCAGTTATAAAATACCTCAACAAATCATAGTAGAAATTACTATGAACATTGGTATAACAGGAAAGAAAACCAGAAGTAAATGAGCATTAATTATCAGCATTAATCTTAATATTGATCTAAAAAATTAAAGGCTGAATAGATTTTGCTTAATACTAAGGATTTCTTTCTAAATGATGGGATGAAACTTAATTTAAGGCAATATTGATCTAGAAAATCCCTTATTTTAAGCATAGTCCAAGAAGTGTATATTTTATTGGCGCTCTTTCTTAACGAATTGTCGAATAAATTCTATTGTACAGCTTTCAGCTCCCAATCTGATATTTATGTTCTTTATCAAAAAAATAAGAGTTTTGAATATCATAGTGATAATTTTATTATACCTAACCTCTACTTTTTAATAAACAAATAGTTCATAATGAACTTTAACTCTTTCGAGTTCATTCCTTTTTTGATCATAATGGTTTTTGGTTCTTATCTTATACCATTCAGATACAGATGGTTATGGCTTTTACTGGGGAGCTACTATTTCTATATGGAACACGAACCCCTACTGGTACTATTATTGATCACCTCTACACTCGTAGATTACTTCTGTGCATTAAGGATGGTGAGCGTAAAAGAGAAGTATAAAAAATCCTTACTCTTCCTGAGTATAGGGGTTAATGTAGGAATGCTTTTCTTTTTTAAATACGCATCTTTTTTTGAGACGTCGTTCGGGAGCGTATTGCGGTTTTTTAATTTGGAAGTCACAGGGGAAGTACAGAAAGGCGGTTACAATCTGGGCCAACTCCTGCTTCCTATTGGAATCAGCTTCTACACCTTTCAGACCATGTCCTATACCATTGATGTATACCGTGGTAAAATAAAACCTGAAAAACACCTGGGGTATTTTGCCCTTTTTGTTTCTTTCTTTCCACAATTAGTCGCAGGACCTATAGAAAGGGCAGGTAACCTCCTACCCCAATTCAGGAAACAAATCATCCCCAAAATTCCACAAATCAAAAGAGGCCTTATCATGATTGCCTGGGGGTTTTTCTTAAAGGTTGTGGTGGCAGACCGTCTGGGAATCTATGTAGATGAAGTTTATACAGACCCTGAACTATACAAGGGCCTGCCCTTAATCATCGCGGCGGGTTTCTTTGCCCTGCAGTTGTATTACGATTTCTCTGCATATACGTCTATAGCTATCGGTACAGCGAGGTTAATGGGCTATGATCTGATGCAGAATTTCAATAAACCGCTTTTTGCCACCTCTTCTGCCGACTTCTGGAACCGATGGCACATTTCCTTTATGCAATGGCTAAGGGACTATCTGTTTGTCCCCATGGGTGGCCTCATTGTCCGCAGGCCGGTCCTCATAAGAAATGTCCTCATCATTTTCTTTATTGTTGGTCTTTGGCACGGAGCAAACTGGACTTTTGTAATATGGGGCTTGCTCAGTGCTTTGCTCCTGATCCTTGAAACGGGCACTAGCAGATGGAGGAAACGCCTCTTTAGAAGGCTGGGTATCTCAAGAGAATTACAAGCTATGGGAGGTTGGGCTGTGACCATGACCTACCTATGTGGCTCGCTGATCTTTTTCCGTTCCCCATCTGTTGAAATCGCCTTTGTTTATATCAAAAATCTAACCCGAATCCAAAACCTACATATTAACATCCTGGGTAATTACTTTGAACTTGGTTTATCCCTGGTCCTGATCCTTCTGGTACAGGCCATTCATTATGCAAAAGGAAATGACCGGATATACGAACTTGTGGAAAACAAATCGCAGCTTCGAAAAATGGCGATATACGGAACTTACATCCTTGCCATAGCCCTTTTTGCAATCAACAGACAGCATTCATTTATATATTTTCAATTCTAGGATCAATGAGGACCTTTTTATTAAAAGTTTGCATCTTTTGTCTTCTGCTTTTTGGAGCCTATGCCACGATGCTCAATCAATTGTCAAAAGGGCCCGTAGACGAGTATTACACGAAGTTTACCCAAAAAGCAGACGGTTTAATCCTGGGGCTCTCCAGAGCTGATCAGGGTATTGTACCAAAGATTTTGTCTGATTCCCTAGTAAGGTCAGACAAGTCATTTCAAATGGTCAACTTTGCAATGAACCAATCCTTTTACGGAGAGATTTACCTCAATTCGATTCGCAAAAAACTAGACGATAAAACAGAAAATGGCCTTTTTATACTCTCCGTTAACCCCGGTGCCTTTACCGCTCCAAAGGAATTCGATGATGAAGAAATAAAGAAGTTTGATGAAAAGACCATTCTGGGTAAACTTAAAGTATTCACCGAGAAACCAAACTATGACTATCTCAGCTGTTGTTATGGATCATCATTATATAATGTATTCTTCAATACCTCCATCTGGGATCACTTCGTTTTTCACGAGGATGGTTGGAATGAGGTAGTACTGAATACTTCTCGAAAGACAATTACAGAAGAGGATATGAAACACTGGTCAGAACTTAACTTACGCTTTTATAAAATTAAATTAAAAACTGAAGAATTTAAACAAAATAGGTTGGAATACTTTGTGAAGACAATATCCCTGTTGAAAGATAAAGGCGAGGTGTTCCTGGTGAGGATGCCTGCAGCAAAGGAAATTTTGAGTCTGGAAAACGAACGTTGGGACTCATTTGACCGGCAAATGGACAGTATTGCGATGCATAAGAATGTACCCTATCTGAATTTTATACAGGATTCTGAAAAATATAAAACCTACGATGGATCCCATTTATATTCTGAAAGTGCTCGGCAATTTACATCTGATCTTGTCGTTCGTATAAGAGAAAAAAGTTACAAGGAACTCAATAAAACTCACTTTTAGGATTTACTTATTATGGTTACAAACCCATTCCTGAGTGAAACTTATCAGAAGTATTGGTTGAAATACTTCGCTAAAAACTGCTCGGTACATCGATCTGCTCTATTTGGGAATTTCTTATTTATTAAAAAACCTCTTCTTCCTGTATTTTATAACCTGGGAGGAACATTGACCAAGGGTCTCAGCTATTCGATAGTTGCAAACGAGACTTTAGGAGAAAAAAATAAAGTGTTTGTAATTTTCGATGTCCCATCTAGCTTTTTACCGGATGCAAAATTGTTAAGTAGCAATCACTTAAAAATTCTTGTCTCTAATCAATATGCCGGATATCTATGTAACTTTAAAGAGTACCCCACCCTAGATTCATATTTACGAGATACTTTAAGCGCCCAGAGTAGGGTTAAACTAAGACGTTACAAACGAAAATGGGAAAAGGTACCCGATATCAGTTACCGAATGCACTTATCGGATACATCCAAGGATACCTACGAAAACCTCTTTAAATCGTTTCGAAATCTTATGACCAAGAGATTTTCACAGAAGAAGGAATACAATAGAGATTTGAACCAATCCGAATGGGTATTTTATCACAAGGTTACATATCCCTTGATGATGGAAGACAAAGCGGGTCTCTTCGTAACATATATTAGAGACAAACCAATTGCGATAACCCTCATAATGCTAGAAGGATCGAAACTAATTGATACTCTAAGAGTTTTTGATATCAGTTATGCCAAATATAGAATTGGAACATTAAACATATTAGAATTACTTAATTGGTGCTATGATCAAAAAATTGATTCACTGGATTTTGCCAAAGGTAATTATGAGTACAAATACAGATGGGCGAATACCCTTTACCATTTTAACTACCATATCATTTACGATCCAAAGTCTTTCTATTCTGTAGTAACCGCAAATTTAATATACATTCTATATGAATGTAAGCGAATATTGAGACAATTAAATTTTTTTCGCTTTATAAATCGTCTTAGATTTTATTTCCAATCGAGGAAACAGGATGTTACAGTACAGTTATAATTTTATTTTCGATCTGCTGTTGAAGAGAGAAGCTCCCCTCCTCT
Source organism: Muriicola soli (assembly GCF_004139715.1). Lineage (GTDB taxonomy): Bacteria > Bacteroidota > Bacteroidia > Flavobacteriales > Flavobacteriaceae > Muriicola > Muriicola soli. Next base: position 1,038,493 of record NZ_CP035544.1, on the reverse strand, counting down.
ATCGGTTTCCCCTGTATAACAAAGTTACACATACAGAAATAGACGTCCCAACCAAAATTCGCATTCCAAAAGACATCAAAGTCGTAAGGGTGCAGAATATTCCGGGCTATTTTGAATTAGATTTAGTTTCATCAGATTTGGCAAATACATCCGTAGATCTCCACCAGGGATTTGCACTGGACCTTTCAAAATACAAGAGCGAAAAAGAATACATGGCCGAAGTACTGAGTCAAAGAAACCAAAAAAACCTTTACAACAAGAAAAAAAAGCTAGAAACATCCGGCAAGATCGACTACCGGGTTTTTTACGGGGATCCTGTAAACGAAACTAACTATCATGACACTTTCGATGAATTCTACAGACTCCTCAAAGCACGATTTAACCAAAAAAAGATCCTGAACCGGGACCTTCCACAATGGGACAGTTTAAGGGCAAGAATATTGCCCATGATCCGCGCAAAGCAAGCCTCGATTTTTGTTATTTACAATCATGACAAGCCCATCAGCATAACCTTGAATTTTCACCTGGAAAATGCGCTCTACAGCCATATTCAGGCTTTTGACATTAATTACAATAAATTTAACCTTCCGGATATCAGCATGTTAAAGCAACTTGAATGGTGTTTTACTTATAGCATCCGGTTATATGACCTTATGTTGGGCTATACCTATTACAAAGAGAAGTGGAGTAATTGCAAGTATCGCTTTAAGGCCCATATTTTCTATAAGCAGGGGGTTTTCAGATTAGTATATGTTCAGTTGCTGATAAGCCTGTGGAAAGCTAAACTCTATTTTCGAAAAAATGTTCTGCCCCCTCGACTTTCGACGGACCGTGTACTTTTCCTGTTAAGAGGAGGAAATAGATGATCATTTTTGGGTTTCATACCTTTGGTAAAAAGGATTTTTTACTTTTAAATCATGCGTGTGCTTCATAGGTTGACGGGTACTGTACCCAGGGATTTTATACATCTGTTCCTGGAAAAAAATGATCTGTATCCTTATTTCAATAAGGTCAGCGATCGTCTGTCAGAAAAAGAAGTATACAGAGACGAATCCAAAATATCGGAGAAGACAGACCCCTTGCACTATCTGGTCTTTGATATTCCGGGTTACTACAGCACTTCTCCCTTTCAGGAATACCGCCAAAAAACGATACGATCTTTTAAAGGTTCCCTGATTCTTCTAACGAGTTATTCGAGCTATAAACAATTACTCAAGGCTAAGTTTTCATCGAAACAAAGAGCAGAATTCAAAAGGCAAAAACGAAAGCTCTGCCAGAGTTTTGATATAACACATCAGTTTTACCACGGATCTATTTCCAAATCCCTTTATGATCAATTATTTGATCAATTCAAGGAAATGCTTATCATGCGATTTCGCGAAAAGGGAATAAAAAATGATGATCTGCCCCATTGGTCGCATTACCACCGTACATTTTACTCCCTGATCAATAGTAAAAGAGCCTGTATTTCAGTCATTTCACACAATCAGAAACCCATTTGTTTTAGTGTAAACCTGATCTATGGGAACACCCTTTACGGCTATTTAAAATCGTATGATGTAGACTTTGCCAAATATTCTCTCGGGATGCTCGAATTACTGGGCCTGTTAGAATGGGCCTATGCAAACGGCATAGAAAAATTTGACCTTCTTAAAGGTCAATACACCTACAAGTCAAAACTTATCGATAAGGAATACTACTTCATTAAGTCTGTCCTATACCATAAATCCTCAACAAGAGCCATTCTTTTTGGTAACCTCACTTATTCAAGGATTTACTTATTCTACAATCTCATAAGGCTGATGAAGAAAATAAAGTTGGACAAGCTTTATAAAAAGCTAAGTACATGGTGGTTCAGACAGAGAAATAAAAAATATTCTCCTGTTTCTTATTCAATCAGAAAGCGCGAGGGCAATACTTCAGATGTACTAGGAGAACGTATTCAACTCAACTCAGATACCGGTAAATACCTCAAGAAGCCTTTAGTCGACTTTCTCTTTGCCAGTGGAGAACGCATACAAGATGTAGCTATTTATTCTGTAAGATCAGAAAACCGAACTTTTCTTTTTCAGGGTAAAGAAAATTCGCGGGAAGTCATTCTTGACAACAATACTTTAAACCAGCACTATGAATAGGCTTATTTTCCTTAAGGAATTTCTCAACAAGGAAAAACCCTTTCCCTTTTTTGAAAATATCGTCTTCCGTGCAAAGAACTACCTGAGTCCGAATAAAGACGCGGTAAGCAAAGTGGATTCCGTATCAATAATCAAAGATGTCCCTGATTATTTTAGAATAATAGTACGAGAGGGGGAATATAACATTCACAAGATAAGATCAATAGAAGGATACTATGTGGATCTTTCGTCCTTCTCAGATTATAAGAGGTATTTAGAGTCGATTCAAGGCGCTAAAAGCAGGTCTAACCTGCGCCGTTACATACAGCGCCTCGAGTCCTGCTTCCCCATTCGCTATGAGGCTTATTACGGTTCGGTAGACAAGGAAGAGTATCACGCTTTGTTCGCCGCTTTAAAAATTTTCTTGGTTAAACGATTCGAAGAAAAAGGCGAATCTAATTATGAACTCCCGTATCTGCATGAATTTGAAAACAAGCTATATCCGCTGATCCTCAAGAAAGAGGCCTGTCTTTTTGTAATCTACGACGGCAGCAAACCTATAAGTATCAGAATCAATATGTTTAAGGATGACCTTGCTTATTATATCATGAGCGGCTATGATACGGATTATTCTAAATTTCATCCGGGCCTAATCGATATGGCAAAGAACATCGAATGGCTTTTTTCGATGGAGTTTAGAATCTATGACCTTCTGAAGGGCTATGAGCCCTATAAAAGCAAGTGGTATACCAACTCTTATTACAACTATCATCAAATCGTAATTCGAAAAAATGCAACTGCCGGCAGACTAGGTGGACTATTGCCGTATGCCTCCCTCTCCTTACGGGAAATGCTGTTTCGATTCGCTAGAAAAGTGCATCTCAAGCAGGCTAAAAAAAGTATAACAAAATATTCTAATTTGCTGCAGCCCAAGGGACATACAGTGCACACAAAAACTGTTTCTCGTTTAGAATCGGAGGCTGAACTGCGTCATATGACAAAAGTTGATATTGAAGGGCAACCCAAATTGCAATTCCTAAGAAAAACAGTGTACGACTTCCTGTTTACATCTAAGCAGGAATACAGGAAAACCAAGGTTTACAAACATCCTGATTTGTCCACTTTCCTGGTTTTAGGCGAAAAAGAAGACTTGTTGATTCAAGTGGGATGATTTGTTTATATATTCCCTTCAACAGCCCCGGTCTAAAAGGTAAATATTCAGATATTTGTAAATGTATATGCCCTAACCGGCAATTGATCTACCCTTGGAAAAATACAGCTTCTTATTGGATTTCGTCTTGAAGGAAAAGCAGTTTCCTTTTTTTATTAAAGGGGTAAAAGATTCAACAACTTCAGAAATCTTCGAACCCCCCTCAGATCAAAAATCGGAAGAAAAAGTTGGCAAGATGCTGTCTATTTACGACTTGCCAGGATACTACAGCCTGGAAAAAAAATCTGATCTGACGGCTTTAAAAAAGTTTGAATCTACCTTATACCATGGTTATGCTGTTGAACTCTTTCCGTATGAAAATTTTGAGGATTATCTGTGGAAGCATGTCAGAAAAGCGAGGTATTCACAGCTGAGGCGTTATAAAAAAAGACTGGACAAGTGTTTGAATCCTGGGTATAAGGTCTACTGTGGATCGATCGATAAAGAGGAGTACGATTTACTTTTCGAAGCTCTGAAAGATATGATCGAACGAAGGTTTCAGGAAAAAGAGGAAACTAATTTCGAATTACCCTATCTCGATCTGTATCAATCTGTAATGTATCCGCTAATTCTTAAAGGTAAAGCAGCACTTTTTGTCATTTATAGCAATTCAAAACCCATTTGCATAACTCTCAATTTCCTACACAACAAAGTACTCTTTCACTGGAATAGTGCCTACGATATTGACTACGCCATGTTTAACGTAGGTCATATCAATACCTTCAATCATCTCGAGTGGGCTTTTAAACACAAATTTGATCGTTTTGATATGGGAAGAGGTGATTTCTTTCACAAGAGAAAATGGATCAATACCATCTATTGCTACAAGCAGGTATCCTATGTACCCGATCAAAATATTCTTTATATATCCGGAGCAGCAGTCAGATCCCATTGGCTGACCCTGCGTTTTCACCTAATCAATCTACTGAAGAGATTTAGAATTCATCTCGCAATTAGTAAATTCAGGAAAAAGGTATACAGATTTAAGAATTCTAATAATACAGTCGTAGTTCCATATGATGTCAGGACCTTAGAGGAAGGCAAATTATTTCCTTCATTTGAAGGATTTACAACAGTCAATCCTTATGGAAATTCACAACTACTGAGAGCGTTGAACTACTTTCTTCACCAGAATCAGGAAAACTTTGCTCATGTGAAGGTTTACAGGCAAAATAATACTACGGGTATTTATATTTTCCAGGGCGAGAACAATTACCGTTCAGTAGAAATTGTTAAACTAAACTAATGTTCGGGAGGATTCATAAGATCAACTTTATGACGACCTTTTATAAGGAGGTCCATAAACCTGACTTGTTGAAGTACATCACTTATTCTGAAGGGAAAGTCCTATGTAACTTGGCAGAAAAATCAAAGTCAAAAAGATCATTGAATTATTCCTTGAGTTTGGTTCCTTTTTATGCAGAATTTGAAACCGGGGACTACTTATGCAGAAAGATCTCACAATTTAACTGGAATTATGGAATTTCTACAAAAGGACTCACAAGTGCAGATGAATATCTGAAAACACAATTCAACGCCAACGGCAGAAAAGTGATTCTGAGAAATATCAGGCGATTGGAAACCTGCTTTAACATCAGGTATGAACTTCATTACGGATCTATCACTGATCATTCCTATACCCTTTTGATGAACCGTTTGAAATCTATGATAAATTCGAGATTTCAGGAGAAAAAAGAAAGAAGTAAGGATATAAAAGAATGGGATCGGATTTTTGAATCCTCCAAAACCAAGATCAGAAATAAATCGGCTTCCTTATTTGTAATTTACAACGGGGAGGATCCCATTGAGATCTCCTTGAACTACCATTTTGGTCGAATTTTGTTCAGTTCTGTTTCTTCCTTTGATACAGATTATTCCAAGTTTGGACTCGGAAATATTGAAATCTACAAGCAGTTGGAATGGTGCATTGATAATGATTATGAATTTTTTGAAATGGGAGTCGGGGGAATGGACTATAAGAGGCGATGGAGCAATGTGATAAGTCCTTATAATCACTTTATCATATATCCCAATACCCTTATTTCCAAAAGTCTGGGTGTTATTGAACACACCAGAGTAAAATTTAAAGAATTTTTAAAGTCGAAGAAGGTCAACGATTTTATTTACGCTTTAATTGCTAAGTTCAATAGGATGACCATCATGTCCAAGAGAGATCTTCGATATAGGTTGAAAAAATGTGATTCAGGATCGAATATAAAGGCGAATTACAGCTCAGAGAAGGAAATCCACTTGGAAGATTATCACTTTTTGAAAAGGCCCGTTTATGATTTTCTATATTTGACACAGGAACACTTGTCAAGTATAACCATTCTTGAACTGGAGCCCGAGCGCAAATACCTGCTTATCAGTGAAAAAAATTCATATGAACTGTACTTTGAATATACCTAATAAGACCCCCTAATAATGGAGAAGAATGATTTTCTAAGTTTGATGTCAGCTGCAGCTATTTCTGCTGGAGATGTCATCCTCTCGGTTTATGATAAGGTTGGTTTGATCACTCAATATAAGAAGGACCAATCTCCCTTGACAGAGGCAGACTTGGCATCTAACAAGGTGATCAATGAATACCTTGTCAAAACCCCCTACCCTATCATTAGTGAAGAAAACAAACAAATTGATTTCAACAGCAGAAAATCATGGGAAACCTGCTGGATGGTTGACCCGCTTGACGGTACTAAGGAGTTTATCAAACGCAATGGCGAATTCACCGTTAATATCGCCCTTATTCAGGACGGGAGACCCATTTTGGGCGTGATCTACGTTCCTGTTACCCGAGAGTTATATTATGCCGATGTAGCCCAGAAGAAGGCCTATAAGAGCCTTATCGGGAATGATCATTCTATGCCTGAAGAGTTGTTTTTGGAAAAAGATAGAATTTATCCCTCCAACAAGACGAGCACAAAGATAGGCGTAGTAGGAAGCAGGTCGCATATGAATCAGGACACCTTAGACTTCATTGCCGACTTAGAAAAAGAGAATAAAGAAGTTGAGATCGTCTCAAAAGGAAGCTCTTTGAAATTCTGCCTGGTAGCCGAAGGAAAGGCGGATGTTTATCCGCGTTTCGCACCTACTATGGAGTGGGACACAGCAGCAGGCCATGCCATCTGCAGTGCCGTGGGTTTAAAAGTTACCGATCAGCACACCAAAAAAGAACTACGCTACAATAAAGAAAATCTACTCAACCCCTATTTTCTGGTCTCTACCTGATGGCAACCTCCTCCCACAAACGGCACCTTGCCAAAACCATCACCTGGCGTATGGTGGGCACGCTCGATACGATAGTGCTTTCCTGGATCATAACCGGTAACCCTCTAACCGGATTAAAAATTGGCGGGGCGGAAGTGGTCACTAAGATGATTTTGTACTACCTGCACGAAAGGGTGTGGTTCAATATTGGTATTAAAGAGAGTAGAAAAAGACATTTATTTAAGACCTTTACATGGAGGGCTATTGGTACTCTGGATACTTTTTTATTGTCCTGGTACATTTCGGGTAGCCCACTCACCGGACTACAGATTGGTGTTGCTGAAGTAGTTACCAAAATGATTTTATATTATTTTCACGAACGAACCTGGTATAAAATCAATTTTGGCCTGGAACAAAGGCGTAAGAAAAAGTCATGGAAAGAAACATCGTAAAACACCATTTCAAAGTCACTCCGGAAGATCGGCGACAAAGAAGCGGGCATAACTCATTTATGGTCCTTTTTACGGGGTTGTCGGGTTCTGGCAAATCGACTATAGCCAATGCCCTAGAACAAAAATTACAGGGACTGAACATAAATACATTTATCCTCGACGGGGACAACATGAGGAGCGGGATCAACAAAGACCTCAGTTTTAGTCCTGAAGACCGCTCGGAAAATATCAGAAGGATTGGTGAAATAGGCAAATTATTTGTGGACGCCGGGGTCGTTATTCTTGCTGCTTTTGTTGCCCCTTATGAAAAAGACAGAATCCTTATCCGGAATATTGTCGGACTTGATACCTTTGTAGAAGTTTTTGTAAATACCAGCCTGGAGGTTTGTGAAGAACGAGACGTAAAAGGACTCTATAAAAAAGCACGAAAGGGTGAAATTACAAATATGACCGGGATCTCTGCTCCTTATGAAGCTCCAACAGATCCGGCAGTAATGATTACAGAAAAAAATACGGTGGAGGAAGCGGTGGAATTAATATTTAAGGCCATCCTACCTAAGCTAAAACTGAGGAACAATGAGTAAGTACTACCTGAGTTATCTTGAAGAATTAGAATCGGAAGCCATTTTTGTGCTTCGGGAAGTATGGGCCCAGTTCCAGAACCCCGTAATCCTTTTTTCAGGGGGAAAAGATTCTATTGTGGTGACACACCTGGCTAAAAAAGCCTTCTATCCCAGTAAAATTCCCTTTGCTCTGATGCATGTGGATACCGGGCATAATTTCCCGGAGACTATTGAATTCAGAGACCGGTTAATCAAAGACCTGGGCGCGCAACTTATTGTTGGATCTGTGCAGGAATCCATAGATCAGGGAAGGGTAGCTGAAGAAAAAGGAAAAAGTGCAACTCGTAACGCCCTGCAGATTACTACTCTTCTCGATGCCATAGAAAGTAATAAAATCGACTGTGCCATAGGCGGAGGCCGTCGCGATGAGGAAAAAGCCAGGGCCAAGGAGCGCTTTTTCTCCCACAGGGATGATTTCGGACAATGGGATCCCAAAAATCAACGGCCCGAATTATGGAATCTCTTCAACGGAAAGTATTTTGAAGGGGAGCATTTCCGGGTTTTCCCCATCAGTAACTGGACAGAAATGGACGTCTGGAACTATATCCTCCAGGAAAAAATCGAGATCCCCTCCCTTTACCTGGCTCATGAGCGTGAGGTTGTCTGGCGTAACAATTCATGGATTCCAAATTCGGAATTTCTGAGGCTCGATGAGCGGGAAGAAGTAGTTACCAAAAAGATCCGATTCAGAACATTAGGCGACATCACTATCACCGGTGGTATTGAATCTGAAGCAGACACGCTGGAGAAGATAGTACAGGAAGTATCGGCTATGCGCCAGACAGAACGGGGAAACCGAAGCGATGATAAACGCTCGGAAAACGCCATGGAGGATCGGAAAAAACTGGGTTATTTTTAATACAAGTATTTGATGGAAATAGAACGCAACGAATTACTTCGATTCTCAACTGCCGGCAGCGTTGATGACGGGAAAAGCACCTTGATTGGCCGATTATTGTACGATTCCAAATCGATTTTTGAAGACCAGCTGGAAGCCATAGAGAATACCAGCAGGAAAAAAGGACATGACGGGGTAGACCTGGCTCTTTTTACGGATGGCCTTCGAGATGAGCGGGAACAGGGAATTACCATTGACGTGGCTTACCGGTATTTTACAACTCCAAAACGTAAATTTATAATCGCTGATACTCCCGGCCATGTGCAGTACACCCGGAATATGGTAACCGGAGCTTCAACGGCTAATGCTACTATTATTTTAGTGGATGCGAGACACGGGGTGATAGAACAAACTAAAAGGCACGCCTTTATTGCATCTTTATTGCATATTCCCCACGTTATCGTTTGTATTAACAAGATGGATTTGGTCGGTTTCTCTGAAGATGTTTTTCATAAGATCGTCAATCAATTTGAGGAATTTGCCGCTAAATTATTGATAAGAGATATCCGATTTATTCCTATAAGTGCGCTGCTGGGAGATAACGTAGTCAACCGATCTGACAACATGACCTGGTACCAGGCCGCGCCATTGTTACACACTTTAGAGACCATGCATATCAGTAGTGACCTCAACAAAGTGGATGCCAGATTCCCTGTTCAGACTGTGCTCAGACCTCAAAGAGACGGTTTTATTGATTACAGGGGCTATGCAGGGCGAATTGCCAGTGGTTTTTACAGAAAAGGAGATAAGGTCACTGTTCTACCTTCCGGTTTTTCATCAAAAGTAAAATCGATCACCGGTCCGAACGGCGAACTTGAAGAAGCATTTGCGCCCATGTCCATCGCAATTGAACTGGAAGATGATATCGACGTAAGTAGAGGTGATATGATTGTTCGTTCTAACAATGTCCCTGATTCTTCACAGGATATAGAGGTGATGTTATGCTGGTTGAACAACCGTCCGGCACAACCAAGAGCTAAATATACCCTAATGCATACTTCAAATGAACAAAAGGCGATGATCAGGGAAGTGATGTATAAATACGACATCAATACCATGGAGAGAATCAAGGACGACAAACAACTTACAATGAATGATATCAGTAAGGTAAAGTTAAGAACAACAAAACCTTTGCTCATTGACGCCTACAAAGACAATCGGTTTTCCGGAAGTCTCATCCTAATTGATGATCAAACCAATGAAACTGTTGCAGCAGGAATGATCATCTAAACCAATCCCTGCAAGACTAGGTCATTTTATTTACTTAGCCGAGGCATTACATTTATTACAATTGTTTCTGACCTTCTGTTCAATCGATGTTGTTCTTCAGTACATCTCATGCCATCCGAACATTCGTTGGTTAGCATGGATTCTCCATGACCTATGGCCGTCAATCTGCTTAGTGATATCCCTTTGTTTACCAGATATGCTGTAGTTTTCTGGGCCCTGCGATCAGATAACCATTGATTATAGTTATCCGGACCTCTGGAGTCCGTATACGCATGAATCTCGAAGGAGTATTCCGGATATTGGGTCATAAGGCTTGCTACCGCATCCAGCGTCGTCTTTGAAGCATCATTGAGATAAGAGGAGTCAAAGGCAAAATAAACAGCTCCCAGGCTATCCAGTGACTGCTGGAGCTTTGTAAATCTGTCTTTTTTGGCCTTTTCCAAAGCTGCCAGTCGGGCTGCTTCCTCTTTTTCCTTTTCCAGGCGTTCTGCCAATAGCCTGGCTTCCTCTTCTGCTTTCCTGGCAGCCAGAAGGGAATCCTGAAGCCTTTGCTGCTCATTTTCTATTTCCTGTAACATGGCCAGTTTCTCCTCCCCTTCTTTGGAGAGTTCTTTCTTGATATTGAATTGGTAAACAACCGCAACTGCATGCTGTATATGGTTGGAAGCCTCATTTCCAAAGGACCATTTACCGCTGGAACTAAAATCGAGTCCCCAGCGATCAGTAAACCAGGTCCTGAACCCGATAATGGCATTGTACGTACCCCGGCCCAGGTTGTTGGCGTCGGAATACCCGAGCCCCACACCAACATAAGGATCAAAAAATCCGGTTTCCCCAACCAACTTATTGAGGTCATAACTGAGGCGGGTGTCGATACTCCAATACGGGATATCCTCGGTGATCGATATTCCGTCTATGGTATTACCTTCCTTGTAATTATTGTAGGTCCCAATCAATTCTAAGCCTAAACCACTCTTCCAGTAACGACCCAGGTTGATCCGCGATGGGAAGGCAACACCGTTCCATTGGTCCCTGATCGTAGTAAAATCGTTGAAAGCATCTCCGGAATCATCAATAAAATTCCATCCAATGCCCACCATCCATGAGCTTTGGATGATACTATCCTTAACAGTGAGTTCAGGCAGGTCCTGAGCATACAGGCTAAAACTGCCTATTATCAATATAAAAACTGTATAAGCAAAATGCTTTTTCATTACGGTAAGATTTTGGGATCTCGTAATACAAAATTACCTCCTCATATCTTTTGCTCATAGAATAGCTTACTACGCGAAGGAATAATCGATAAAACGAAGAATATCCAATAGGACGCAATCAGAAGACAGGACGACTAATTAAAAATATCGACAAAATACAGATTTCAAGGTCGAACTAACTATAACGAATAAAGCGTAATCAGTAGTGAGTCTGTTTAGTGTATCACACTCTTATAGTGCTCCTTAAAAGCTTTTTCATAGAGCTCTTCGTAAAGGGGCATAACATTCTGCAGATCGAATTTCAGGGCCTCCTTGTATGCATTTTCTTTAAAGGTTTCCAGGGTTTTGGGATCCTTTAAAATGTGTAATGAATTCTTGACCATATCATCTACATCCCCTACATCACTCAAGAACCCGGTTACACCGTGAATATTAACCTCAGGAATTCCACCGGTATTACTGGAAATCACGGCTACTTTATTGATCATGGCCTCCAGAGCTGCCAGACCGAAACTTTCCGACTTTGAGGGCAAAAGGAACAGGTCTGAGAAACAAAGAATCCTGTCTATTTCAGAGCTTTGCCCCAAAAATACCACCTTACTATTGATCCCGAGTTCATCACAAAGCAACTCTGCTTTTTCCTTTTCCGGACCCTCCCCTACCATAATGAGCTTGGCCGGTATTTCCTTCTGAATACCGTAAAATACCTTGATCACATCGGGAATATGCTTTACTTTCCTGAAATTACTGATATGAGTGATGATTTTTTCATCCTCTCCTGCCATCAGCGAACGCTGGCAGTCTGTGAATCCTGCGCTGTATTTTCGTTTGTCAATAAAATTGGGGATGACTTCAATCTCTTTATCTATTTCAAAAAAGTCGAGTGTCTTTTGCCTTAGGTCGGCGGAAACACTGGTCACCACTTCAGACTTATTGATGCTAAAGGTTACTGCCGGCTTATAGAAAGGGTGATTTCCCACCAAAGTAATATCCGTTCCGTGGAGGGTCGTGATCATAGGAACGTGAATGCCTTCTTCTTCCAAAATCTTTTTAGCCATATAGCCGGCATAGGCATGGGGAATGGCATAATGCACATGCAGTAGTTCGATCTCGTGTAACTTGATAGTATCTACCAGTTTGCTGGATAAGGCCAGCTCATAAGGCTGATAGTGAAACAAAGGGTACTCAGGAACATGTACCTCGTGGAAGTGGATATTATTCCCCAACAATTCCAGACGCACAGGCTGCCTGTAGGTCACAAAGTGAATTTCGTGACCTCTGTTGGCCAGGGCTATGCCCAGTTCTGTAGCGACAACGCCACTTCCCCCGAATGTGGGATAACAAACAATGGCAATCTTCATACCGTAAAATTACATTTAAATTCCTATTCTAATTTATAATAGAATCATAAATCGCCTGTTGTATCCGGGTCCGGAGTTCCGATTTGATAAGAAGGTTGTTAGAGGATGTGGGATAGGTCCTGTTCGATAAAAAGACGTAAATGATCTCTTCTTCTGGATCGGCCCAGGTATAGGTCCCTGTAAATCCGCTATGGCCAAAACTCTTTCGGGAGACACAGCCACAGGTTGGCCCGTATTCTTCAAGCTGAGGCTTGTCAAACCCTACGCCCCTCCGAACATTTTCATTACAGAAGTAACACTTATTGAATTTTTCAATAGTCCTCGATTGCAAAAAGCGATCCCCGCCGTAATACCCTCCTTGCAAGTACATCTGCATTATCTTGGCCACATCATTGGCATTGCTGAAAAGTCCGGCATGACCGCCTACACCGCCCTGCATAGCCGCTCCCATATCATGGACAAAGCCCTGTACCGTCTGATACCTGTAGTAATTGTCGATTTCTGAAGGAACTATGCGTTTTTTTTCAAAGTAATCCAGAGGCCTGTAGCCTGTATTGTTCGTCCCAAGTGGTAAGAAATACTTTTCCCTTGCCAATTTGTCCAGAGGCTCCTCGTAAGTGTCTTCAATATACTTTTTCATCACGTAATAAGCTACATCACTGTAACGATAACGATTAGATTTTAACGATTGCCGACCTATGCGATTGTATATGGAATCCTGATAAGCGTCACTGAGATAGAGGTTTTTTGTCACCTCAATAGAATAGCCGGGTCCGGGACGCGAGCGATAGAACTCACTCGATGGTTTTCTGTCCTTGTTGAGGGTTGAGAGGTAGAATGCAATCCACGAGGGCAGCCGGCCATAGTGACTCAGCGCCTTTAGTACCGTCACGTTTTTGAGATCGGTGGTATCATAAGCCTGTATCAATTCGCCAAAGGTGTCATTGAGCGAAATTTTACCTTCTTCTTCCATGGCCATCACTACGGGAAGTGTCGATAATATCTTGGTCAGTGATGCCAGGTCGTACAAATGATCTGAGGTTATGGAATCTGTAGAATCGTAAGTAGGCTTGCCAAAATTCTTATTGTAGATCACTTTACCCCTCCTAGCAACCAAGACCTGCGCTCCGGGATACATCAGAGAATCAATTCCATTTCGTACCAAGGTATCTACCCTGGACAGAAGACTACCCTTCATCCCTACCCGCTCAGGAATGCTGTAGCCCAGACGACCCAATGATTTACTTAATATTCCGTGCCCGACTGAAAAATCTGAGCCGAGGGATACCGGCAAGACTCCTTTGGCAGGAATAGCGCCAAAAATCACCTCAGCGGACTTTTCGAGAGCAATCTTGCTATTTTGATATCCCAGAACCAGCGCATCAATATCATTGTAATTCACCAGGTCCAGGAGTGCGTAAGGTTTGGCAAAAACGGAGAGGATGAGATTGAAGTTCCTCGATCGTCCCAATTCAGCCAGCCAGTATAGTTCCTTCTCCGAAAATTTATAAGGCTTCCAGGGACTTTCATTGCTCTTGTGAAAACCAACGATAACCACATTGAAACCCCCGAGATTCGCTTTAAGGGTGCCAATATCTTTGCCTTTTACTTCCGTGACGTCCGTAAATTTCTGTAAAGCGGTGAGAAACGCATCACCTGTGTCGTCGCCCATTCGTACATAGGCAATCTTTTTGTTTTCCAGGTTCTTGACAGGAAGTAAAGACACATTGTTCTTTACCAGGGTTATCGCGTTTTCAAAAGCTTTTTCATAAAGCAGTTGGTCTTCAACACTATTGAGATCCTGGTATAGACCATCGGACTTCACAGGTTCATAGTCATACAATCCTGCCTTGTACTTAGCCATCAGGATTTTCTTAACAGATGACGCTAATCTGCTTTCCGATATAACACCTTGTGCTAAGGCTTCTGAAATAGCTCCCCTCGCCGCACTTATGTCTTTGGGCATCAGTAAAATGTCATTACCTGCCAGGAATGCCTGTAATTCTGCATTGATGTCTCCTGCAAAATCAGTCACGCCTTTCATATTCAAGGCATCCGTCAGCACTAAGCCTTGGAATCCCAGTTCTTTCTTCAATGTTCCCGAGATAATATCAGCAGAAAGAGAAGAAGGTCTTTTTTCGTCTGATTCCAATGCCGGCACATTAAGATGGGCAACCATTACCCCAGAAACTCCGGCAAGGATTAATTTTTTATAGGGATACAACTCAACACTGTCTAGTCGTTCCTTTTCAAAGGGAATCACGGGCAGATCTTTGTGTGAATCCACTGCGGTATCCCCATGGCCCGGAAAATGTTTGGCGCTGGTCAGTACTCCTGCCCTGCTCATGCCCCTGACAAAAGCTGCTCCTTTTTGGGCCACATTTTCACGATCTTCACCAAACGACCTGTTTCCAATAATGGGGTTTCTCGGATTTATATTGATATCCACATCGGGGGCAAAATTGATATGTACCCCCATGCGTTTAGCATGACTTCCTATTCTGAACCCAACCTCTTCTACAATACTGGAATCTTTTATCGCTCCCAACGTCATGTTCCAGGGATAGGCAAAAGTAGAATCGAGTCGCATCGCGAGACCCCATTCGGCATCCATACCAATAAGCAATGGTACCTTGGCGAGAGATTGATATTCGTTAGTCAGTTTTGCCTGCCTCTGAGGTCCGCCTGTTGAAAAAATGATTCCTCCCAGATGCTCTTCAACTATCAACTTCTTGATCTTGTCGGTTGAGGCTTTATCCTGATCTGAGGCTACAAGGACCATAAAGAGCTGACCTATTTTTTCTTCCTGGGTCATTTGCGAGTAGATGCCATCCACCCATTGCAGCTGGGCAACACTGTCTGCCGCTTGCAACGGATTTTGTTGGGCCTGACCTGCAACGGTTAAAATAAAAATGAAGAAGAAAAAGTAGCGCTTTATCTGCATAGGCAATTTGATCCTTGATTCTAACTGTATTCGTTTAGAAATATTGTAAAAAGCGAGATAACACTCTGAAATTGTGGTGAATAGATTAAATAAACCTTCCATGCCAGCTTTCGGAAGCTGGAACCTCCCAATGTTCCAGGTATTCCTGTTTATTGGCAACGAGGTTATTGAAGACAATAGTACTTTTTGTTATAGCCCTGGACTTTGCCATTTTCTTAAAGTCGGCCATTGATTTGTACGTAATATAATCCCCCTGTTTAAAGGAGACATTCATTCTGTCAAGGAGTTCAAGTCCAAACCTTTTTTCCAGGCCCTGAATAAAGTGTACTGAAGCGTCTATCGAACAACCGGAGGCCGAGGCCAGTGATTGATCTAATCCGATGATGATAAATCGCTTGTACTTAATTTCGTATCCTGCACGGAGGGAATCACCGTGAGCCGTCCACTGTGTTAGAAACTGCGGTAGTAGATTCTCAATTTCCTCCAATTCCTCCTCAGAAAAATTTCTATTGGCCTGATAGATCCAAACTCTGGATTCCTCGGGTAATTCTTTAAACGATACTAACATGACACTCTGTGTTTGATTCCTTCATAATCCTTCTCTAAAATCGTTCCAAAACTAAAAAGCATCAAAGATCTTCGGCCTCCGACATCAATTCGGCGATATCCATGACGGCAATCGAGGCCTCCTTCTCTTTGTTCTTTACCCCATCGGTCATCATCGTATTACAAAATGGGCACGCTGCTGCGATGATTTCCGGCTGGGTTTCCATAGCCTGTTCTGTTCTTTCGATATTAACCTCTTTATCCCCCTTCTCTGCTTCTTTAAACATCTGCGCTCCCCCGGCACCACAACAAAGGCCACGCTGGCGGCAACTTTTCATTTCCACCAGTTCTGCATCCAACTTCCTGATCAGTTCCCTGGGAGCTTCATACACATCATTTGCTCTACCCAAATAACAAGGATCGTGATAGGTGATACGTTTGCCTTTATAGGTTCCGCCCTTCAGACCTATTTTGCCTTCTTCCACCAATTGCTTTAGAAACTGAGTGTGATGAACAACATCGTAGTTCCCACCTAATCCGGGATATTCATTTTTTAAGGTATTAAAACAATGCGGACAAGCGGTGACGACCTTCTTTATCCCGTACCCATTCATGACCTCAATGTTGGTTACGGCTTGCATCTGAAACAAAAATTCGTTCCCGGCCCTTTTTGCAGGATCGCCGGAACAACTCTCTTCAGTGCCGAGTACGGCAAAGGAAACTCCGGCTTTGTTCAGTAGCTTTACAAAGGCCTTAGTGATCTTCTTAGCCCTGTCGTCAAAACTACCGGCACAACCCACCCAGAACAAGATCTCTGGTTGTTTACCTTCTGCAAAGAGCGATGCCATTGTAGGTACATTCATTTTTTTCTGGTGTTTTTCTGTTATCCGGCCTCTTCCGCCCAATTGAGTCGATCCATCTGGTTAAAAGGCCACGGAGCCCCATTGTTCTCTATATTCCCCATCATCGCATTTAATTCTGCCGGTGCTGCCGACTGCTCCATTACCAGGTACTGCCGCATGTTCATAATGATTGACAAGGGATCTATGCTCACCGGACATGCTTCTACACAGGCGTTACAGGAGGTACATGCCCATAATTCTTCCCTACTGATATAGTCATCGAGTAGCTGTTTGCCATCGTCTACAAATTCGCCCTTGTTTTTATCTATATTTTTCCCTACTTCCTCCAGCCGGTCCCTGGTATCCATCATGATCTTGCGGGGAGAAAGTTTCTTTCCGGTCTGATTAGCCGGACACTCGCTGGTACATCGACCGCATTCCGTGCATGTATATGCGCTCAGCAATTGAACCCATTTTAAGTCCTGCACATCTGATGCTCCAAATTTCTCCGGGGGAGCAGTGTCTTCCGCAGGAGCGGCAAAAGGATCGGCATTGGGATCCATCATCAACTTTACTTCCTTTGTTACAGCTTCATTGTTCGCAAATTCACCTTTGGGTTTTAAATTGCCAAAATAAGTATTGGGAAATGCCAGCAGGATATGCAAATGCTTGGAATAATACAGGTAATTCAGGAAGAATAAGATGCCTGCGATATGCAGCCACCAGGCAATCCGCTCAATCAGAATAACGCTACTGGCAGACATACCTTCAAATACGGGTAAAATAAACTGACTTACAGGAAACATTCCCGCCTCCTCATAATGGGCAACACCCATCTGCTGTAATTGGTAGTCAGCAGCATTCATAGTGAGGAACAAGCCCATAAGAATGAGTTCAATATAGAGGATCCAGTTTGCATCGCTCTTTGGCCATCCTTTCATTTCCGGCTTTACAAATCTAGCCAGCTTTAAAGCATTTCTTCTCAACCAGAAAACTACTACTGCCACTATAACCAAAAGGGCGAGGATCTCGAAGGAAGCGATGAGGAAATCGTAGAATCCGCCCATAAATGCAAAAATCCGATGAGTTCCAAGCAGGCCATCAATTATAATCTCCAGAACCTCAATATTAATTATGACAAAACCGATGTAAACAATTATATGCATTATCCCGGCAATAGGACGCACCACCATCTGGGATTGTCCCAGGGCAATCCTGGCCATATTCTTCCACCGCTGCGGCTTATTATCTGAAAGATCAGCATCTCTGCCCAGAAATATATTTCTTCTGAGTTTTTTCACATTCCTCGAAAAATAGCCGATTCCAATGACGAGCAATATGCCAAAAAGTATGTTGGGAAGGTATTCCATTAATTATTCTTCATTAGATGCAGGATCGTTTTGCGGAAGGGTATATTCGATCTGTTTTTTACCAAAAACCGATACGTTGACGTAGCGTTTGGGGTTCAGACGAAAATCCTGAAGGAGTAGATCGAGTTCTTTGGAAGCTTCTGTGAGGTTTTTATACAACTGCTCATCGTTCATCAATTTACCCATTGTCCCTTCCCCACTTTCAATTTTCCCCAATACGGCATTGAGGTTATTCATTGTTGATTCTAATTTCCTGACTGTAGCACCCAGATTATTCGCTGCCAGGGAGTCTGACAGACTTGCAAAATTAGTGGTCAGGGTATTGATATTACTCAATGAACTATCGATATGCATTTTGTTCGATGCCAAAATTTCATTTAAGGTCCCGGCGCTCTTCTGGAAACTCTCGATAACTACAGTTAAACCCTGGATACTCTCACGAAGGTTTTTCTTGGTGTTGTCGTCCAGTACATCATTGACATTCATCAACAGGGAATCGGCGTTTGAGACCGCCCCCTCAACTTTCAATTGTAAAGGAGTTAATTTCTGTTGCACGAGTTCGGTAAGCCCCGGACGCGTATTTGTCATGAGGGTGTCACCGGACTGAGCAATTGGGGCGTCATCAAAAACTGGTTTTATCTGAATTCCCTTTCCGCCTATTATTCCTGTATCGTACAACTCGGCTTTGCTATTCTCAGAGAATTCAAAATTATTAGACACCGTAAATGTTACGACCAGTTGCCCGCTATTGTCTTTAAACTTGATGTCGTTGACCTTTCCAACACTAAAACCATTAATTGATACCTGGGTTCCTGTTTGCAAGCCCCCGATATTATCGTATACGGCATAAAAGATCTTGCTGTCATCAAAAAGCGGACTCGATTTCAGATAGCTGAACCCCAGAATAAAAAGGAGAATTCCCCCGATAACAATAATACCCGTCTTAATTTCCCGTGATAGTTTCAAAGACACTTATTTAGGTTCCAAACAAAATTAGGAATAAAAATGAAAGTCGGCCTATTATTCATCTTCGTATTTCAAGGCGTCTTGTAAAGCGATGCGTTTCCCCCCTTTGTAGGCTACAATATAGGAGGTGGTAAAGCCTTTCATGTCGGCATTAGACTTTAATAATTTAGCGCCCATATACGTATCCGTTTCACCATACAGGTAACGGAATAAGTTTTTAATGGGTTCCTTTGATATTTTGTTCAAGCCTTTGAATTCGGGAGAATTAAGAGGAAGGTCCTTAGCTGTGGCCATTATCTGAACCTTAAAAAGCACTCCGCTTTTCCCCACCATTTGTCTCGCCTTTGGCTTATCTTCCTTTATTTCTGCAGGGGCTTCTTTTGATGTAGTGGTATCAGCCGAGGAAGTATCTTCTGCCTTCGCAACTTCGGCTTCAGGCTCTTTTTTTAGTTCGAGGATTTCCTCCTGCTTCAGATCCGGATCCTCTGCTTTACCGGTAGATTCCAGCGGTAACTGCCCATTAGAGATGACGGTTTCTTCATCCGGGATACTCTTTTGATATTTTATGATGGCCTGGGCGATAGCTTTTCCCATCTCAGCCTGTCCTTTTGATGAATTCAAATATCGGCCTTCGTCTCTATTGGTCAGGAAGCCCGTTTCTATAAGTACACTGGGCATGAAGGTTTGATGCAGCACGATAAATCCTGCCTGCTTTACTTTCCGGTCGTTGCGCTTTAACTGCCCGGTAAAATTGTCCTGAATGAGTTTGGCCAGAAGAATGCTCTGGTCTAAAAATTCTTCCTGCATAATGGTAAGACCAATTACAGATTCAGGTGAATTGATATCGTAGTTCGCATAGCGAGCTTCATAATTATCTTCGAGATAGATCACCGAGTTTTCCTTTTTTGCGATCTCGAAGTTTTGTTTATTAGCATGGAGCCCTAAAACAAAAGTACCTGCCCCATGAGCATTAGAGGTATGCGAATCACAATGGACGGATACAAAAAGATCTGCTCCTGCCTTATTCGCGATTTCGCCTCGCACAAAAAGATCTACAAAAGAATCGTCATCTCTGGTATAGACCACTTTGATGCCCGGAACCTTTTTGAGTTCTTCCCCTATTTTCAGGACGATACTCAGGGCTATGTTCTTCTCCATATAGCCATTACCCAGGTTGCCGGGGTCGTGACCCCATGACCTGCGTCCAGTACCACCACGAAACCGTCATCCCCTCTTTCTTCAGGAAGCGGATTTGATGCGATTATCTGAATACTAAAAATGAGAAAAAAACCAGCTGTGAAAAGCAATTTTTTATTCATGGTATTCGGGGGATTTTACTTCTTTTTCTCAGGTTAAATTTATTGTAATCTGCTACTGGCAGAAAAAAAATATATGTAAGTTTGATTTCCAAATATCAAGCCATATCATTACAAAAATAGGATATATAGCTTTGCAATCAAACAAACGGCTTTTTCTTTTCTCAGGTTTGTTTCTCTTGGTTGCAACAATGATTTTTGGACAAGAGGACCAAACAAAACCGCTGCCCATTAAAGCCGTGCAGGATAGCATCAGGGCTCCACTGCCTCCGCAAACCCTTATTCGCGATACGGTTCAAACCGATTCAGCTCTGCCCGATTCACTTCCCAGAAAGCCTGCTCTCCTATTGGATAACATCAAATACAAGGCCAAAGATTATGTGAAGTTGAGCCAGAAAGATCAGAAAATCTATCTCTACAACGAGGCTGAAATCTATTACCAGGACACCGAATTAAAAGCGGGAATCATCATCCTGGATTATATAAAGAATGAGGTCTATGCCGGGCGCTTAAAAGATTCTGTGGGGAATTATTCGCAACTCCCCTATTTTAAACAAGGGGAAAATGTGGTGATCCCCGACTCCATCCGCTTTAATTTTGACACCCAAAAAGCGGTGATCTGGAATTCGAGAACCGAGCAGCAGGCTGGTCTCGGACAATTGGGGAGCGATGCCATGAAAGTCTACGCCGAACGCACCAAAAAGGAAAATGATTCGGTTTACTTTCTGAGCGAAGGAAAACTTACCACTTCCAAGGATACCATCGATCCCGATTACTACATCCGGGTAAGAAAGGCAAAGTTTGTACCCAAGAAAAAAGTTATTGCGGGTTTTAGCAACCTGTATATCGTAGACGTACCTACCCCCATTGCACTGCCATTCGCTTATTTCCCGCTTACCGTGGGCAGGACAGCAGGGATAATGATGCCAACCTTTGGCAACGACCCCAACCGTGGGTATTTCCTCCAGAATGCGGGATATTACGTCCCCATTAATGAATACGTAGACCTTACCCTCACAGGTGATCTGTATACCAATGGTAGTTATGGAATCCGGGCACAATCTGTGTATTCGAAACGATATAGTTACAGGGGAAATTTTAATTTCAGATATGAAAATCAGATCGTGAGTCAGAAAGGCTTTGACGACTATAGCAGGGGGACCATTTACAATATTCAGATCTCCCATTCGCAAGACCCCAAAGCAAATCCTAATTCAAGATTATCCGCTTCCGTAAACCTGGGAAGCAGCCAGTATTATCGGAATTCCCTGTTACAACAGAATTTAGCGCTGACACAGACCAACAACCTGTCGTCCTCTATTTCTTATTCCAAAACCTTCCCGGCCTATCCCTCGGTCAATATGAGTTTAACGGCAACCCATAATCAGAATACCAATACCAATGTGGTAGACGTTACCCTGCCAACCCTGCAAGCAAGTATGGAACGAGTTTTC
Source organism: Muriicola soli (assembly GCF_004139715.1). Lineage (GTDB taxonomy): Bacteria > Bacteroidota > Bacteroidia > Flavobacteriales > Flavobacteriaceae > Muriicola > Muriicola soli. The sequence continues at coordinate 1,016,746 of NZ_CP035544.1, read as the reverse complement.
CCTTTTGCACCCCTGGAGGGGATAAAAAAAGGAGCCATTCAAAATATTAACTTCCAGTACGATCTCAATGCCAGGAATAGCATTCGAACTGATGACGAAGACTTCCTGACCGGCAAAATGTTTGACGATGCAAAAGTTGGGGCCAGGCATCGGATACCCATCAGTACGAATTTCAAAGTTGCGAAGCATTTTAGCGTAACTATGGGTGGAAGTTATGAGGATATCTGGACGCTTCAGACCTTTGATCAGCGTTTTGATCCGGATTCTCAAACCGTTGTAACTGATACTATTAGTGGATTCGACCGTTATAATCAATATAACTTCAGTGCAAGTGTGGGAACCACCCTGTACGGAACTTTTACTTTTGGAGAGGGAAAAAAATTCCAGGCTATCAGGCACGTTCTCAGGCCCACGGTGAGTTACGGTTACGCCCCTTCTTTTGAGCAATATTACGATGAATACCTCAACGAGGTTTCAGGGAATATTGTGCAATACAGCCGTTTTCAGAATACGATTTACGGGGCTCCGCGATTGGGTAAATCCAATGCTTTGACCTTCTCCCTGCAAAATACCCTCGAGGCAAAGGTGAAGGACAAGGATTCTACAGCAACTGAACCAAAGAAGATCCAGCTACTCAATAGTCTCAATTTCTCCTCCGGATATAACTTTGAAGCCGATTCCTTAAAAATAAGTCCGGTAAGCATGAGTGGAGGTACCAATCTGTTTAAAAACAAAATGTCTGTAAACTTTGGTGCCAGTCTGGACCCCTATGCTATTGACAACAACGGCCGGCGGATAAATACATTAAACGTTAATAACGGAGGTAGTTTGTTAAGGCTTACCAGTGCAAGAATGAATATCAGCTACAATATCAGCAGCAAGGATTTTGGTGCTAAGAAAGAGGAGGACGAGCCGGAAGACGATCCTTACGAAGGGCAGAATTATGTTGCGGCAAGTGGAGGAAGAACGGACGATCTCTTTGGTGCTGCCGACAATTTTAACGAGAGTAGTTTTAAAAACAGGGATCCCGATGATATTGAAAATCCGAGATACAGGACTAAAATCCCATGGGATCTTAGGCTTCAATATGCAGCTAATTACAGCAACAGTAATCGCCAGAATGAATTCTCGAGCCATTCGCTGATGTTTTCAGGTAATGTGGAATTGTCTCCGCGCTGGAAGGTGGGGGTGTCTTCTGGTTATGATATTAAAAATCAAGGATTTACGGTAACCCAGTTGCGTTTTGAACGCGATCTTAAAAGTTTTAATTTACGGTTTAACTGGACGCCTTTTGGGGATTTTGAGCGCTGGTATTTCTTTATTGGCATAAAGAGTTCTATTTTACAGGATCTCAAATGGGAAAACCGCAGTCAGCCTCCCAGAAGGTAATTAAAAATAACATGTCAAATGAGCAGTAGAAAAGTAATTCACACTTCCAAGGCCCCATCCCCGATCGGTCCCTACAGTCAGGCTATACTGGCAGGGCACACTCTTTTTATCTCAGGGCAGATCGCCATGGATCCAAACACAGGAGACCTTATTGAAGGGGATATCAGGCAGGAAACCAGAAAATGTATGGAGAACCTAGAGGCCATCCTCAAGAAAGCCAGTATGGGTTTCGATCAGGTTGTAAAAGCTTCAATTTTTGTGAAGGATATGAAGCAGTTCGCAGAAATTAACGAAGTATATGGTTCTTATTTTGATGCAGCTTCAGCTCCGGCCCGTGAAACGGTAGAAGTAGCTAATCTTCCTAAATTTGTCAATGTAGAGATCTCAATGATCGCGATCAGATAGTTGCCTTGTGGAATTCAACAAGACCGTCTATGGGCCGTTGCCTGATTTCCCCGGGAACCAGATCATTGCGTTCGAGAACCGCTTTTAATTCATCTCGAAGAAAATAAGCAATACTGCCCACAAAATGTACAGGCACCTTGGTGGCTAGCTCAAATTGCATGATGTAATTATTCACAAACTGCTGCAAGCCTTTATCTATAACTCCTTTACAGTAAGGATGTTCCTTGTTTTCGATCAGGAAACGGGCAAAAGTTGCCAGGTAGGTATTTGGATTAGGTTGCTTGTACAGGTTTTCCTTGATCACATCCGGATCGAGGTTGTATTCACTTGAGAATTTGAGACCTAAAGCCTGAGGCATTTTGTGGAAGTAGTAATCCCTGATCAGTTTCCTGCCAAAAAAGTTCCCGCTTCCGTCATCCATGGGAATATACCCAAGAGATATCACCTTTTGAAATAATTGATGTCCGTCGTAGTAGCTGCAGTTCGATCCGGTCCCAAGGATGCACACGATCCCCTGATGCCCTATTTTGGTAGTGGAATAAATTGCCGCATAGGTATCTTCCTTTACTTCGATCTTGGCATTAGTAAAAAATGATTTAAAAATGTTGCGCAGAAATTTTTTCATACGGTTAGTACCGCAACCTGCTCCGTAAAAGTAAAGTCGTTTAACCTTGGTTTTACTCTTGGAAATCTCAAAATTATTTGCCAGTCGGTCTTCAATGACCTCCCTGGTGAGTACTTCCGGACTAAGGCCCAGAGTCTGAGTCATGAAAACCTCATCGCCATTTTTGTCCAGGGCAATCCAGTCGGCTTTTGTCGCTCCGCTATCAACTATTAATATCATGGAATTACGCTTAAAAAAGAAATCCTTAAAATAAGCAAAATATACCTATTCTAAGGATTTAATTGATTTTGAATTCGGCCCTTAGAGCTTGTGGATATATTCCGCCAAGTCTACTAATTTATTAGAATATCCCGCTTCGTTATCGTACCAGGATACCACCTTGAAGAAGGTAGGGTTCAATTCGATCCCCGCATCGGCATCAAAGATGCTCGTCCTTGGATCACCCACGAAATCCTGAGAAACAACTAGTTCTTCTGTATATCCCAGAATTCCTTTTAGTTCTCCTTCTGATGCTGTTTTAAAGGCTTTCTTAACCTCTTCATAGGAAGTTTCCTTTTTAACCTTAACCGTCAGGTCAACTACAGAAACGTCTGCCGTTGGCACCCTAAATGCCATTCCGGTTAGTTTTCCTTCCAGGGCAGGGATCACCTTGGTCACGGCTTTTGCTGCCCCAGTTGAGGCAGGGATGATGTTAAGCATAGCACTTCGGCCGCCCCGGTAATCTTTCTTAGACGGGCCATCAACTGTAAGTTGCGTGGCCGTAGTTGCATGTACAGTGGTCATCAATGCTTCTTCAATTCCAAAAGAATCGTTTAATACCTTGGCCAAAGGCGCAAGACAGTTGGTAGTACAGGAGGCATTGGAAACGATTTTATCTGTAGCCTTCACGTCCTTGTGATTCACTCCCATAACGAACATTGGGGCATCTTTAGAAGGTGCAGAGATCACTACTTTTTTAGCTCCTCCGTCAATATGGTACTGCGCTGTTTCAAGGGTTGTAAAGATTCCTGTACACTCCGCAACTATGTCAACGCCTACCGCGTCCCATTTTACATTCTTGGGATCTCGTTCTGCAGTGATCCTAACAGTCTTTCCGTTAACAACAAGGTGTCCATCTTTTACTGATACCGTCCCGTCAAATCTTCCGTGTACTGAATCGTACTTTAGGAGATAAGCTAAGTGCTCTACATCCAAAAGATCATTGATCGCAACGACCTCAACGTTGTCTCTATTCACGATAGATCTCAGGACCAGTCGTCCAATTCTACCAAATCCGTTTATTCCTACTTTTAATGTTGCCATATTCTTTTTTTTATGTACTCATTATATCGGATACTCTGATGAGTTCCTTATTAATTTTTGTTTTTCCTTTGATCGCCTCACTTATTGGGGTGAAGGCTATATCATCATCGAGGATACCTACCATAAGGTTGGTCTTTCCATCTAACAAGGCTTCCACAGCTTTTACTCCCATTCTGCTTGCCAGTACACGGTCAAAACATGTTGGAGAACCACCTCGCTGCATGTGTCCTAAAACACAAACACGGACGTCGTAGATGGGTAAGTGCTGTTCTACGTATTCCTTGAGTTGGAAGACATTTTTCCCTGTAGTTGTATCACCTTCTGCTACTACAACGATGCTAGATGACTTTCCTGTAAGTTTACTCTTTTTCAGGGATTCTAACAGACGCTCGAGGCCCAGATTTTCTTCGGGGATAAGGATTTCCTCAGCTCCTGCTCCTACTCCTGCATTCAGGGCGATATGCCCTACATCTCGTCCCATCACTTCAACAAAGAAGAGACGGTGGTGAGAACTCGCCGTATCGCGAATCTTATCTATCACTTCCATAGCGGTATTAATCGCCGTATCAAAACCAAGGGTGTACCGGGTACCAAAAATATCGTTATCAATAGTTCCGGGAATGCCAATCACCGGGATATTGTATTCCTCATTGAATAAAAGGGCTCCGGTAAAACTACCGTCTCCCCCTATGACGACCATGGCATCTACCCCTTCGGATTTGAGTTGATCGTAAGCTTTCTGCCTGCCTTCCTTGGTTCTGAATTCCTCACATCGGGCCGACTTTAAAATAGTACCCCCTTTGTTGATGATGTGATTGACGCTTCTCGCATTCATAGGAAGGAAATCTCCTTCGATCATTCCTTCATATCCCCTGTAAATCCCGACACACTCAATTTTCATGTATGCGCAGGTTCGAACAACAGATCTAATGGCTGCATTCATCCCCGGAGAATCACCTCCTGAGGTAAAAACCGCTATTTTCTTAATTTTTGCTTCCATAGAAATTTAAGAATCTCAAAAGTAACAAACAATTATGAAAACATAGCCCTTGCGGCATCTAAATTGCTGCCGGGTGCTTAATCAAACGATGTAGTTTAAAAAATACTTGGACAAATTTCCAATTGAAAGATATTCCAAAACCTCTCTTACTTCTTCAAGAGATTCGTCTTGGGTTTTTGATAGAATTTAATAAGGCTATCCCTGCCCATGGTCGCCTTTGATTTTTCTGCCTTTAATTTAGAAGTTTCACTTTTTTCTTTAGGTTTAAATACCTTTCGCAGAAGTTCATTAAAAGTACTGAAATCCACTTCGTATGACAAACCAATTCCCTGGGTGTAGCCTGTCTGATCGGCAAGGAACTGCTGAATCTCGTTTTCACGATTAAAAATCTTTGCCCTTAAGGTTCCTTCTTCGTTTAAAAGTACCTGAACTTCCACATCCCCTGCAACCACAGTTTCACTTACCCCGCCAACAGGAACTCCGAAACGGCCGTTGAACAATACCCTGTCACTAATTCTTGTTGACACCGTTACCCCGAGTCGGTTTTCGGTTTCTATCTGACTCGCATCAAGGGTGCTCTGTTCTAAGGAAAAACCAAAATCAAACTTGTCATTCCCCCCGCCCAGCAGTGAATTCACCAGGCCTGAGGCCGTCTGTATCAAATTCCCCGTCACCGCCTGCTGATTTAAACCACTCCCTTCATCTACAAAGGTACCCTGTGCAAGGAGGAAGAAGGCGTTACGCTCTTCAACCGTGGGATCCTGGAGTTTGTATTCCAGTTCAGACTGAACAATGGAACTCGTGCCCGGAAATTCAATATTAAAGTCTATGGTAGGCCTTTCCAACTCTCCGGTGAGCTGAACTACAACATCGGTTGGTATTCTCCTGGTCACCCCCGAATTATCAAGGAGGGGAGCCGGATTTGCGTTCAGGGAATAGACGGCTTCCATGTTCAATTGGGCAGCGAGCGGAGTTCCATCCCATACGATGCTACCCCCGGGTTTCACCGTAAACGACTTGTCTATTACTCCACCAAATCGATAATTGTAGGTTCCTGTTACCACAACAAAGTCGCCAAACATATTGAATGTGCCTTTGGTATTAATCCTAATCAGTAGAATTCCCTCCCCTGTTCCTTTCAGGGAGGATCCGGTTTTCTGGTCAACCACGATTTCCACCTCGGCATCGGGTGTTACATCCAGGTCAAAATTCAGTTCAAGTCCTTCGTAATCTTGCAGAGTCTTCTCGATTTCAAAGGTTTGCTGATCCTTTTTCTCAATAAAATTAATAAAGGAGTAATCGCCTATTGAGGCAACGTCACTCAATGGGATCTTCAGGGAAGTACCTTCAGCGGTTTCGCCGTATACCTTAATTGTTAAGGCCCTGGTGGGTCCAAAGATCCTTCCTTCTCCGTTGAGATAGCCGGTTCCGTAATACAGTACTTCCTCCTCAAAGGGCGTATTGAGAATTAAGAAACGGTTGTTATTGGTATTGACATCGAGATCCAGTGTCCAATCGTCCCAGAATTGATGTTTTATGGTGCCGTCGAGTTCCGCTGATGTATTCATGGTGACATCCGTCAGCTCTATATTCTCAAAATCGAATGTCTGGTTGTACAAGCGTACTCGTGAATTGGGGCCAAAACTGTAATCCACGTTCAGGTACGGTATAGCGATTCCTGCATCGTTGAGATTAAGAAGTCCGCTAATATTTGGGTTCCGAAGATCTCCTTTGATCTGGGCTGCACCGTTGAGCATTCCTCGGATATTGGTGATAATTCCTTCTCCCAGAGGACTGAAGGGTTCCAGGCTGAAGTTGTTGAAGTTGGCCATCAGATCAGCATCGGGAATATCATTTCTATTGTTGAAATTTCCTAAAAGACTGAATTTCTCAACTCCGTCATCTGAGATTTGAGAGTTTACGACATATTCGGTAAGATCCCTGTTCCCTACGATACCAATACTCAACTCCCCTAGCGCGATATCATTAACCCCGAAATCTGAAATTTGCAGGTTACAGGAGGGCAGATAAATATCATCTTTCTGAAGAATATTCAAGGTGCCATTGATTTCCCCCTGCAGTTTCAGGCTGTCGATACTCGGGGTGATCTTATTTAAGGAGACAATTTTAAAATCGAGTTGAAGATCTTTATAGGTAGAATCTGCCAGTTCACCTCGCAGCCTGATCTGTTCCCGGTTATCATTATTCATGACGATCTCCTCAATCTGGATGCTGTCTAGCGATCTGCTGATAATCACTTTGTTCTTCCGATCACCATCTTTATTTAAAACCCATGTATTTCCCTTAAAATTGACATCCGAACGTTTCAGACCAATAACCGAACGATTCTGCGCATTAAAAGTGTGATAAAAGTTAAGGTTATAACTGTCGTTAAATTCCCTCCCGCCTTTGAATTCTGTTCGGAAAAAGAGTGTGTCAGAGAGGGTTGTGTTGATGAGATTAAAGTCCTTGAGATCGTAGTATACCGATTTGACATCAGATACCGAGACATAAGTGTTAAAGAGCGGATTTTTGTTGTCGATTTTTACATCGATACTATCAAAGACATTCTCAAAAGCCGATATCCTGGGCGATTTAAAATTGAGTTTAAAGTCGCCCTCATCCGCAACGATGTTCCCTCTGATAAATGTGTTGGGATCAAAGGCAACCTGAGGAAAAAACACATCGACAATCTTGTTGTAGATTTTAAAATTAAAATCGAGTATCTGTCCTTCTGATATATCGAAAGGCTTGTAATTTGTGTAGATGCTCCCGATGGAATTCCGGATTAGTTTTTCGAGCTCGTTCACTTTAAACCTACCCCGCATAAATCCGGTAATGATATCCGGAGAATTAATTTCAACCGTTCTGATACTATCCTGGCCAAACGAAGAAGTTACCTTGAAATCCTCAAAGAAATAGGTATTGTTTATGTTTTGGTAATTGGTATTTGAAAAGGAAATGTTACCTACTACATCATCGAGATTACTTCCGGAGATATCCATTTTTACATCGCCCTTAAAAATGGAAACGCTGTCCCTGATAAAATTTAGTTTTTTAAGGTCAGCATAGGCCACTGAAGCATCAAAGTTGAAATTATTCACAGCGCCACCAAAGTCGGCCAGCCCTTTAAAATCAAGATTAAAGTTGGGGTCCTTTACCACTAGTGAACCATCGAATAACTGATCTTTAAGAATACCCGAAACATTGAGATCCTGATAATTGTATTTGTTGAATTCTATGGAATACACCTGGCCGATCACCTCCGTATTGAGGTTGTCCTGAGCAAATCCTGTGCCTTCCACATTCACATCCATGGAAGCCAGTCCCAGTTTTTCGTCATTGACAAATCGGCCCAGGTCAAAATCGATTAGGGACACAAATCCTTTGTATCGGGCGTTTTCAATTTGGTCCACGTCGGTGAGGGTAAGATCTACGTAGCTACTCCCAATACTACTATTAATATTGACTCTGGTTTGAACAGATGATTCGGTGATAGTCGCATCCCCGCGAACCGTAAACTGACCTAGTTTGGAGAAGGTGGAAGGAATAGATGCACCCAATACCTCGGGCATGAGCGACCTAAGCTCGTAATAACTAGTGGTGATATTTTTGATCCCAGCCTCCAGGACAAAAGGATTGTTTTTAGTAAATAAGTTTTTAAAATTAAAATCTCCCCTGATTCCGGTATTCTCAGTGGTAAGGAACACTTCATTGACATTCAGGTCGTTGAGCACCCCGTTGAGCGATGCGGAAAATAACACCTCTTTGCCTGTACCGAATTGCTGACTCAAAGTGTTGATATCATCCAGGGACACTTTAGAATCTACAAAGTTCGCCGTGAGATTCACTTTATTGAGGAAATCAGCAAAGTCTTCCCTATTGTAATCAAAAACCAGATTTCCGACAAGCTGTGAATTTGGCGTTGTGATGTTCAGGGAATCAAATCTCATCTGTTGGGTGGTATAGGTAAACGAAGTTCCCAGTTTGGAGAGTTCTATACCCCTTTTGCTCAAAAATGACAAAGCTTCGATCTCTGTGGTCACTTCAGGGCCCAGGATCTGAAATTGCCGCGCGGTGAGATTCAGATTTTTAAAATTTAAGGTTTCTGAATTCTCGATATTTTCGTCGATTAGCCGAAAGACCGAGTTTTGTATTTCAATGTCTGAAGAAGAAAGATAAAAAGGTGGGTTACCCGGGGTTCTTGGCTTATTGCTGTCCAATTTGGCGACGAAGATATCGAGATTTGTACTGGTCTCCCCTTCATATTTTTTAAGCTTAAAATTGAGTCCGTCTATTTCTATAGCGCCGAATTCAAGGCTACCGGCCATGAGGTTCCGGATGCTTAAAACAGAGGTATTTAATTCTTCAATATAGATTAAGGTATCCTGTTGATAGTCCTGAATAAAAATACCTTCCAGGGCCGTATCCCAGGAAATAAGAGATACACGCAGCCGATCTATATTGATATTGGTCCCAAATTCCTCGTTAATGGAGTTGGTTGCATACTTTGCCAGGTTGGTCTGGACCACCGGTAAAGAAAGAATTATGGAGCTTAAAACCAAGACCAGCAATACTGCTAGCAGTATCCTAATCCCTATTTTTCTTAGTTTTTTGATAGGACGATATGATTTACCTTTGTGCGACCAATAATTATTCCAAAGCTAGGTGAAAAATCAAAATATCTATATACTGGCCATAGAATCTTCTTGTGACGACACTTCAGCTGCCGTAATGCAAAATGATATTACCTTGAGCAATGTTGTAGCCACACAGAAGATTCACGAAGAATACGGCGGTGTGGTTCCGGAATTAGCATCAAGGGCACACCAGCAAAATATTGTCCCTGTAATCCACCAGGCCCTGGCTAAAGCAAAGATCGATAAAAATCAGCTATCAGCCATAGCTTTTACCAGAGGACCGGGCTTGATGGGTTCTCTTCTTGTAGGTACTTCCTTTGCCAAATCCATGGCGCTGGGATTGCAAATTCCACTGATAGAGGTAAACCACATGCAGGCCCATATCCTTGCCCATTTTATCAAGGAAGAAGACTTTAATTCGCCGGGCTTTCCATTTTTGGCCTTAACCATAAGCGGCGGACATACCCAGATTGTATTGGTCAGGGACTATTTTGATATGGAGATTTTGGGAGAAACCCTCGATGATGCAGTAGGAGAAGCCTTTGATAAAACAGCCAAGATTATCGGATTACCTTACCCTGGCGGACCCCTGGTAGATAAATTAGCTCAAAATGGCAATGCCCATGCCTTTCCCTTCCCCAAGCCTAAAGTGAAAGGTCTTGATTTTAGTTTTAGTGGATTAAAAACCAGTATTTTATACTTTATTCAAAGAGAAACGGCAAAAAATCCCAATTTCATTGAGGAGCATAAAGAGGACATCTGTGCCTCCATCCAATATACCATCATCGAAATTTTGATGAGTAAATTAAAAAAGGCGGTAAAAGAGACCGGAATTAAACAAATTGCCATCGGAGGTGGGGTTTCGGCAAATTCCGGCATCCGAAAAGCACTGAAAAATGCTGAAAGTGAATTAGGTTGGACAACCTATATCCCAAAATTCGAATACTGTACAGACAATGCCGCCATGATTGGAATTGTGGGTTACCTGAAGTATCGCGAAGAAATATTTAGTGACCAGAGCATCTCGGCTAAGCCGAGATACGTCATCCCCTGAGAGTAGATGTAAATCATTTGTGTTAGGGAAAATACGCTATATTTAAGTTGTATTGTTTGTCTAAAATTGCTTTAAATGCCCTTTGACGCTGTGTTGGCTGAAAGAATTCGGAAAGCATTGTTATCCTACCCCGCAAGTTTGCAATCTGATCTAACAGAGAAGAAGATGTTTGGTGGACTCGCATTTCTTTTGAGGGGTAAGATGACCATCGGTATTATTGGAGAAGAATTGGCGGTTAGGGTTGTTGAAGAGAAAATGGAGGAGATGCTCAAAATGAATCATGTGCGACCCATGGATTTCACAAAAAAGCCAATGAAAGAATTTATCTATGTTTCCCAGGAAGGCCTCCAAAGTGAAAAAGAACTTCATCGATATATTGCCCTTGGAATTGAACACGCCAGAGTAAAATTAAAATCTTGATACAACATACGCTTATGCAATTATTTTTCAATCCGGAAATTACCGAATCATCAAAAACTTTCTCCTTAAGTCCGGATGAGGGCAGGCACCTTTTAAAAGTGTTGCGCAAAAAGAAGGGGGATCATTTCCATGTAACCAACGGCAAAGGCTGGATATTTGTAGCCGCTCTGGATAATACCGACCCCAAGAATACAACAGCTACTGTGGTCTCTGCTGAAAAAAGGCACCCTAAAATGCATTATTTGCATATGGCAGTTGCCCCTACAAAAAGTAATGACCGGTTTGAATGGTTTTTGGAGAAGGCCACCGAGATCGGGATCAATGAGATCACTCCTATTATTTGTGAACGATCTGAAAGGAAGACGCTAAAGATGGAGCGTTTACAAAAGGTGATTCAGGGAGCCATGAAACAGTCCCAGAGATGCTATCTTCCTGTTCTAAACCCGGCGGTTAGCATGAAAGAATTCCTCGAAAAAGAACATCAGGGCATACGCTTTATTGCGCATTGCCATAAAGAAGAAAAGGTGGAGCTCAAGCGACGAATTGCCCCTGACAAACGCATAACTATCCTTATAGGACCGGAAGGCGACTTCACAGAAAATGAGGTGGATCTCGCTTATGAAAAGGGATTCTTATCCGTTTCATTAGGTGAAAGCAGATTGCGAACTGAAACCGCCGCACTTTACGCCTGCACCGCAGTTGCCGTTTTTAACAGCAGATAAAATGAAAAATCGGGCTTCGACAGCTGATTAGCTCTTAAAAGTTTGAGCCAGTTATTACGTACATTTGAAAGGCCGAAGAGCAATAAAATGAGAAAAATTGTACTGTTAGTCATTATTGGGTTTGGAATTTCATTCACCTCCGCATCGGGACAAGAGATTGCCGTTTTAAAATACAAGGGTGGCGGAGACTGGTACGCAAATCCTACCGCCTTGCCTAATCTAATCCGCTTTTGCAATCAAACGATCAGCACAAGAATCAGCCCTGAACCACAAACTGTGGAACCGGGTAGCCCCCTCTTGTTTCAATACCCTTATGTTCACATGACAGGGCACGGCAATGTGTTTTTTAGTGATGAAGAAGTCGGGAGCCTGAGAACCTATCTCCTGGCAGGAGGCTTTTTACATATCGATGATAACTACGGAATGGAACCTTACATCAGGAAGGAAATAAAAAAAATATTTCCAGATAAGGAATTGGAGGAATTGAGTCCGGAGCACGCTATTTTTTCTCAGAAATTTAAATTTGCAACCGGCTTACCCAAGATTCACGAGCACGACGGAAAGAGACCACAGGCATTGGGTATTTTTGATAAAAACAGATTGGTCCTCCTCTTTACTTTCGAAAGTGATCTGGGCGACGGCTGGGAAGATCCTGAAGTTCACAATGATCCTCCTGAGGTCAGGCAAAAGGCCCTTCAGATGGGTGCGAACATCATTCAATACGCTTTTAAGAATTAGCATATGAATTCCAATATCATTTCTAAGGGAATTTTACGGGCGATAGGGATACTTGCGGGTATCGCTCTGCTTCTGTACTTCCTTTACCAGATCAGATCTGTTCTGGCCTACCTATCGATGGCAGCAGTGGTCGCGCTAATCGGAAGGCCCGTCGTATTATTCTTAAGGAAGCGATTAAAGTTTCCGAATACCCTGGCTGTGATCACGACCATGGTTTTGATGGTTGCCGTGCTGGCGGGAATTATTGCCTTGTTCTTCCCACTTGTAGCGGAACAGGCGGCTAATCTGTCGCTGTTAAACATCGAAGATCTGAGAATGAAATTCAGTTCGCTTTACCAGGAGATCATTCTTTATTTTGGTGCTTCAGCCGATCAGGTGAACGACCTCATTAAGGGTACCGAACTTGAAAAAAATGTGATTAATGGCCTCGATATTGGCTTTATTCCAAATATCCTGAATTCCTTTATAAATACGCTTAGTGCTGCCAGCATCGGGCTGTTTTCGGTGCTGTTTATTTCCTTTTTCTTTCTCAAAGACAGTTCTCTTTTTCAAAGGGGGCTGCTAACATTTGTGCCTAATAACCAGGAATCGGGTATGGCCAATTCCATAAATAAGATCAATGGATTGTTATCGCGATACTTCGTGGGATTGCTATTTCAGATCATGATCCTCTTTATAATTTACACTATTGTTCTGTTGATTGTGGGAATCCCCAATGCGATAGTCATTGCCTTCCTCTGTGCTTTGTTTAACATCATCCCTTACGTAGGGCCGATCATTGGCATGGTGCTTATGATATTCCTCTCCATGACCTCAAATTTAGGGGCCGATTTTACCCAGGTGATCCTTCCAAAAACGGGGTACGTATTGATAGGATTTGCCATAGGTCAGCTTATCGACAATTTCTTTTCGCAACCCTTTATTTTCTCCAACAGTGTGAAGTCGCACCCCCTGGAAATTTTCCTTGTGATCATCATTGCCGGTTTACTTTTTGGAGTGTTGGGAATGATCGTTGCTGTACCCGGATATACCGCCATTAAGGTCATTTTAAAGGAGTTTTTGGCTGATAATAAGATCGTAAAGAAACTTACTCAAGACTTATAGTTTTAGTTTGAATAAAAATATATTAAAAACTGGTCTACAGGATTTTATAGAAAATAATTACAATACTGACATCGTGTCAGTATTGCTTTCAAAGCCCCGGTTTTTACAAATCTCTGCACAAGAACTAGGTCAACAACTCTACGGGAAGAAAAAGGCAGAAGAAAAGCTACCCACCTGGTTTAAAACACCTGGGATCTACTATCCGAATAGAGTGCAGCTCGAGCAAACCTCCTCCGAAATTACTGCAGCCCACAAAGCCTCAATGCTCAGTGGAAATCAGGTGGCAGACCTCAGTGGCGGTTTCGGAGTAGACACTTATTTTTTTAGTCGCAAAATACCTCGTGTTACCTACTGCGAAATCGATCCTGAATTGAATGAGATCGTCAGGCAGAATGCCACAGCCTTAGGAATCAATAATGTGGATTTTCATTGTGCAGACGGAATAGAGTTTCTCAAAAACACGGCGACAGAATTTGACTGGATCTATCTGGATCCCAGCAGACGTGATCAGGATAAGAAAAAAGTGTTTCAACTTGCCGATTGCAGTCCGGATGTTATTTTACATCGCGACCTCCTGCTCAGGAAAGCAGGAGCCGTAATGATCAAGACCTCACCCCTACTCGACCTCAGTGCCGGGATAGAACAGTTAAAGGAGGTGGCCGAAATACACGTGGTAGCAGTAGATAATGAGGTAAAGGAATTACTGTGGATTCTACGGAAAGACAGTCCAAACAAAGAGGTTAAGATCACAGCTGTAAATTTTACGAAAAGTGAGCAGCAAGTCTTCGAATTTGAGCGCAACAAAGAAAAAATTGCGAGCTGTTCATTTTCTGATCCACTTACCTATTTGTACGAACCCAACAGTGCCGTTTTAAAAGCCGGAGCCTTCAAAGCTATATGCAGAGCCCACGACGTTAAAAAACTGCATGAACACAGTCATCTGTATACTTCAGATGCCCTGATTTCATTCCCCGGACGCGTATTTCGAATTGAGGAAATAAAGCCATATAACAGTGCAGTCCTGAAAACAATAAAAGGGAGCAAAGTAAATGTCAGCACCCGTAATTTTCCTGAGCGTGTAGCAGCGATCCGGAAGAAATTCAAGCTAAAAGACGGAGGTGATAAATATTTATTTTTTACTATAAATAAAGACAATCAACGCATTGTAATTCAATGCACTAAGGACATTTCCAGCTAAAGTTGGCTACCGGGTCTCTGGAGGCGCTTCCAAGGTTGTAATGCCACCATTCGGTTCTTACAGACCAGAAGCCATTTTTCTCCATAACCCCTTTGAGCAGCGTCCTGTTGCGAAGTACTTCCTCTGTCATTTCAAGGTAATCGTGATGAGCTTCTCTGCCGAAATAATCAAAATCGGTTCCCATATCCAATACCTTTCCATCTAAGGTTTCAAGAGTGATATCCACAGCACCGCCGCGGTTGTGAATTGAACCTTTATCCGGATTTGCGACGTATTGCGGATTTGGGTAGATCTCCCACATTTTATATTGTACTGAATTGGGCCTGTAACAATCAAAAAAGCGAATCCTGTATCCCCTTTCAGCTAATTCTTTGTTCGCAGCGATAAGCGCTACTGCCGTTTTTTTTCTGGTGTAGCATTCCGGGCAATCGTACACCTTCGTTTTGAGAAAATTATTCGTCGTCGCATAGCGTAGTTCATAAGAGAATTCCGAACTGTAATTGGCAAGTCGCACAAATGTAGTATCCGATAATTCCTCCAGTGAAGGGAAAGGTTGTTGAACTTCTGCGGCTTTCACCGTATCTCTTTCGACTTGAGGAGACATCTGTTTTTGTTCTTCTGAATTTTTTCGGGGCTTTTCTTTGCAGGCCGCTAGCAGAATGAGCAGCAGAAGGAATCGAAGGATAACTTTCAAGTGAATGACTTTTATATTCAATATTAAAAGTAAGGATAATATCAAAAAGGCGTACCTTACTGTACAAATCAAAATACAATGCGATTTCCTGATGTATTGGTCTTATTGATCATAATCCTCTTTAACAACAATTTGTCTGCACAAAATCCCTGGCTTCTTGGATTTGAAAAACCGGCCACCAATCCTATTCTCAAGGCTGATCATAAGGCCACCTTTATGGACCCCATAAAAAAGACAAGCGTTCAGTGGCAAAAAGCCGACGTCTTTAATCCGGGTGCCGTTGTTCGAAACGATACGATATTTTTACTCTTCAGGGCCGAAGATGATCCAAGTGCCATACTGGGAGGAAGAACTTCCAGAATAGGTCTGGCTTACAGTACTGACGGTATTGATTTTACTAAATATCCTGATCCCGTCCTGTACCCGGATAATGATGATTTCAGTGTCTGGGATCAACCTGGGGGTGTTGAAGACCCCAGGGTGGTAGAATTGCCCGATGGGACTTATCTTATGCTGTATACTAGCTGGAATAAAAAGACGGCGCGACTATCAGCGGCGGTTTCTGCGGACTTAAAATCCTGGGTGAAGAAAGGACCGGTTTTTTACCGTTCTTATCAAGGCAGGTTTCTGGACATCTGGAGCAAGTCGGGATCTGTGGTTACGGAATTGGTGGATGGCCGACTCGTCGCTAAAAAAATCATGGATAAATACTGGATGTACTGGGGAGAATTATTTATGAACGTAGCCAGCTCCGAGGATGGAATCAATTGGGATCCACTGCTCGATGATCAGGGCGAGTTGCTTCACGTTTTTGAACCCACCTTAGAGGATTTTGACAGTCATTTGGTAGAACCAGGTCCGCCAGCACTTTATACAGACGAAGGGATCCTGGTGATATACAATGGAAAAAACCTGAGTGGTCCGGGTGCGGGAACTAATGTGCCTGAAAATACATATTGCGGAGGACAGGCCTTATTTAGCAAAGAAAATCCGGCTAAATTCCTAAAACGCCTTCCGGAACCTTTTATATGTCCCAGTCTGCCTCATGAGACCAGTGGACAATACAAGGCCGGTACTACCTTTGTAGAAGGCCTGGTGGTCTACAAGAACAAATGGTTCCTCTATTATGGAACAGCCGATTCAATGGTTGGCGTCGCCGTAGCAGATTTCAATTAATTTACAACAATTTAGTCCCGTTCAAGAGTTTTGAGATAGGCCAGGCTTTGAGGAACTTGTTGAAGTACGCGAGACGATTCGTCTTCGATAAACATATACTCAATTTCCAGTTCTTTTGCCTTAGCTACTATAGAAGACATATCAATTTGCCCGGTTCCCAACACCACATTAGTTTCAACATCCCCGTGCCCTGTATCGTTACCTTCAACCTCTTCTGCCATATCCTTGAGATGCATCAGTACAAATTGATCGGTGTATTTGTTTAGCAATTCCATCGGATCCGCACCTCCGTGTTTCACCCAATAAACATCCATCTCAAAGTAAAAATCCTCTGCGTTTTCGGACATATAATCAAAAAGGGTTCCCTCTCCATAGGGCCTGAATTCATACCCATGCGGGTGATAAGCCAATGTGATATTATCCCGATCTAGGATTTCCCCAGCAGTATTGAATACGTCAATAGCTTTTTGAGTGTCTTCCAGAGTGAATTCATCTCCCTTGTGAGGTATCCATGCACACATAACGTAAGTAGCGCCGTAGGCCTTGGCTTTTTCTGCGACAGCTTGTGGGTTTTCTGCCAACTCCTCAAAGGAAGCACCCACACTTACTACTTCGAGATCGTACTTTTTTAACAAACCCAAAAACTCTTCCAGGGGTAAGCCGTATGTATCGCCCCCTTCAACCTTGGTGATACCCCAATCGCTGATGGTTTTAAGCGTTCCTTCTACATCGTTTTTAAATTGATTCCTAAGACTGTAAAGCTGAAGTCCTACCTCCTGGCCCATCGTGGAGGGTACAGAAAGTAATGTAGCAAAAAGGACGAGCCAGAAACTTTTAAAATTATTCATAGTACATTTCTTTTTAATATAGTTTAGTTTACCAGTCCTCTCAGGTAAGCAAATTTCCGTTTTCATCCCATTCGGCGATCACTCCTCTTTTGCTCTGGTCAATACACTTAGCCAGCCATTCCTCTTCATAAGCCATCCCGTGCTGATCCAGAACGTCCTGAGGAACCCCATCCCATATATTGGGCATATTACCCTGGTAGCCGAGGTCTTTGATCCCCACTTTTGAAGTGTAGTAGCCCGTGAGGGTAAGATTTCGCATCAGGTTAAAGAACTGCACTTCCAATGGATGGTCATCCATCGGGATTTCAGGATCATAAAAGGCAATGGGATCCAGGATCGCTTTTTGGGATACCTCCGGGCTAATTTTAAATTCAGTACCATAATCGGTGTTGCTTTTGTGATCGAGCCACATCAAACCTCCCCTGAGGGTCGTTTGTAATTCGGGAATATCCTTAGCCATAAATTCGACAAAATCTGGTACCCCTGCTTCCGTGGGCCCACCATTTTCATTTGGTGGTAAGATCAGATTACTCAGCACATCTATGGTTTCCAGCTCGTGCGCATTAAAAAACTGTTCTGCGTTGAGTTTAGCTATCTCTTCCAGCTCTTCGGGGGTTCGGCCAAAGTAATTGGTATTTTCTACCAGTTGCTGCGCGAGTGCCTCATTTTCTTCCCCGGGTGCACAACCGTGAATGGCCAATCCTCCGGCGACTGAGCCCAAAAGGATAGATTTTATACTTTTTCTTCTGTCCATTTCTCAGATGTTTTGTTGCTTCAATTGTTCTAGAATATAGTCTGATGCCCTCCATGAAAGCGCCAGAATGGTCCAGGTGCAATTCTTGTCTGCCTGGGAGACGAAGGGTCCTGCGTCTGTGATAAAAACATTGTTTGCATCATGCAATTGCTGATAACGATTTACAACCGACTTTTTCTTATCGTCACCCATGCGGGTAGTTCCCACTTCGTGGATAATCATCCCGGGAGCGAGCAAGCCGTAATCCTGCTCTTTGGTAGGCGTGTCGCCCAAAGGTTCTCCTCCCATACTATGGATGAGTTCCTCAAACGTTTCCTGCATATGCTTGGCCTGTTTCTTCTCAAAATCTGACCATTGGTACTTAAATCGCAGTACCGGGATCCCAAATTCATCAACCGTTGTGGGGTCGATCTCACAATAATTATCCTCTCTTGCGATGGCCTCTCCCCTGCCGCCAAATCCAATCACGGAGCCGTAGTATTTTTTTACGTCCGCTCTCAATGAAGGGCCGTAGCCTCCTGTGGGTAGTCCAAAAAATTTATTGAAATCATTAGGGTTAAATCCGAAGCCGTAGTTGGGCATTCCTATGCCGCCCCAAACTTCAATATGGTAGCCCCTAGGAAAGTCGAGATCTTTATTATCTAACCACCAGGGCGTGTAAACATGCATGCCTCCTACGCCATCTTCGTTGTACATTTTACGATTCATTAAGCCCGGAATAAACCCGGCTCTGCTGCTCCCGGTTGAATCATGCAGATATTTCCCTACAAGATTGCTACTATTTCCTAGGCCATTGGGATGTTGTTTGCTTTTTGAGTTTAAAAGGATCCTTGCAGAGCTGCAAGCTGAGGCGGCCAGGACCACCACTTTTCCTTTTAGTTTGTATTCTTTCCTGTCTTCTTTATTGATATAAGACACTCCTGTTGCCTTGCCTTCTTCATCAGTAGTTACTTCCCTCACCACTGAATTTACGTAAAGGTCTACCTGTCCTCCACTTTTCTGGGCGGGAAAAATTAAACAGGAACCTGAGGAGAAATCGGCATACACCTGACAAGCTCTGGAACACTGTCCGCAATAAAAACATACCCCTCGCTCATTATTGATCTTTTTGGTCAACATTGACATGCGGGAAGGGATCACGGGAATATTTAAGTTTCGCGCACCTTTAATATAGAATAACTCGTGAAGCCTGGGTTTAGGAGGAGGAAGAAAAAATCCGTCGGGATCATTGGGCAGACCTTCGTTGGTGCCAAAAACGCCTATGAGTTTATCCACTTTATCGTAATAGGGCTTCACATCTTCATATCCAATTGGCCAATTATCCCCAAGCCCGTCTACATCTTTATGTTTAAAATCTTTTGGGCCAAAACGCAGGGAAATCCTGCCCCAGTGATTGGTACGCCCTCCTAGCATATGTGAGCGGTACCACCAGAAATCGGTATCGTCTTTTTGGGTATAGGGCTCTCCTTCTATTTCCCATCCGCCATAGGCCATATCAAACTCGCCGAACACACGAGAAGTTCCCGCACCTCTTCTCGGGGATTCATAGGGCCATTTTAACTGGGTCATTTGCTTGGGGTCAGCAGGATCGAAGTAAGGCCCTGCCTCCACGACTGCAATTTTCAGTCCGGCATCTGCCAGAACTTTGGCAGACATACCACCTCCCGCTCCCGAGCCAACTATAATGGCGTCGTAACGAACCTGAGATTCTTTGATTTGCATTTGAAAGGTATTATTGAATAGAAAGACAAGTTAAAAATTAATTCGGATTAAAACAGTCCAAAAATGTCAATCTCATATCAATTCTAAAATATCCCAGAAGTAAAACACCGGATCTGCTTCTGCATCTTTTCCATCAAACCCATCACATTTAACATTATGAATTTCTAAAAATATTAGGAATCATTAGGAAGCTTTCCCAATATTTTAGTAATATTATATTGCTTTTATGATATTTTAACATTTTACGCAATCGATATTGTAGAATAAGAGTATCAAAAAGTAATCATTAACTAACTAAACGAGACACGATTATGGATCGAAAATTTACCCAACCTGGATCTAATCCGGGGACGTGGAATTCCGTTGCGAAATCCGCTTTGGCAGGGATGTTGTCCCTGCTCTTATTTTTTTCAGTATCTGTTGGATTTGCCAATATATCGGCAATTGACAAGGATGACACTGAAGAAAGTATTCAGCAAACCGTTACCGGAACGGTGACAGATGATCTGGGAGCACCATTACCTGGTGCGAATGTTCTGGTAAAAGGAACAACCAACGGAACCCAGACTGATTTTGATGGAAATTATACAATAACTGCAGATGCCAATGCTACGCTTATCTTCAGTTATGTCGGTTTCGCCAGACAGGAAATTCCTATCAACGGACAAAGCAGAATTGACGTTCAGATGGCTGAAGATGCCAGTCAGCTTTCCGAAGTAGTTGTAACAGGTTATTCTACCCAGACCAGGGGAGATATTACCGGTTCGGTTGCATCAGTTGATATCAGTGAGGCAACCAAGGCGCCATTGGTGAATGCTGCGGAAGCTCTAGAAGGTCGGGTAACAGGGGTAACCGTTACCAATGCAGGTACACCGGGATCCTCACCAAAAATTGTGATTCGTGGTTTTGGAACCAGCAACAATACCAATCCACTATATATTATTGATGGAGTTCAGACAGACAATCCTTCCATCCTTAATAGTATTAACCCGGGGGATATTGAACAGATCAACGTCTTAAAGGATGGTGCAGCAGCCATATACGGAGCAAGGGCTTCCAATGGTGTTGTCATTATCACCACAAAAAGTGGTAGCTACAACCAGGCTGAACCCACGGTAACTTTTAATGCTTATACGGGTATATCCAGAGCGACCAATCTTCCGGATATGTTAAATGTTCAGCAACACGGGGAAATGATATTTCAGAGTCTTGCCAATGACGGTGCAACTGTAGAACACCCTCAGTACGGCAATGGCCCAACTCCGGTAGTACCAACTACGGTTCAGGATTACACCAGAGTGGTCTCCTACGATCCCATTACAAGGGCACCCCGTACAGCTACGGTCAATCAGCCAAATGGAACCAATTGGTTTGAAGAGATCACCCAAAATGCACCTACACAAAATTTTGACCTTTCCATTTCCAATGGTAATGAAACAGGGAGATACTTTTTATCTGTGAATTACCTAAATCGTGAAGGTATACTCAATGATACCGGATTTAAGCAAGGGGTAACCCGATTAAATTCTGAATTTAAAATTGGTGAATTTATCACCATAGGAGAACACCTTAATGCTTCCTTTTCTCGCCAACAGGAAGGAACATTAGAGGCAATTAACATGTCCTACAGATTTACTCCACTGGTACCTGTATTTGATGACGAAGGTGATTTTGCCGGCTCAGGTGGTCCCGGACTCAGTAATACAAGGAACCCCGTGGCATTGCTTTCACGAGGATCTGACAATTACAATAAAATTTTCCGCGTATTTGGGGATGTATACCTCCAAGCTAAACTCTACGAGGGCCTTAGCTTTAAAACCACCGTCAGTGGTAACATTGAAAATTTCAGTCAGAGAAGATTTCAGGCGCTTGATCCGGAATTTATAGAGCCGCTATCCACCAACACTTTGTTTGAGCAGGATATAAATAATTATTCCTGGACCTGGAACAACGTACTTAATTATAACGGTTCATTCGGCGAGCATACCATCAATGCCCTTGCAGGGGTTGAAGCTGTGCAGGAGAACAGTAAAGGGAAGTCCATCAGCCGTAACGGGTTTTTATTTGAAACCCCAGATTTCTACCTGCTGAGCAATGGTAGCGGAACACCTAATGTTGATTTTGCCTTTGACGGAGGTAATACCTTATTTTCCATTTTCGGAACAGCAAATTATTCCTATCAGGGTAAATATTTTGCTACGGTAACCCTGCGTAATGATAAGTCTTCTAGATTCCTTGGAGAAAATCAGAGTCAGACCTTCCCTTCTTTTAGTGCTGGATGGAAAATCAGTGATGAAGATTTCTTCCCACAAGATGGATGGGTAAGCAGATTAAGGCTGAAGGCATCTTATGGTGAACTGGGGAACCAGACTTTACCGGCCAGTAACCCAACTATCAATATCTCAAACTTAAATGAAGGCCTTGCCAACTACGCCTTAAATGGAAGTTCGATTTCCACAGGAGCGATTCTTAGTCAGGTAGGAAATCCTGATCTGCGTTGGGAGACAAGTGTAACGACCAATATCGGTTTTGAAATGGGCTTGTTCAATAATCAATTATCGGTATCCTTCGAATATTTTGATATTGATACCAAGGATTTGATCACAAGGGATTTAAGCTTGATCAGTACTACCGCTATTGATGCAACGGCACCTTTGGTTAACCTTGGAGATATCCAAAACACTGGATTTGATCTCGCTTTAGGGTATAGCAATGAAACTTCTTATGGCCTTAGTTATTCTATCGATGCCAATATTTCCAGATATAAGAACGAAGTGCAAAACCTGATCAGTGATTTTCAGATCGGAAGGACCGACCTTAGGGGAGGCGCCGTAACGCGAACGGAAGTTGGCAGAGCTATTTCTGAATACTACGGCAGAAGAGTAACGGGCTTTGACAGCAGTGGACGTTTTACCTATGAAGATGTAAATGGAGACGGAACTATCAATGACGATGACCGAACTTACATTGGATCTCCACACCCTGATTTCACCTACGGTATAAACCTGGCGGCAAGTTATAAAGGCTTCGATGTGTCAGCATTCTTCTCCGGATCATCGGGTAATGATGCCTACAACTATCAGAAGATCTTTACAGACTTCCCTACTTTCTTCAACGGAAACCGTAGCGCCAGAGTGTTGGATTCCTGGACACCATCAAACACCAATGCCACACTGCCTGCATTGAGTCAGTCCATCACCAATGCCGAAACTCAACCGAATTCTTATTTCGTAGAGGACGCATCCTTTTTAAGAATGAAGAATCTACAGATAGGATATACATTTGATGAAAGCATCTCCAGCACCATTGGATTGGATATGTTCCGTATCTACATTCAGGGTACCAACCTGTTTACAATTACGGATTACGAAGGATTAAACCCTGAAGTAATTTCAACAGATAACTTATCTTTGGGAGTGGATGGACCAAATCCTGTATTCCCATTGGCACAAATACTTACAATTGGTATAAACACAAAATTTTAAAAAAATGAAAAAGAGAATCTTTTATTATTTAACCTTATTCGCGGCAATATTTGCTTGTAGCGATGATTTTACAGACGTGCCGGCTATAGGAGCCCTGAGTGACGCGACCCTGCAAAATGAGCAAGGTGTAAATCTCCTGCTGGTTGGGGCTTATTCCGTTTTGGACGGAATCAGGAATAACCAGGGGGGTGCCGACTGGACGGTGAGTGGTGATAACTGGTGGTTAGACGTAATCTCTGACGATGCCCATAAGGGTAGTACTGACGGAGATCAGGCCGACCTGTATTTACTTGAGATTTATGACTGGACTTCGGCTAATCCGTATCTTACGGTATGGGATGGACGATTTGCAGGAGTAAACAGAGCTAATGCAGTTATCAATCTTATCAATAACATTGAAGAGGGCGACTTCTCTTCGCAATTGGCTGAAGCCAGATTCCTCAGAGGACATTTTAATTTTGAACTTCAGAAGATGTTCGGAAATGTACCTTATATCTCGGAAGATAATTTTGCGAACACAGATTTCAATCAGGCGAATTCAGGACCTATCTGGGACCAGATCGAAGCTGATTTTCAATATGCCATCGACAATTTGCCAACATCTCAGGCAGACGTCGGACGGCCAACCTCCTGGACAGCTAAATCCTACATGGGTAAAGCACATATGTTTCAATCTGATTATGCCGCTGCCGCTACACTCTTTACTGATGTAATCAACAACGGACCGTATTCATTGAATCCGGAATTCCTGGCTAATTTCTCCCTTGCAGGTGAAAACGGATCTGAAGCTATATTTTCCATACAATTCACAACGGATGGAGGACAGTCTTTTAACGGAAACAGAGGAGGTACTTTGAATTTCCCCAATCCGGGGCCTTTCGGATCTTGCTGTGGTTTCTATCAGCCCACACAGGATCTTGTAAATGCGTATCAAACCGATGGCACAGGCTTGCCATTGCTGGATACCTTTAATACAACAGATGTAACTAATGATCAGGAATTAGCGAGTTCCGATCCTTTTACCCCACATGCAGGTCCGCTTGATCCCAGACTGGACTATACTGTAGGTAGAAGGGGAATCGACTATAACGGTTATGGTCCCCATGTAGGACAGGATTGGATCCGTGCATCAGACGCCGATATTTCAGGGCCTTATCTTTCTAAGAAGAATGTATACCAGGCTGGTGAAGATGCTAATGTAGGAACAGGAGCCTGGGGACAGCAACACTCAGGAATTAATTACCATATCATCAGGTATGCCGATGTATTGTTGATGGCCGCGGAAGCTGCTGTTGAGGCCGGGGATCTTCCAACGGCTTTGGGCTATGTTAACCAGGTTCGAAACAGGGCTAAGAATATGTCCTATGTTCAAAACGAGGCAGGTACAGCAGATGCAGCTAATTATCAAATTGAGCCTTATGTGTCATTCCCTGATCAGGATTTCGCACGTAAAGCGGTTCGTTTTGAGCGTCGTCTTGAATTGGCCATGGAAGGACATCGTCTGTTTGATCTCAGAAGATGGGGTGTCGCTGAAAGTGTAATTAATACCTATGTTCAAAATGAAGCGCGAACCATTCCAAACTTTGGTCAAAAAGCAGGAACGTATATGCCAAACATGGACCTACTGCCTATTCCAATTAACGCAATTGATTTAAGTGGTGGTGCTTTATCACAGAATCCAGGATTCTAAATAAACAAACCAATCTAAAATAAAAACAGGGCATGTTAATGCCCTGTTTTTTATTTCGCATACCCTAATGATTTTCTATCTTTATTTACTCAAGTATTGTCTATATGTACCGTTTACTTTTACCTTTTATTGCGCTCCTGCTGCTTCTGTCATGCTCATCCAAAGAAAAGGGATCTAAACCCATTTTCAGCCAGTTGGAAATGAGTAAGACAGGGATCTCCTTTGAAAACCGCATTACCGAGAATGATTCAATAAATTATTTCACCTATGCTTATATCTATATGGGCGGCGGTATTTCCGCAGGAGACATTAACAATGATGGATTGATCGATCTTTTTTTTACCGGGAACATGGTACCCAACAAACTCTATCTCAACAAGGGAAATATGACCTTTGAAGATATTTCAGAAGCTGCCGGTATTTCAGGAGATGATCGCTGGTATACCGGAACTACGATGGCTGACGTTAATCACGATGGCTTCCTCGATATATACTGCTCAGTTGGGGGAAGATACGGGCAAAAGGAAAATCAACTCTTTATTAATAATGGGGATAACACCTTTACCGAAAAAGCGCAGAAGTACGGTCTTGCTGATCCCGGTAATAGTGTACAGGCTTCCTTTTTCGACTATGACCTGGACGGGGACCTTGATATGTACCTGGCCAATTACCCCCCTACCCGCTTTGATGCTCCCAATAGTTTCTATCTCTTTAAACAACAATATCCTAAACCCATCGAAACCGATAAACTCTACCGCAATGATGGAGATTCTTTTACTGATGTTACCAAAGAGGCAGGACTGACCACCTTTGGACTTTCTCTGAGTGCTACTGTGGGAGACCTCAACAAGGACGGATGGCCAGATATCTACGTCTCTAACGACTTCTCTACTCCCGATTACCTTTTTGTCAACAATCAGGACGGGACTTTTTCAGAAGTTGTTAGACAGGTTACCAAGAATACCGCCTTTTATGGCATGGGCACGGATATCGCCGATTTCAATAACGATGAATTACTCGACATCCTGCAGGTAGATATGACCGCCAAAGTTAACCGCAGATCAAAAGCCAATATGGCCAGTATGAATCCCGACTTATTCTGGTCAACAGTCAATTCAGGATTTCATTATCAATACATGCAAAACAGCCTGCAGCTCAACAACGGACTTCTATATGATTCCCTACCCGATTTCAGCAATATCTCAAGGCTTGCAGGTGTCTCCTCCACGGATTGGAGTTGGGGCCCTTTAATAGCTGATCTCGACAATGATGGCTGGAAAGACATTTTTATCTCCAATGGCACCCGCAGGGAGATCAACAATAGGGATTTCTTCCTCAACTGGGAAAAGGAAGGACGGCCAATGGACGACTTGCTTCAGCGTTCCCTTTCAATCCCATCTGAACCAATTGATAATTTTGTTTTTAAAAACAACGGGGATCTCACCTTCTCTCAGATGAATGAGACCTGGGGAATATCCTTTGAAGGTTTTTCCAACGGCTCTGTATATGCAGACCTCGATAATGACGGGGACCTGGAAGTGATCACCAATAATATCGACGATGTAGCATCAGTATTTGAGAACCTGAGTTCAGGAAGCAGCAATTCCCTGGTCCTGAATTTTAAGGGACCGGAGAAGAATCCTTTCGGAATAGGCGTACAGGCTACTGCGATGGATGAAGGGGACAAACAATTTCAGGAAATGACGCTCAGCCGCGGATTTCAATCTTCTGTAGCACCTCAAATGCATTTTGGACTGGGAGACAGAGAAGGTCTGGATAGTCTTCTGATACGCTGGCCCGACGGGAAAGAACAACTGATAACCAGCCTAAGTTCCAATACAAGGCAAGTGATTGAATACGCCAATGCCGGTGAAGCCATCAGAAACAAAAAAAGTTTGGAAGAAAAAATCTTTGAAACCACGGATCCTGAAGTTCTTGGAATAGATTTCAGACATGAGGAGAATTATTACAACGACTTCGTCAAGGAAATCCTGCTGCCCCATCAGACTTCCATGTTTGGTCCGGGAATCGGAGTTGGAGATCTCAACGGGGACGGAGAAGACGATTTTGTAGTGGGAGGAGCATCCAATCATCCCGCAGGGATCTATTATAAAAAAGCAGGAGGATTCGAAAGGCAGGCCATGCCGTCAGTCACCCGGGATAGTATATATGAGGACCTGGGTATCCTTATTTTTGACGCAGAGGGTGACGGAGACAATGATCTTTATATGGTAAGTGGCGGAAATGAATTTAGTGCGGGCTCTAAATTATTACAAGACCGGCTCTACCTCAATGACGGAACCGGACAGTTGATCAAAGCACCAAAATCGCTCCCGGAGATGTTCAGCAGCGGCTCAAGGGTAAAAGCGTCAGATTTCGACAAGGATGGTGATCTGGATTTGTTTGTTGGGGGCCGATTAGTCCCAGGGCAGTATCCCCTGCCCGCTGCAAGTTATATCCTGGAAAATATAAGTACCCAAAAGGGAGGAGCGCTCTTTGCAGACATCACTGATAAAGTGGCACCAGGCCTAAATCAGTTGGGGATGGTGACCGATGCCATCTGGACCGACTACAACAATGACGGGTATGAGGATCTGCTGATTACGGGAGAATGGATGCCCCTGACAGTCCTCCAAAATAATAATGGGAATTTTGAAAATGTGACAGGCCGCGTCAATCTGAGCGACACCACCGGGTGGTGGTTCAGTATTCAGGAAGGCGACTTCGACAAGGACGGGGACATGGATTACGTGGCCGGGAATCTCGGTTTAAATTATAAATACAAGGCGAGCGAAGAAGAGACCTTTGATATCTACTACCACGATTTTGACAAAAGTGGCACTTCTGATATTGTTCTCAGTTATTTTAACGGAGGTAAACAATATCCGCTCCGTGGACGCGAATGCTCCTCTCAACAAATGCCGGGGATAAAGAAGAAATTTGAGGATTACGCTTCCTTTTCAACGGCCACCCTTGAGGACGTCTACACTGAGGAATATCTGGAAGATGCCCTGCACTATCAGGTCACCTCCTTTGCCAGTGTATATCTGGAAAACACAGGCCAGGGCTTTGTGTCTCATCCATTGCCCAATTTGGCACAGCTCTCAAGTATCAACCAGATCCTGGTAGATGATTACGATGGAGATTCTCATATGGATATCGTCATCGCAGGTAATCTGTACAGTTCAGAAGTTGAAACTCCCAGAAATGATGCCAGTAATGGCCTCTTTCTTAAAGGAAATGGCGACGGTGGGTTCAGCCCGGTAAGGGGTATGGACAGCGGCTGGTTTACTCCGGGAGACGTAAAGGATATGGACGTTATAGAAATTGACGGAGACTCCTATGTTCTGGTAGCCAGAAATAGCGATTCCCTGCAACTTGTCAAGGTAAATTCAGCCCAAAGTCCTGCAATTGCTGCAAGGCTTCCGTAACCGTTTTCACAGGCAATTTACAGGTATTATTGGTGCAGACATAGATATACGTCTCCTCATGAACATATCTGTCTTTAAACAGGGCGAGGTTGCTGGATTTTAAACTACCAACAACCAGGGCATTAGGAAGGAAGAGTTTGTGAAATTCCAGGCTGAGTAATTCGGCATCAGGTCCCACAACCACAATTTCATAATAAGGTTTAATCCTGGACAGCATCAGCTTTGCCCAATAGGAGTGGTTATTTATCGCTTCAAGCACCCGTGGACTGATCGTCATCAGCATCTGATCTACCTTTTCCAGATACTTTATATCGTAATTGAGATGCCCCAACAAGAGATAATTCTCGGCTACTACAGCGTTAGGTGAAGGAAGGACCCCGTCGTCAATCTTGATGATCCTGGAAATTAAATCGTTATTCTCATTGTATTGGTACATCCCCGTTTCCTTCTCGAAAAAGCGCGATTCGACCTCCTCCATCAGCTTGCGGGTAAAATCCAGATACGTAGTGTCCAGGCTGGTTTCATAAAGTGAAAAACTGGTTCTGGCTAAAAAGGCATAGTCTTCCAAAAACCCTTCTTCACGGGTACTCCCATTTTTATAGGAGTGGATCACTTTATCCTCGGAAACAGCCGAAGCCTTTAAGGATCTGAATAACCCCTTTGCTTTATCCAACAAAACCTCCTCATCAAAAGCCTTGTAGGCATCAATCAAACCCGAGATCAGCAAGGCATTCCAGGAGGTGATCACCTTATCGTCCTTACGGGGCATTGTTCTTTGTTTTCTAGCCGCTAGCAAATCCTGGTGCCAGGAAGCTTTTTTGGAAGACAGTTGAGCGAAGGTTATATCGTGTTCCCTGGCAAATTCCGCATCGGATTGGGATTTGAACAGCACGTAAAGATCCTCTTCCCAGGAAGAGGCAGGGTTGATCGAATAATACTCCGCAAAGAGGCCGAAATCATCCCTAAGCAGGCGATTTAATTCAACTTCCTTCCAGGTGTAATACGCACCTTCGATTCCCTCACTATCAGCATCCATGGCCGCGTAAAATCCTCCGTCCGGTCCCTTCATTTCCCTCTCGAGAAAAGCGATGGTTTGTAAGACGGCATCCTTATAGGCAGGCTCTTTGTAGATGGCATAGGCCTTGGCATAGAGACTGATGAGTTGCGCCTGATCATACAGCATCTTTTCAAAATGGGGAACTTTCCAGTTGGGGTCGGTACTGTACCGGAAAAATCCACCCCCAATATGGTCATAGATTCCTCCCAGGAGGATATTATCCAATGTGTTTTTTACAAATACATCAGATTCCAGATCATCAGTGAGACGGGCATAATCCAGTAGGTAATCCAAATTGGCCGGGATAATGAATTTTTCACGTCCCTGATTACCCCCTTTTTCCATATCCCACTGCGGCTTCCAGCGCGTCATGGCTTGTTCCAGTAAGTTGTCGGGCAGCGGTTGTTCCGATTCTACCTTGGGGATAAAGTTTACTTCTGCAATGCCCTTAGCAACACGATTTGCGTAATCTTCCGCTCCGGCTTTGTCATTGTTGTATTTGGTATTGACCTCAGTAAGTACTTCCATCCATTGGGCCTTGGTGTGATAGGTACCGCCATAAAGCGGTTTCCCGTTGGACAGGAGGATCACATTTAGCGGCCAGCCTCCATTGCCAGTCATGAGTTGAACTGCGGTCATATAAACTTCATCCACATCGGGGCGCTCTTCCCGGTCTACTTTTATATTGATAAAATTTTCATTCATCAGGGCAGCAACTTCCACATCTTCAAAGCATTCCTCTTCCATCACATGGCACCAGTGACAGGAGGAATAACCAATGCTCACTATAATGAGCTTCTCTTCTTCCCTGGCCTTTTCAAGGGCTTCATCGCTCCATGCGACCCAATTTACCGGATTGTGAGCGTGTTGGAGCAAGTAGGGACTTGTCTCATGTACAAGTGCATTGGTAAACTTGTGTTCTTGGTCTTTATTCGCCTTGTCTTTACAAGCGGAAAAGATCAGGATAAGCAGTGTGATCAGGAGAAAAGAAAACCGGGAGGACAACTTCATTATCAAAAGGGCATTATGAATAGCGAAAATACAATAATTGTAGATTCTTAATCGAGCTTCTGTTCCATCATCCAGTCGTAAAGGGCTTCCGTCTGGTAGGCTTGTTCCCAGGAATTGTGACCTACCCCTTCATAGGCCGTGAAGGTCACATCGTATCCCATCTGCCTTAGAGCGGCAACCATAGTATCAGACTCTGAGAAGGGTATGGATCGATCTTCTGTGCCGTGAAAAACCCAAATGGGAAGGTCTTTGTTGATCCATGAGGCATAGGGCACCGGGGCCATTCCACAAACCACCGCAAGTGCTGCAAATCGGTCCGGATACTGTACGGCGAGTTCCCAGGCTGCACTCCCGCCCCTGCTGAGGCCGGATAAGTAGATCCTTTTCGGATCTACCCTGTGGTGTGTCGTTATGGTATCGAGGAGTTGTATAACTGCACGAACGTTCCACCATTGTTTTTTGTGAGGATTCTGAGGGGCCAGCACCATAAAGGGAAACTGTTTTCCCTCGTCCAGCATTTTTGGTGGACCATTCTTCTTAAGTACGGCAAGGCTGTCGCCGGATTCCCCTCCCCCGTGGAGGAAGAGCAAGAGGGGGAAGCGTTTTTTATCATCCTCCTCATAATCCTCCGGGAAATAGAGGTAGTATTGCAGTCTTTCTGTAACAACTGTTTCTTCTTCCCCTTCGATGAGTTGTTTTTGGGAACTGCAGCCCTGAGGTATCAATAGTAAACATAAGCCTAAAATTAACCATACCCTATTACCCATATACTCGATTTTACATTTAAAGATAGGCATCTGTTTGTGGAGGTTAAAATAGGAGGGCAAAATAGACAAAAATCATAAATCTAGAATACCGATCCTAGAGCTAATAAGCTAACATCTGTAGGAATACTCTTCGAAAGGTAATTCTGCATGCTAGGAAAGAATATATGGTCTTCCGTCCTCCTCTCCATTACACAACTATTTAATTCCCTATATTGAAGAATATAAAAAACCTTTAAAACCAACTAAATTATGACTCAACACAAGATTTACCTTTTGCAACTACCGACGATCCATGTCCACCCTATATGTCCCAGGACGGAGGAGCTACATGGAGCAACCGGGACGATGCTGACTTCACCACCGAGGTTGCCGTTGGAGATACCGTGCAGTGGCTTTACGACCTCAACATGAATGATCAGACTAATGACATTACTGGGATTGTCAGTATAGCGCCGACCACATATTTCAATCCCGGACCAAACCGCAATAACAGCTTTACTGGCACCGTAAAAAGCGGAAATCCAAATAAAGGAACTGAGGACTATACAATAAGGTATAATGTTTCCGGCGTAAATGGTACGCAATCCCAGGATCCAAAAATCAAGATGAAATAAGATTTGTATTGAGACATAAAAGCTTTTACTATTCAGCCTATATTTTTATAGGCTTTTTTTTCTTTGCACAAATGTGTCTTCATGCACAGGATCAGAATACTTCTGATAGCATAAAGATTCTGCTTGAGTCTAATCCTACAATCGATTCATTGTACCTCGAGAGACTAAAGATTGTTGCCGTGGAAGAAACGGATCCGGTTTTGGCCAGGGAATTTTCAGAAAGGCTGATAACTCTGGCAAAGCAGGACTCATTGACATCACTTCTGATCGATGGTTATCTGCAGAAAGGCAATGCCGAAATAAGACTGGGTAACCTGGCTGCTGCTCTGAAATCTTATTTTGAGGGAATCGCCTACGCAGTTAAGATTAAGGATATTTCAACCGAAGGAAAACTCTATACCTCCATTGCAGGAGTGTATTCGGAGATAGGCAGCGAAGACAATGCCATGATGTATTACAACAAGGCAATTTCAATTCTAAGGCAAACAACTGATAGCGCATCACTCGCCGGAACTTTATTAAATGCAGGAGAGGAATATTTTTATTCCAAAAAATACGATTCTGCCTTACTCTACAATCAAGAGGCTGAACAACTATTTAAGGATTTAAAATACACTTTGGGATCAGCCTATACTCTAGGCAATACGGGAATGGTATATGCTGCCATGGGAGACAATGCCCGTGCAGAATCTGCCATGAACCAGGCAATAAATGTGTTGATTGAATTGGAAGATTATTATCCTATTTCCGTATATCTTATATACATGGCAGACATCTACCTGGAAAAGAATGATATTAATACGGCAAAAAGCTATGTCTACCGCAGCCTGGATCTGGCCCAGCAGTACGGCCTGAAAGATCAGATTAGCCAGGCTAACCTCAAGTTAGCCGAAATCTTCGACCTTCAGAATGATCCTCGTTCTGCATATAATCACTACAAGGAATATGTAGTATATAGAGATAGTGTCAATAATATTGCAGAAGTTCAAAAAATGGCCGATCTGCGGACAGATTACGAGGTGTCTCAGAAGCAGATTGAGCTCGACCTGGCTGATCAGAGGCGAATAAACCAGCGCAATATTTCAATCGCTACCAGTGCAGGTCTCATTCTTATCGGCCTGTTGGCTTTTGGTTTATACAGGCGAAATCAATTTGTTCGCAAAACCAAAAAGATCATAGAAAAAGAAAAAGAACGATCAGATAATCTGTTACTCAATATTTGCCTGAAGAAACGGCACTGGAACTCAAAGAATATGGAAAGGTGAAAGCCAGGAAATATGAATCTGTGACCGTCCTCTTCACAGATTTCAAGGGCTTTACAAGTTACTCTGAAGACCTTTCCCCCGAAGCCCTGGTGGAGACCATCGATTTCTATTTCTCTAAATTTGACGCCATTATAGAAAATTATGGCCTGGAGAAAATCAAGACCATAGGAGATTCCTATATGTGTGTTGGCGGATTGCACGGGGAGGAGAAAAACCACGCAGTCAGGATGGTCTCTGCAGCGCTCGATATTGTGGCTTTTGTGGAAGAGACCAAAAATGATATCAAGGCAACAGAGCTCAGTTTTGATATTCGCATTGGGATCAACTCGGGTCCCGTCGTGGCGGGTGTAGTGGGAACTCACAAGTTCGCTTATGATATCTGGGGGGATGCCGTTAATGTAGCTGCACGGATGGAATCTATGTCTCAAGCTGGCAAGATCAATATAAGTGAAATGACCTACCACCTTGTAAAAAAGGAGTTTATTTGCACTCCAAGGGGCGTGATTGCCATTAAGAACAGAGGAGAAATGGATATGTATTTCATTGAAGGCAGGATATCTGAAGTAACAGCTTAAAATACCTACTGAAAATCACACCTAGAATTGACAATCCCTTTCTCTAAGCCATGACTTTTTCTCGACAAATTAATTGATGAAGCGGAAGTAAATTATTTTTTTCAAGATTACAAGCTGAAGTCATCGCTCACTTTTAAGATGAGTTGTCACTATGAATGCGCATAATACTCTTAAATATCATTGAAAGGATTAAAATATCTTCAGCTAGGTATTATTCAGTTTATGGGCAAAATCGGCCGCTGCTTTTACGACATTCTCATAACTGCGTTTTAATGCGATTTCAAGGTTAGGCATATTACTGGAAACTGAAACAGTATAGGAGAGTCCCAGTTTTTCTGCAGTGCTTGCCGAGACTTCGATAATTCCACAAAAAGCAGCAACAGGGATGCTTTCTCTTTTTGCCGATTCCAATACCCCCTTAACGGCCTTACCGGAAAGAGTCTGTTCATCGAGCTTTCCTTCTCCGGTAATAATCCAGTCGGCTCCGGTGATCATCTCTTCAAAATTGGCCAGATCCTTTACCAGTTCAATCCCTGAGCTAAGTTCAGCGTTGAGAAAAA